>NC_015730.1:0-322083 GCF_000154785.2 Roseobacter litoralis Och 149
GGAAGGGAATGGCGGAGCTTTGGGCGGCGAGTGGTGTGTGGGGACCGGTCTTTCGGTGAAAGGCTGTGGTGTAGCAAAGCTTAAGGAACGCAGGTCGAAGATGACGAAAGAACAATGGGGTCAGTTAAGGCAGAGACTGCTCAAGACGGTGGGTCAGAACAATTATAAAAATTGGATCGAGCCGATTGAATTCGGGAACACGCAGGACGGGGTTGCAACCTTCGATGTGCCGACAAACTTTCTGGGAAACTATGTCAGCCAGAATTTCGCAGATTTGATCCTGCATGAAGTGCGACAGGAGAACCCCACTGTGCGGCGCTTGCGCTTTGCGGTGCCCTCGCATGTGAACTCCACGGCAACGCCTCCGCGGACCGGACAGTCGAACGCCCCCCGTGGTGCGGCTCCAAAAACGCCGCGCAGCGGGTTGAGCACTGCGCCGCTGGATGCGCGGTTCACATTTGATAATTTCATTGTCGGCAAGCCAAATGAATTGGCCCATGCCGCCGCAAAGCGCGTTGCCGAAGGCGGGCCCGTTACGTTCAACCCTTTGTTTCTTTATGGCGGCGTTGGGTTGGGTAAAACCCACCTGATGCATGCTATTGCGCATGATTTGCGTTTGCGCAGACCCGAAATAAACGTGCTTTATCTGTCCGCCGAACAGTTCATGTACCGCTTTGTGCAAGCGCTGCGGGACCGTAAAATGATGGATTTCAAGGAAATATTCCGATCCGTTGATGTGCTGATGGTGGATGATGTCCAGTTTATCGCGGGCAAAGGCAGCACGCAGGAAGAGTTCTTTCACACGTTCAACGCGTTGGTGGATCAGAACAAACAGATCATTATCTCGGGCGACCGCGCGCCGGGTGAAATCAAGGACATGGAAGAGCGGGTGAAATCACGCCTTCAATGTGGGCTTGTGGTCGATCTGCACCCGACAGACTACGAATTGCGGCTTGGCATTCTGCAAAGCAAGGTGGAACAGCAACGCAAAAACTACCCCGGCCTTGATATATCGGATGGGGTGCTGGAGTTCCTTGCGCATCGGATTTCGACGAATGTGCGGGTGCTTGAAGGCGCGCTGACACGGCTCTGTGCCTTTGCATCGCTCGTAGGTCGTGAGATCGACATGGAACTGACGCAGGATTGCCTGTCTGACGTGCTGCGCGCATCGGAGCGCAAGATCACCGTCGAGGAAATCCAGCGCAAAGTCTCGGATCATTACAACATCCGCCTGTCGGACATGATCGGGCCCAAGCGGTTGCGGTCTTATGCGCGGCCCCGGCAGGTTGCGATGTATCTGAGCAAAAAGATGACGTCGCGGTCCTTGCCTGAGATCGGTCGCCGCTTTGGCGGGCGCGATCACACGACGGTCATGCACGGCGTAAAACGCATCGAAGAGCTCAAGATTCAGGACGGTCAGATCGCCGAAGACCTCGAATTGCTGCGCCGCGCCCTCGAAGAGTGACGAAAAAGAGGTCTGCGCGCCCTCATCTGGCCTGCAGACCTTGACGCCCCGTGCTTATCCTACGACAAATTCACAAAACGCTTGTGAAGTCGGCCAAACAGGGTAATTTACCTGTCCCGACTGTGGATTAGGAACTGGCACAATGAAAATCAGCATCGAACGCGCGGCCCTGCTCAAAGCGGTGTCTCAGGCACAGTCGGTTGTGGAGCGGCGCAACACTATCCCGATTCTGGCCAATGTGCTGATCGAAGCCGAAGGCAGCGACGTCAGCTTTCGCGCCACCGACCTTGACATCGAAGTTGTCGACAAGGCGCCCGCACAGGTGGAACGCGCAGGCGCGACGACCGTTTCCGCGACGACATTGCACGAGATCGTGCGCAAGTTGCCGGATGGCGCACTTGTGACGTTGACCGCCGATAGCGCAACGGGCCGCCTGACGGTTGAGGCCGGACGGTCAAACTTTTCGCTGGCGACACTGCCCAAAGAAGACTTCCCAGTGATGGCCACGTCTGAGTATCAGTCGAATTTTTCCGCAAAAGCACCTGTGCTGCGGCGTCTTTTTGACAAGTCGAAGTTTGCGATCTCTACCGAAGAGACGCGGTACTATCTGAATGGCGTCTACATGCATGTAGCTGATGCGGAGGGCGGGCGTGTTTTGCGCTGCGTGGCAACCGACGGACACAGGCTGGCGCGCATTGATGCGGACCTGCCAGAGGACGCCAACGATATGCCGGGCGTGATCGTCCCGCGCAAAACGGTCGGAGAGTTGCGCAAACTGCTCGACAACGACGAAATGACGATTGCGGTCTCTGTGTCGGAAACCAAAGTGCGCTTTGCAACGCCCGACATTACCCTGACGTCCAAGGTGATCGACGGGACCTTCCCTGATTACACGCGGGTCATTCCGCAGGGCAACACGCGCAAGCTTGAAGTGGATGCGGCGGATTTTGCCCGTGCCGTGGACCGGGTGGCGACGGTAAGTTCTGAACGCTCGCGGGCGGTCAAGCTGCAGTTGGACGAAGACCGGCTGGTCCTTTCCGTTAACGCGCCAGACAGTGGTGCCGCCGAAGAGGAACTGGCCGTGGCTTACGCCGATGAACGGCTGGAGATCGGGTTTAACGCGAAATACCTGCTGGAAATTGCCAGTCAGGTTGATCGCGAAAATGCTGTCTTTCTGTTCAATTCATCAGGTGATCCGACATTGATGCGGGAGGGCAACGATCTGTCTGCCGTTTATGTCGTCATGCCGATGCGCGTCTGATGTCTTGCCCTTGTTCTCCTTGGCCGGGATAGCCACGAACAGGCTGGGGGGCGTCTCGTGGCCCTGCATCTGACCGAACTGATGATCTCGCACTTCAGATCGCATCGGGTGGCACGTCTGATGGTAGACGCGCGGCCTGTCGCGCTCTTTGGGCCGAATGGTGCGGGCAAGACGAATGTCCTTGAGGCGGTTTCTCTTCTATCCCCCGGCAGAGGTCTGCGCCGCGCCAGTGCGCAGGACATGACCCGGCGGCCGGAGGCATTGGGCTGGAAGGTCTCAGCGCAAGTAACGTCGCTGGGCCAATCACAAGAGATTGAGACATGGTCCGAAGAAGGGGCCGCACGTCAGGTCAAAATCAACAGCAAAACCGCCGCACAGACCGCCTTGGGGCGCGTGTCGCGGGTATTATGGCTGATCCCCTCCATGGACCGGCTTTGGATCGAAGGGGCGGAGGGGCGTAGGCGCTTTCTGGATCGCATGACGCTGAGTTTCGAACCCGGCCATGCGGATGCAACGCTGGCGTATGAAAAGGCGATGCGGGAGCGCAACCGTTTGCTCAAGAACATGGTTCGGGAGCCGTCCTGGTATCAGGCGCTTGAGGTCCAAATGGCGCAGGCAGGCGTGGTGATTGACCAAAACCGGCGGATGGCCCTTCGCCAACTGGCGGCAGCGCAACTGGATGCGACAACCGCTTTCCCTGCCGCTGAGCTTGAGCTGATCCACAATGAAGCGCCCCTGCCGGAAGGAGAATCCACGTTACGCGACGCTTTTGCCGACAGCCGCAGTCGGGATCTTGCCGCAGGGCGTACGCTGATTGGTCCGCATCGCGCAGACCTGATTGGCACATACCGCGCCAAGGGCGTGGCGGCCAAGGATTGCTCTACAGGGGAACAGAAAGCCTTGCTGGTGTCTCTGATCCTCGCAAATGCCCGTGCGCTGGCACAGGAGTCCGGCGCAGCACCTTTGCTGTTGCTGGATGAGGTTGCCGCCCATCTGGACGCTGACAGGCGCGCAGCCCTATATGACGAAATCACGGCACTCGGCGCGCAGGCCTGGATGACGGGCACCGAAAAGAGCCTGTTTGATACGCTAGGCGATGATGCGCAGTATTTTGAGATCATCGATACCGACGGCGCCTCTACCGTGAGGCCGGGATGACGATCTCTATTCCCGACCTGCTGCTATACGCAGGCGCGCTGGTCATTTTGTTTCTCACGCCGGGGCCGGTTTGGCTGGCACTCATGGCGCGTGCACTGTCCGGCGGGTTTGCAGCAGCCTGGCCGCTGGCATTTGGCGTCGCCGTGGGGGACATCCTCTGGCCTTTGGTGGCGGTGCTGGGCATTTCATGGATCTTATCGGTTTTCGACGTGTTCATGGCGGTGCTGCGGTGGGTAGCTTGCGGCGTGTTCATCGTGATGGGCATCGCGCTGATCCGGCACGCGCGGCAATCCATCAGCGCTGACAGCCGACTGACCAAACCCGGCGTTCCGGCAGGCTTTGCCGCAGGTGTCATTGCCATCCTCGGCAATCCCAAGGCCGTCTTGTTCTACATGGGCGTACTGCCCGGTTTTTTTGATTTGCGCGATGTAACGGCTGTTGATGTCACTGTCATCATCGCCGCGTCGGTGTGTATTCCGCTGATTGGCAATCTGATATTGGCGGCCTGCGTCGGGCGCATCCGCAGCATCATAACACGGCCTCGGACACTGGAACGGATCAATATCATCTCTGGCGTGTTGCTTATTCTGGTGGGTGTGTTGATCCCGGTATTATGACACAAAATATTGTGTCTGCGACGTGACAACCCGTCAGAAAAACCGTATACCTTTGTTAAAATACGAAGGTATGATGACATGTCCGAAAACGAGCAAGCCCCCGAAGAATATGGTGCAAATTCCATCAAGGTTCTCAAGGGGTTAGAAGCCGTCCGAAAACGCCCCGGCATGTACATTGGGGATACCGACGATGGCTCCGGCTTGCACCATATGGTTTATGAGGTCGTTGATAACGGGATCGACGAAGCTTTGGCGGGGCATGCGGACGCTGTGACCGTTAAAATTCATGCGGACAGTTCGATTTCGGTCTCTGACAATGGGCGCGGTATTCCCGTGGGTATCCACGAAGAAGAAGGCGTTTCCGCAGCCGAAGTTATCATGACGCAACTGCATGCTGGCGGGAAGTTTGACAGCAACTCGTATAAAGTATCCGGGGGTCTGCATGGCGTTGGCGTGTCGGTTGTGAACGCGCTGTCTGACTGGCTGGAGCTGCGCATCTGGCGCGAGGGAAAAGAGCATGTGGCCCGCTTTGAAGGGGGGTTCACCGTCGACCACCTCAAGGTTGTCGGCGACACCGACCGCACAGGCACCGAGGTCCGGTTCATGGCTTCGACCGATACGTTTTCAAATCTCGAATATTCGTTTGAGACGCTGGAAAAGCGCCTGCGCGAACTGGCCTTTCTGAATTCCGGTGTGCGGATTATTCTGATCGATGAACGCCCTGCAGAAGAACTGCGGTCTGAGCTGTTTTACGAGGGTGGCGTCAAGGAATTCGTCAAATACCTCGATCGCTCGAAATCTTCGGTCATGCCGGAGCCGATTTTCATCACCGGTGAAAAAGACGACATCGGCGTCGAAGTCGCCATGTGGTGGAACGACAGCTATCACGAAAACGTCCTGCCGTTTACGAACAACATCCCGCAACGCGACGGTGGCACCCATATGGCGGGCTTTCGCGGGGCGCTGACACGCACGATCAACAATTATGCGCAGTCCTCGGGTATCGCGCGCAAGGAAAAGGTCAGCTTTACCGGCGATGATGCGCGCGAGGGGTTGACCTGCGTGCTGTCGGTCAAGGTGCCTGATCCCAAGTTCTCGTCGCAGACCAAGGACAAGCTTGTGTCCTCCGAAGTGCGCCCCGCCGTCGAGGGACTGGTCAACGAAAAGCTGGCTGAATGGTTCGAAGAGAACCCCAGCGAGGCCAAGATCGTCGTGGGCAAGATCATTGAAGCGGCGCACGCGCGCGAAGCGGCCCGCAAGGCACGTGACCTCACGCGTCGCAAAACGGCGATGGATGTGAACTTTCTGGCCGGAAAGCTCAAGGATTGTTCCGAAAAGGACCCCTCCAAAACCGAAGTTTTCCTTGTTGAGGGGGACTCAGCTGGAGGTTCTGCGCAGACAGGCCGCGACCGCCAGACGCAGGCGATCCTGCCGCTGAAGGGTAAAATCCTGAACGTGGAACGTGCGCGCTTTGACCGGATGCTGGGCAGTCAGGAGATTGGCAACCTCGTGATGGCGCTTGGCACAGGGATCGGTCGCGACGAGTTCAACATCGACAAATTGCGCTACCACAAGATCGTCATCATGACGGACGCTGACGTGGATGGCGCGCATATCCGGACGTTGCTGCTGACCTTCTTTTACCGGCAGATGCCGCAGTTGATCGAACAGGGGCACCTCTATATCGCGCAGCCGCCGCTTTATAAAGTCAGCCGTGGCAAGTCCGAGGTCTACCTCAAGGATGAGGCCGCGATGGAGGAATACCTGGTCCAGCAGGGGATTGATGGCGCGATGCTGCGTCAGGGCAATAACGAAGAAATCTCCGGTGCAGACCTCGCCCGCGTGGTTGAACTGGCCCGCCAGATGCGCCGTGTGCTTGACGCTTTCCCGACACATTACCCGCGCCACATTTTGGAACAGGCCGCGATTGCGGGTGCCTTTACACCCGGTGCCGTGGATGCAGACCTGCAGGGCGTGGCGGACAAGGTCGCGGCACGGCTGAACCTCATTGCGCTTGAATACGAACGGGGCTGGCAAGGGCGCATCACGCAGGATCACGGCATCCGTCTGGCGCGTATCCTGCGCGGAGTTGAAGAAGTTCGCACACTGGACGGGCGCATCCTGCGCGGCGGTGAAGCCAGCCGCAGTGGTTCCTTCACAGAGCACCTGCAGGAGGTCTATAACCTGCCCGCGACATTGGTGCGCAAGGATCGGACACAATTGATCCATGGTCCGATGGACCTGTTGAATGCCATTCTGCAAGAAGGCGAAAAAGGGCTATCCCTGCAACGCTACAAGGGTTTGGGTGAAATGAACCCGGACCAGCTATGGGAAACCACACTGGACCCCGACGCGCGCACACTGTTGCAGGTCAAGGTCGACGATATGGCCGAGGCGGACGATCTCTTTACCAAACTCATGGGCGATGTTGTCGAACCCCGCCGCGAGTTCATTCAGCAAAACGCACTAAGCGTCGAGAACCTCGATTTCTAACCAGTTGTAGGTTTGGTTTTCAACAGCTTCGGCCAGAGGAGAAATTGTGTTTCACCGTTTCCCTCTGGCCGAGGCTTTTTTTGTGCCGTGTGTTCAGGTCAGGCAGTGGCTGCGCCCAAAGCGGAATCCATCAAGGCCTTGATCTGTGATGTGCCGGTCTGCGCCACGATGCGCCCCACCTCCTGATCACCTTTCAGCACCACAAGCGTTGAGCGGCGCGGGATGTTCATACGTTTGACCAGATCCGATTTGCCGTGGTCATCCCAATCCACGTCGATGAAGGTGATTTTGGCCTCGTATTCGGGGTTTTCCGCTTTCAGCGCATTGATGACCCGCTCTTGTGCCGCGCAGGTGCTGCACCAGCTGGCTTTGAAATCCAGAAATACGGTGTCTCCGGCCTTCAGGTGCTTTTCTACGAGACCCGGCTTATAGGCAAGCGGGGCAGCATTTGCGGCAAACGGCAGCGCAACGGCCCCTGCGGTCAGAAAAAGAAAATGACGACGATCCATGTTGGTCTCCTAAGGTTGTTTTTACAGTGAAACGGAAAGGTCGATCAGCCAAGCTGGCAGAACGCCGATCATCCAGGCTTCGATCATGTGGTGCACGTTGAACAAAAGGCCCAGTCCAACGGCGACGAATGCCACGCCTAGAATGGGTCGGCTGCGCAACGCAAGGGCGCGCAGTTGTGTATTATAGCGCCCAACAGCACCGCGTGTGCCGTAGGCAAGGCCAAGGATCAGGGTCGAAACACCGGCGGCAAAGAACACCATGATGGTGGTCGCGCGCAGCAACCCTTCACCCTGTGACGCAAGCGAGATGGCACCCCCCAGCGTTGGACCGATGCAAGGGCTCCACACCGCGCCGAGCAGCAACCCGCCGAGAAATTGCCCGCGCAGTCCGCCGCGATCCAGCGTGTCGATGCGTGCATCAGCCTGCGACGACAGGCCCGCCGTGGCCCCAGCCATGACCGCCCCGGCCTGTGGCACCAGCAGCGCAAGACCGAATAGCACCATCAACCCAGCCCCGATCTTTGAGATCGTATCGATGTCGACCCCAAGCGCCTGTCCAAAGGCCGTGACGCCCACGCCCAAGGTCACGAACGACAGGCTCAACCCTCCTGACAGGGCGACCGGCCCAAAACGGCTGGACTGAAAGGCGCTGGCGATGACGATGGGCAAGACCGGCACGACGCAGGGGTTGATCAGGGTCAGCAGACCCGCTCCATATGCAAATAAAAGTTCCATGACGGCCACTTAAGGCGTGCGATGCTGCGCTGTCATCAAACGATCCGGTGACATGGTTTCACATGGTCGTGGGGTTTGTGACACATGACGCGCATGGCCTGCGCAAAAGGGCGGCGCGATAGGGGATTCACCTATGCCGCCCGGCTGCCGGTTTGTCGCAGGTGAGAAAACCGCATTGCGGGGAGGGGAGTGAGAACATATAAAGAACAAATGGCAAAGTTGACACTGGAACAAAAGCTGGCGATTCTCAGCGATGCGGCAAAATATGATGCGTCCTGCGCGTCATCCGGATCCACCAAACGCGATTCGCGGGGCGGTAAAAGCCTTGGGTCGAATGAAGGCAGCGGTATCTGCCATGCCTATGCGCCGGATGGCCGGTGTATCAGCCTGTTGAAAATACTGATGACCAATTTCTGTATTTACGACTGCACGTATTGCATCAATCGCGCCTCATCCAATGTCGCGCGCGCGCGGTTTTCCGTGGATGAGGTGGTGAAACTGACCATCGAATTTTACCGTCGCAATTATATTGAGGGGTTGTTCCTGTCTTCCGGGATCATCCGCTCGCCCGACGCGACGATGTCCGATATGGTGCAAATCGCGCGTAAGCTGCGCAAGGAAGAGAACTTTCGCGGCTACATCCATCTCAAGACGATCCCCGACGCCGCACCGGAACTGATTGAAGAGGCTGGCCTGCTGGCGGATCGCCTGTCGATCAACGTCGAAATGCCCACAGATGCCGCGGTCAGACAACATGCGCCCGAAAAAAGCCCCGAGCAGATCAGGCGGGCCATGGCGGATGTGCGCCTGCGCAAAGAGGCTGCCAAGGATCGCACTCATACAGGGCGGCGCCCGCCACGATTCGCGCCCGCCGGGCAGTCCACACAAATGATTATTGGCGCGGATGATGCCACGGACAGCACTGTTTTGGGCCAATCAACGCGGCTTTATTCGAGCTACAAGCTGAAACGCGTCTATTATTCCGCCTTTTCGCCGATCCCGGATGCCTCCGCCAAACTGCCGCTGATCAGCCCTCCGCTGCAGCGCGAACACAGGCTTTATCAGGCCGATTGGCTGTTACGATTTTATGGGTTTGATCTGGAGGAAATCACGGGTCACCGCAAAGATGGTAATCTGGATCTGGATATCGATCCTAAACTGGCTTGGGCGCTGGCCCATCGTGGGCTGTTTCCCTTGGATGTGAATACGGCCAGTCGTGACTTGCTGCTGCGCATTCCGGGTTTTGGCACGAAAACCGTTGGACGTATTCTCTCAACCCGCCGCCACCGCACGCTGCGCTACGAAGATCTGGCGCGGATGGGGGCGTCGATGAAAAAGGCGCAGCCCTTCATCACGGCACTCGGGTGGACACCGCACGGATTGCTCGAGAGCGACACGCTACGCGCGCGTTTTACGCCGCCACCGCAGCAGATGAGCCTGTTCTGACGTGCCCCATGTCACCTTGCCACGCATTGGAACAGCACAGGCATGGCGCGACGCTGCACGCGGGTTTTTAAACGCGCACATACCGCCCGAGCAGATCACATGGGGCGACAGCACAACCGAACCGGGCCTTTTCGAGACGCTGGTGCCGACCTTTGTGCCGGGAACCGCGACTGTACCGCGGTCTTTTGTCTCAATGGCCAATACCATCGTCTGGCATAGCGATCCATCCCGATTTGCGCGGCTTTACGCGTTTTTGTGGCGGTTGAAAGACACGCCGCACCTGATGACGGATCGGGGTGACGCGCAGCTGGCGAAGCTCAGAGCCATGGAAAAAAACGTGCGCCGCTGCCAGCACAAGATGAAAGCCTTTGTGCGGTTCCGGGAAATCAGCGCGCCTGAGGACAACAGACGGTCCTTTGCCGCTTGGTTTGAGCCAACGCATCATACCATTGAACCCACCGCGCAGTTTTTTGCGAGACGTTTCGCGGATATGGATTGGCGCATTCTGACACCGGATGTGTCGGTCTTTTTTGAGAACGGGAATATGCGCTTTGCTGAAGACCAGCCCAAACCGGAGCTTCCCGCAGATGCAAGCGAAACGCTCTGGGTTACGTATTTTCGGAACATCTTTAACCCTGCCCGGCTCAAGGTGCGGGCAATGCAATCAGAAATGCCCAAGAAATATTGGAAAAACATGCCTGAGGCTGCGGCTATTCCGGACCTGATCGCCACCGCCCCGGAAAGGGCGCGTCAGATGGCCTTGGCCGCGCCCACTTTGCCGCCCGCGCGCATTGGGGCTATTCAGGCGCAGCAGGCAAGCTACGAAAGTGTTTGGGACGGCCCGCCGGGATCGCTGCCTCAGGCCATCGCTGGTTGCACGCGTTGCCCGTTGCACAAAACCGCGACGCAAGCGGTTCCCGGCGAGGGTCCGATTGATGCGCGGCTGATGATTGTCGGTGAGCAGCCGGGTGATCAAGAGGATCTGATCGGGCGGCCCTTTGTAGGACCTGCGGGTCAGCTTTTTGACCGGATCGCGGCTGATGTCGGGTTGGACAGAGGGCAGGTTTTCATCACCAATGCCGTGAAACATTTCAAATTTGTGCCGCGCGGGCGCAAACGTATCCACCAGCGCCCCAATCAGGGCGAGGTCGCCCATTGCAAGTGGTGGCTGGACGCTGAACTGCGGCAGGTTGCGCCCGATCTGGTGGTGGCCATGGGTGCTACTGCGGCTGCTGCGTTGACCGGTTCGGGCAAAGCGATTTCAGCGCGGCGTGGCAGAATTGAAATCGGTCAGGCGGGGATTTCGGTGCTGATCACCTGGCACCCTTCTTACCTGTTACGTCTGACAGATGATGCTGCGCGTGAAGCTGCAACGCTCGAATTGGCTGGCGATTTGCACGCGGCTTTGCGCTATGAAACTCACCTACAGAACTGAAAAAAAGGGTTTTTTGCCGGGGGAATCCCTGTCAAATCACCGGATCTATGAAACCGTCAGTTTGACAGGCTTCCCGGTTGAAAAGGACAGCGCTGCCGCATCCGCCATGCGTTGCGCCGCAACGCCGTCTGCAATGGAGGGCAAGGGTGCGGTGCCAGCATTCAGGCAGTCAACAAAACTGCTGAGTTCGGCAAGGTAAGCCGCTTCATACCGTTCAAGGAAAAACAGCTGATTTGGGGCGGAGGCGAAGCCAGCAGGACCGGCGCGTGTCACCAGATTTTCAACCTGATTTGACACCTGCAACATGCCCTTTGATCCATGCACTTCGACCCGCTGATCATAGCCGTAGGTCGCGCGGCGTGAATTGTTGATCTGACACAGCTTGCCCGACGCCGTCTTGAGCGTCACCATGGCGCTGTCAATATCACCGTTGGCCCCGATATCAGGATCAACAAGGCAGGCGCCAGCGGCGTAAATTTCGACCGGGTCCTCACCAAGAATAAAGCGCGCCATGTCAAAATCATGGATCATCATATCCCGGAACAGCCCGCCGGATTGCCGGATGTAGGACAAAGGGGGGGGCGACGGGTCCCGCGACGTGATCACGAGGAGTTCCGCATCGCCAATCGCCCCGTCCGCCAGCTGCGCCTGAAGATGCGCGAAATGCGGATCAAACCGCCGGTTGAAAGCGGTCATGAAGGGCACGCCGGCCTTGGTAACAATCGCCATACATTCCGCGGCACGGTCCGAGGACAAATCAATCGGCTTTTCGCAAAAAATGGCCTTGCCAGCGGATGCCAATGCATGAATCTGATCGTAATGCAGCGTGGTCGGTGTGGCGACGATGACGGCATCAATATCACTCGCCCCGATGATATCATCTGCTGTCCGTATTTCCGCGCCAGAACTATTACAAAGCTGTTGCGCCGCCTCCGGCAGTGCATCCGCCACGGCAACAAGGCGCGCATTCTCCATCCGCGCGATGCTGCCAGCATGGACCTGACCGATGCGTCCACAGCCCAATAAACCGATTGAGATCATATTTTTCCCCTTACTAGAGCTTCAAACCGGCCCAATTGCACGCAAAACAGAGCGTGCTGCGGTCACGATAGGTGCCTCCACATCGCTCAGGATCTGCACCCGGTCAAAACGGTCGGGATCGCTGGCAACGGCGTCTCGAAGCGCCTGTCCAAAGACCATCCGCAGCTCGGTTCCGATGTTGAATTTGCAGATGCTGGAGTTCCGGGCCAAGGCGCTGCGCTGTGCGGGTGGCACGCCTGAGCCACCATGGATCACCAATGGCACGTCAGTTGCGGCTTCGATGGCGCGGATGCGCGCTTCATCAAGACCGCCTTCCTGATTTTGCTGCAAATGCACATTGCCCACCGATATGGCCATCGCATCGACACCGCTGTCCCTCGCAAATTTGGCGGCTTCCTCCGGGTCGGTGCCTTGCGAGTTTTCGCCCTGCGCGTAGCCCACGAAACCAATCTCCCCTTCGCAGGAGATATCCGCCGCATGGGCGATCTCAGCAATGCGCGCGGTCTGGTCGATGTTTTCGGACAGGCTCAGTCGCGAGCCGTCAAACATCAGCGAGGTAAAGCCACTATCCAGCGCTTCGCGACACTCATCAAAGGTGTAGCCATGATCAAGATGGGCGACAACGGGAACAGACACGCTATCGGCAAGATGGCGGAACATCTTACCCAAAACGGGCAGCGGTGTGTGTTTGCGACAAGATGGTCCCGCCTGCAGGATCACCGGCAGCCCCTCGGCTTCGGCGGCGTGAACGTAGGCGCGCATGTCTTCCCAGCCAAGGGTCACGAGGCCACCGACAGCATAGCCATCGCGCAAGGCTGGGCGCAGGACATCCGTAAGGGTTGCGAGTGTCATTTGAACTTTGCCACCATATCCATGATGCCGGGGATCGTGTGCAATTGCTCTGCATGGGTGGGCTGGAAATACTGTTTCAGGCTGCGTTGGCTGAGGCCGCCAAGGATCGTGAAATAGTACATTTCATAGCCCGGCAGCACGCAGCACGGGTGGTAGCCCTTGTCGATGCAGATCGTCGAGCCGTCGACGATATGATACGCGTCGCCCGGTTCATTATCTTCCCGCTGCAGCATCTGGAGGCCGGACCCATAGTTGGGTTTGAAGCGAAAGTTGTAGGTTTCGTCATGGCGTGTCTCATCCGGCAGGCGGTCCGTGTCGTGCTTGTGGCTCGGAAACCCGGACCACCCGCCCGCACCGACGGTGAACAGCTCAGACACCAGCAAGCGCCCCACGCGTTCGTGTTGATTGGCGCCGAGGATATGTTTGATCTTGCGGTGTGTCTTGGTGTCGTCTGATCCGTATTGTACCAGATCGATCTCATCAGCGCGCACGGCAAAAGGTTCCAAGACCTCATCAAACTTTGCGCCCGCGACAAAGACCTCGGCGCTGTCTGACAGGCAGGTAAAACGCGCCTCTTGTCCGCTGGGGACATAGACGCCTTCGGGCTCGCCATCCCAGACATCGACACCGCGGCCACCAAGGTTTTTCGCCTCGAACCCGCCGGTTGAGACATCCAACAGGCCCGTGGCAGGGGCAATGCAGGTTTCAAAACCGGGCACCGCATAGCCAAAGCTTTCGCCCTTTTTCAGCTTGACGATATTGAAGTAATTCAGCGGGACAAGGCTGTCGCCCGCATCCACGATGGGTTTGTTTTGATTGTCAAAAGGGGCGATATGCATGGGGTTAGCCTTTCGTTGGGCCGGGGTGTTCGGCCAGAAATGCGGCCAGTTGATCGTGCGTCGGCATGGCTGGCGCGCAGCCGGGTTTGGCGACAACGATGGACGCGCAGGCCGATCCGCGCAGCACGGCGTCTTTTAATTCCAACCCTTCAGCGATGCCGGAGAGCAACCCGGCCATGAAGCTGTCCCCCGCGCCATTGGGTTTCACCGCTGTGACCGGATATATGCCGGTGTGAGTTTCCTGACCGCCGGCAAAGGTCACGGCCCCCTTTTCGCCCATCTTGTAGATCACGATGGCCACGCCGTTTTCCGCCAGCGATTGCGCCTTTTCGAGACCCTTGGCGATATCCCCTGCCATAAAGCCGAATTCTTCGTCATTGCCCACGATCATGTCGCTGGCAGCACCCGCGCGCGACAAAACATCCGCGGCAACCTCGGGGGAGGGCCAGGAATAGGGTCGATAGTCGATGTCAAAGATCACCGGCAACTTTCGGGCGCGCGCGCTCTCAAACGCAGCAAAGGTGGCCGAGCGTGAAGGTTCCGCCGCAAATACAGTGCCTGCGGTGACGAGGGCCCCAAAGGGCGAAAAATCGACCGCCGCCATATCGTCTGCCGTGACCTGAAAATCAGCCGCGCCGTTGCGGTAGATCACGTTCTGGAAGTCTTCGATGCAGCTTTCATAAACGGCCAGCGAATTGCGGAACTCCCCCGCGACGGAACGGACATATTTTGTGTCGACCCCGTAGTGTTTCAGTTTGTTGATGCAAAATCGCCCCACAGCGTCATCGGATACCGAAGTCACCAGTGACGCGGCACAGCCCAGTTTACACAAGCCCGCCGCGATATTGGCCGACGACCCACCGAGATCGGCGTGGAAGGTTTCGGCATCTTCGCTTTTGACGCCGGGGGGATGGGCAAACAAATCCATGCCTGCGCGCCCCAGAATGACGAAGTTCTTTTGTGCGATGCCGTCGCGCAACTCGGTTTGGCTGATGCCAGTCATTACACGCCCCTACGCTGTTTTGCGCGGGTGGCTTCGATTTCGGCATGTTTTTCGCGGACCGAAGCGTGATCGGAAACCTCGGGCGTGCCGACCTCCCACCATGTGTGGCCCTGGGTGGTCCAACCTTCATAGGCGTCCACGTTCATGACAATAACCGTTGTCTTATCTGCCGCTTTGGCGGCCTTGAATGCCTCGCCCAGCTCTGCCGGGTTATCGACACGCACAGCATGCGCGCCCATGGATGCTGCATGCGCCACAAAGTCGACGGCAAAGGCATCCGGTATTGTCGGCGTGTCCTCGAACAGGTTGTTGAAACTCTGATTGCCGGTGTTGTTCTGCAACTTGTTGATGACGGCAAAACCGCCGTTGTCGAGCACCAGCACGATCATCTTTTTCTGCGTCAGGACGGACGAATAAATGTCCGAATTCATCAGCAGATAGGACCCATCCCCGCAAAAGACGATTGTGTCCTGATTCGGCTCCTTTTCGGACTGGGCGATGCGCGCGCCCCAACCGCCGGAAACTTCGTATCCCATGCAGGAAAATCCGAATTCCACATCCACTGTGCCGATATCAAGCGTGCGCCAGTTTGCGGTGACTTCGGCAGGCAAACCACCCGCTGCGGCAACCACACGGTCACGTTTGTCGCAGAGCGCATTGACCACGCCGACTGCCTGCGCGTAGGAGTTTGGCCGATTGCCCGGCTTTACATTTTCGGCTACATAGGCGTTCCATTTCTGACGTTCTGCCTTGGCAAACCCGGTCCAGCTTTCCGGCGCTTTGTAGCCTGCCAATGCGTTGCCGAGTGCGGCAATCCCCAGCTTTGCATCACCGACCACGGGCAGCGACATATGTTTGCCTGCATCATGGCGTGCGGCGTTCACAGATACGATGCGCGCGTCCTTGGCAAAGGCGGTCCATGACCCGGTGGTGAAATCCTGCAACCGTGAGCCGACGGACAGGATGACATCCGCCGCTTCGGCCACGGCATTGGCGCTGTCTGATCCGGTGACGCCCACTGGCCCGATGTTGAGCGGATGCGTGTCATGCAGGTTTGCGCGACCGGCGATTGTCTCTATCACGGGGATATTATGGACCTCTGCAAAGGCGGTGACTTCTGCCACGGCCCGCGAATATTGCACGCCGCCGCCCGCGATTATTACCGGGCGCTCAGCCGCGCGCAACAGGGCCGCTGCATCTGCGATCTCGTCGGGGTCCGGGGTCTGACGGCGGATGCGGTGCGTCTTCTCTTCGAAAAGGGCGGCAGGATAATCATAGGCCCAGCCCTGAACATCCTGCGGCAGCGCGATAAAGGCCGGGCCGCAATCTGCCGGGTCCAGCATCGTGGCGATGGCTGCAGGCAGCGATTGGATCACCTGTGCAGGGTGGGTGATCCTGTCCCAGTACCGAGAAACGGCACGAAACCCGTCGTTCAGCCCATAGGCAGGGTTACCATAGTGTTCGATCTGCTGGAGCACCGGGTCGGGCAGGCGGGTCAGAAACGTGTCCCCACACAGCATCAGCATAGGCAAACGGTTGGTATGGGCCAGCGCGGCGGCAGTCATCAGGTTTGACGTGCCCGGACCCGCCGAGGCGGTGCAAAACATGAACCGCTGACGCAGGTGGTATTTCGCATAGGCGGCGGCAGCAAAACCCATGCTTTGCTCGTTCTGGCCCCGATAAAGAGGCAGCGTGTCTTTCACGTCAAAGAGCGCTTCGCCCAGACAGGTCACATTGCCATGTCCGAAGATGCCAAAGCCGCCGCCGCAAAGCCGGACACGCGCACCGTCAATTTCAATGAACTGTGCGTTCAGATAGCGAATGATCGCCTGTGCCGTTGTCAGGCGAATGGTCTTGTCCGTCATCGTCCGAGCCCCCCTTGAGTGCATTCTGTCAGGTCAGCGCTGATTGACGCTTGACCTGATGCGTCATTTATAGATACCCGTGTTGCAACCGGTTGCAATATCTTTTTTGGGGACAGTCATGGCCGAGATCGGAATAGGCATTATCGGCGGTGGCTATATGGGCAAGGCTCATGCGGTGGCTTTCAGCGCCGTGGGGGCGGTATTTGACACAACCCTACGCCCCCGTTTGGAAATGGTTGCAGCCTCATCCGAAACCTCCGCTGCAAAATACGCAAAATCCTATGGGTTTGCGCGCAGTACGGGGGATTGGCGCGTGTTGGTCAAGGACGCCAATGTGGATGCCATCGTAATTGCATCCCCCCCTGAAACACACCTTGATATTACGCGTGCAGCGGCCGCATTGGGCAAGCCAGTGTTTTGTGAAAAGCCACTCGGTCGCTCCGTACAAGATGGCAAGGCGATGGTCGATTCTGTCGAGGCGGCGGGTGCTATCAACATGATCGGGTTCAATTATATCCGCACGCCAGCGTCCCAATTCGCGCGCGCGTTAATCGCGCAGGGTGAAATTGGTAACGTCACATGGTTTCGGGGTGAACATACCGAGGATTTCTACGCCGAGCCCGATGCGCCAGCGACTTGGCGCGCGCAAGGGGATGCCAATGGCTGTATGGGCGATCTTGCCCCGCATATGATTAACGCCGCCCTCGCGCTGATCGGGCCAATTGGGTCGGTGATGGCCGAGATCGAAACCGTCCACAAAACCCGCGGCGGCGCGCCCGTCACGAATGACGATCAGGGCCAGATCATGTGCCGTTTCACGAATGGCGCGATGGGCCATCTGTTTTTCAGCCGCACTGCGACGGGTCGCAAGATGGGGTATATCTACGAGGTCACCGGGACCAAGGGAGCCATCCGCTTTGATCAGGAGGATCAAAATGCGCTGTGGCTCTACAAGGCTGAAGGACCAGAGGCGCAACGCGGATTTCGCAAGATTCTGACTGGCCCTGCGCATCCCGACTACGAACCCTTCTGTCAGGGACCGGGGCACGGCACCGGGTATCAGGACCAGATCATCATTGAGGCGCGTGATTTTCTTGCTGCGATCGAGGCAGGCGAATCGCGCTGGCCGACGTTTCGCGATGGGCTTGATGTCTCGGGCATCGTAGAGGCCGCGCGCCAGTCTCATGCCGCCCGCGCATGGCAAGACATCGAGCAGATTTAACCCAGAGGGAGCAGACCAAATGACCATCAAAATAGGCAATGCCCCCTGTTCATGGGGTGTGGAATTTGCGGACGACCCGCGCAACCCCGCGTGGCGCGATGTTCTGCGTGAAAATGCCGAAGCCGGGTATAAGGGCATCGAACTTGGCCCTGTGGGATTCGTCCCGGAGGACCCGGCGATACTGGCAGATGCTTTGGCGGAGTATGACCTGAGCCTGATCGGCGGCGTGGTGTTCCGTCCGTTCCATGATCCGGACGCATGGGACGAGGTACTCGATGCCGCGGTGCGCACCTGCAAAGCGCTCAAGGCGCATGGGGCAGAGCATCTTGTATTGATCGATTCCATCTCGCCCCGTCGGGCTGGCACTGCGGGCCGCGCGAATGATGCCGTACAGATGGACAAGGCGGAATGGACCGCTTTTCGGGATCGTATTGCCGCCGTCGCGCGCATCGGTGCCGAAGACTACGGGCTGACGGTCGGCATGCATGCGCATGCAGCAGGCTTTCTCGATTTTGAACCCGAACTTGAGCGTCTCTTGAACGAGATCGACGAGAATACGCTCAAGATCTGTTTTGATACCGGCCACCATTCCTACGCGGGGTTTGACCCCGTCGCCTTTATGGAAAAACACATCAGCCGCATCAGTTATATGCATTTCAAGGACATCGACCCGGCTGTAAAAGCCGATGTCATAGCCAAGAACACCGGGTTCTATGACGCCTGCGGGCAGGGTATCTTTTGCAACCTTGGCGACGGGGATGTCGATTTCCCAAGGGTCCGCGAAATCCTGTTGGAGAGCGGATTTGACGGCTGGTGCACCGTCGAACAGGATTGCGACCCGACCTTGCCCGATACGGATTCGCTGCGGGATGCCAAGCTGAACCGGGCCTATCTCGAAACCATCGGTTTTAGCTGAGAAAGAAGCGGATATGACACGATTGAATTGGGGTATGTTCGGCGGCGGCGAAGGGAGCCAGATTGGCCCGGCGCACCGTCTTGGCGCGCAGGCTGACGGCAATTTCGTTCTGGCGGCGGGGGCGCTGGATGTGGACGCGGAAAAAGGCAAGGCCTATGCGCAAAGCCTTGGCGTTATAGCCGACCGCGCCTACGCCAACTGGCAGGACATGCTGGAGGGGGAAAAGAACCACCCGGATCGGTTAGACCTGATCACAGTGGCCACGCCAAATTCCACACATTTTGAGATCACAAAGGCCTTTCTTGAGGCCGGTTTCAATGTGCTGTGCGAAAAGCCCATGACCATGACCGTGGATCAGGGCGAAGAGATCGTGCGTGTGGCCAAAGCATCCGGCAAGATCTGCGCCGTGAACTACTGCTATTCAGCCTATCCGATGGTGCGCCAGATGCGTCAAATGGTGGCCGGTGGGGAGATCGGCAAGGTGCGTCTGATCGTCACCAACTTCAGCCATGGGCATCACGGCGATGCGACGGATGCTGATAACCCACGCGTGCGCTGGCGCTATGATCCGGCCATGGCGGGCGTGTCGGGGCAATTTGCGGATTGCGGCATTCATGCGTTGCATATGGCCAGTTTTATTGCCGGGGATGAGGTGCGCAGCCTGTCGGCGGATTTCGCCTCAACCATCGACAGCCGGGTTCTCGAAGACGATGCGATGGTGAATTTTCGCATGGAAGGCGGCACAGTCGGTCGACTATGGTCGTCTTCGGTTGCTATCGGTCGTCAACATGGCTTCGACATTCAGGTTTTTGGCGAAACCGGGGGCATGCGGTGGGCGTCAGAGCAGCCGAACCAGGTTTTCTACACCCCCGTCGGTGGTCGCACGCAGATCATGGAAAAGGGCGAGAGTGGACTATCGGACGAAGCCACGCGCCTGAGCCGTGTGGCCATCGCGCATCCTGAAGGGTTCCCGCTGGCCGTTGCGAATATCTACGTTGATCTTGCTGCCGCAATCCGCGGCGAGCAGCGCGATGGGCTGCCCTTGGCCGAGGATGGCTTGAGGTCCATGGCGGCGGTCTATGCGGCGGTGGATTCAGCGGTGCAGGACGGTAAGTGGGTTGACGCGCGGCCACCAAGTTTTCGCTGAGGAAAGAACGCACATCGCTGCCAGCTTCATGGTTTTCCTAAACGGGGTATCCCGAAAGCACTGGATACTTTTCGTGCGCCGCTGGCATACGTACGAATAATTCGTGGTGCTATTTACCTTTTTGCGAATGACCGAATTTGCCATACCTACGCGCGTAAGCGAAATTCAATGCGTTGGCACCTCCGATGCGTACAGAAGGCGGGCCGATGGATCATTTTGCAAATTTTCACTGGATCGAAGCGGTCGGCTGGCTGGCCTCCATCCTCACGGTCGCCTCCTATTCGGTGGCCACAATGCTGCCACTTCGGCTATTGGCGATTGCGTCATCTGTCTGTTTTGCGGCCTATGCCTTTACCCTGCAACTCTGGCCACTTTTGGCCATGGAACTCATATTGCTTCCGATCAATCTCTATCGATTGTGGCAGGTCCTCGCCTTGCGCGGAAAGCTGGGCCGCGCTGCGGCAACAACACAGTCTGATTTTTCAATCATCAAGGCTTATGGAAAGCTACAGAAAATTAAAACCGGCGCAGTTGTTTTTGAACGGGGGGATCCGGTCGATCAGTTGTATTATATTGCGAAAGGCCGGGTGTCGATTGAAGAGATGAACGTCGATTTATGTGCCGGCGACATCTTCGGAGAGATTGCGTTTTTCACGAATTCGGCCACACGCATCGCCACTGCGCGTTGCAGCGAGGATACGCAGGTCTACAGCATTGATGAAAAGCAGTTCATGAGGCTCCAGTTCGAAGACCCCAGCTTTGGGATGGCCGTTATGCGCATCATCACGCATCGCCTGATTGAGAATGTAGGCAAGACCGTAAAGACTGCGTCTGGGGATGTGGCGCAAGCCAGTGAGGCGATGTGAAATGCAGGTCGTGCGCTTGCTTTCGATCAGTTTGCACGGAACCGGGTAATGTCTGACCCTCGATGGCATCATTTTTCGTTTCATAGCGGTTGAACGCATCCGCGTGGTGATTGCAAAGCGCTTTAAAATACGGCATCACACCATCAAACGAATGGCCTATCCTGCGCCAATGACCCAAAGCCGCCTGCGGAGCGAGGAGAAACAGATGGACAAGTTCACAACACTCACCGGGATCGCGGCGCCTCTGCCGCTTATCAACGTCGATACCGACATGATCATCCCCAAGCAGTTTCTCAAAACGATCAAGCGGTCGGGTCTTGGGGTCAATCTGTTCGACGAGATGCGCTATGACGATGATGGGAATGAGATCGCTGATTTTATCCTGAACAAAGACGCTTACAGAGATTCAGAGATCATTGTTGCGGGCGACAACTTCGGCTGCGGGTCCAGCCGGGAACACGCGCCCTGGGCCATCAAGGACTTTGGCATCCGTTGCGTGATTGCGCCGTCCTTTGCGGATATCTTTTACAATAACTGCTTTAAAAATGGCATCCTTCCCATCGCCCTGCCGCAGGAACAGGTCGATATCCTGATGAAGGATGCGGAAAATGGGGCCAATGCCCGGATCACGGTGGATCTTGAAGCGCAGACCGTTTCCACCTCGGATGGCGAGGTGTTCAGCTTTGAAGTGGACCCGTTCAAAAAGCGCTGCCTGATGGAAGGCCTCGATGATATCGGCCTCACGATGGAAAAAATCGGCGCAATTGATGGGTTTGAACAACAAGCGGCCCAATCCCGCCCTTGGGTCTGAGCCACGCCCGGTTTCCTGAATGCGTTAACGTCTGATAAAGGTTCTAGGGCTTAATAGTTAACGCTATGATACTCGTGCGGCGCGCTGCCCGTTCCTTTCCCTGTTCGGTCGAAAAGGCCTTTGGTTTGTCGGATGAGCGTCCGACCGACAACTGGTCACGTCTGCACGCGACGGCGTTGCAAAACACGCCACATCTTGCTCAGAAAACGCAGCTGCCCCGGCGCCGCAAAATCCGACCCGAAGCAATTGGCGCATGCCGTCTGCTGTTGGCGGGCGTGCTTACCTTGAATGCCGCTTGTGCTTGGTCAGAAACCCTTCGTATCGCCACTTTCCACACTGGACTGGAACGCAAAGGGCCGGGCCTTTTGCTGCGCGACATCCTGCGGGGGGAGGATGCACAAATTAAGGCGGTGGCGTCGGTTCTGACAACGGTTGCACCTGATATCGTCGCCTTGCAAAGTTTTGATTATGACCTGACTGGGGCGGCGCTTTCGGCGTTTACAGACATATTGCGCACGGGGGGCCTCGATTACCCGTATCAATTTGCGACCTTACCAAATACCGGCATGCGCACCAACCTCGATATGGACGGCAACCGGCGCCGCGCAGAGGCGCGTGATGCGCAAGGCTATGGCTTTTTCTCTGGTCAGGGGGGCATGGCGATCCTGTCGAAATACCCGATTGTCATAGATGAGGTTCAGGATTTCTCCGCAGTGCTTTGGCGGGACTTTCCCGGGGCCTTACTCCCTGAAACGGCGGCGGGACCATTTCCGTCCGAGCAAGCGCAGGCCATCCAGCGCCTGTCGACAACCGGGCACTGGGTTGTGCCCGTGGATGTGCCCGGACCGGGTCGGGTGACGCTGATGACCTTGCATGCCAGCCCCCCCGTTTTTGACGGTCCGGAGGACCGCAACGGCAAACGCAACCATGACGAAATTGTCTTTTGGCAAAGCTATCTGGATGGCGTTTTTGGTCCAGCCCCCGATAGCCAGTTCGTCGTGCTGGGGGCGTTCAATCAGGACCCTGTCGCCGGCGAGGGCCTCAAAAAGGCAATGCGCGGACTCATCAGTGATCCGCGCTTGCAGGATGTCGAACCGACTAGCCCGGGCAGTGTTGAGGCAACCGGCGACCCGTTCGATACCGCTGACTGGGATGACCCTGTGCCCGGAAACATGCGGGTGGATTATGTTTTCCCCTCGTCTGATTGGCGTGTTCAGGCGGCGGGGGTCTACTGGCCCTCGGGCCCGGAGGGTGTTGTGGCGCAAACGGCCAGCAGCCATCGCCTTGTCTGGGTTGATCTGGCGCGTTGAGGTGCCGTCGCCTTCTTGACCCTGCATCGCCCACACGGTAGGGCGCTACAGACCATTTTTCAGGAGAAACGCCATGGCCAACCCTTCCCTTTTAATTCTTCCAGGTGACGGAATCGGCCCCGAAGTGATGGAAGAGGTCAAGCGCGTGATCGCATGGTTCGGTGACAAGCGCAGCCTTGCCTTTGACGTCAGCGAAGATCTCGTGGGGGGGGCCGCCTATGACGCGCATGGCACGCCCTTGCATGATGACACCATGGCGCGCGCGCTTCAGGCTGATGCGGTGTTGCTGGGTGCCGTGGGCGGCCCGAAATACGATGACCTCGATTTCAGCGTAAAGCCGGAGCGTGGGTTGCTGCGCCTTCGAAAGGAAATGGACCTGTTTTCCAACTTGCGACCTGCTCAGTGCTTTGACGCTCTGGCTGACTTTTCATCCCTCAAGAAGGACTTGGTCGCCGGGCTCGATATCATGATTGTGCGCGAACTGACGTCCGGCGTCTATTTTGGCGAGCCGCGCGGTATTTTTGAAGAGGGCAACGAGCGCGTCGGCATCAATACCCAGCGCTATACCGAATCCGAGATCGACCGTGTCGCCCGTTCTGCTTTCGAACTGGCCCGGCGTCGGAGCAACAAAGTGTGCTCCATGGAAAAAGCCAATGTCATGGAAAGCGGCATCCTGTGGCGCGAAGTGGTGCAGAAAGTCCATGACGAGGACTACCCGGACGTTGAACTGAGCCATATGTACGCCGACAATGGCGCGATGCAGCTGGTGCGCGCGCCCAAGCAATTTGACGTCATTCTGACGGACAACCTGTTTGGCGATATTCTGTCGGACTGCGCCGCGATGCTGACCGGCTCATTGGGCATGTTGCCATCGGCGAGCCTTGGCGCGCCGGCGGCGAATGGTCGGCCAAAGGCGCTTTATGAACCGGTGCACGGGTCTGCGCCCGACATCACCGGTCAGGCCAAGGCAAATCCGATTGCCTGTATTCTGAGCTTTGCGATGGCGCTGCGCTATTCCTTCGACCAGGGCGATGAGGCCGCGCGTCTCGAAGCAGCGATCGAAACAGTGCTTGCCAATGGTGCGCGCACCGCAGACCTTATGGGCGAAGAAGGTGGCACACCAATCAGCACCACCGAAATGGGTGATGAGATCCTGAAGGCGTTGGACGCAAGCCTCTAAGTACAGCAGCTATGCACCCAGTGCTCTTGCTGGAAAGGGTTCATCGGCCTAAAGCGTCCAAACAGCCCGCATTTCGCGGGCTGAGTCGTTTTGTACAAAGAGGTCGCCGAAATGGCACGCGGACCAATGAACCCCAATGTGAAAGGCGCATCCTTTGCGCTCATCGCCTTCGCCGTTTTTGCGTCACATGACGTGATCATCAAGGTGCTGGGGGCCAGCTATTCCCCCATTCAGATCGTCTTTTTCGGCGTGGTGTTCAGCTTTCCTCTGGCGATGCTTTATCTGTTGCGTGACACGACATCCGGCACATTGCTCCCGGTGCATCCATGGTGGATGGCGGCGCGCACGGTCGCGGCAGTCATCACCGGGTTTTGTGCGTTTTACGCCTTTTCCGTACTGCCGCTCGCACAGGTTTACGCCATTTTATTTGCGGCACCGCTGCTGATCACAATTCTCGCCATCCCTATCCTTGGCGAACAGGTCAGATGGCAACGCTGGATCGCTGTCTTTATCGGGTTGTGCGGCGTGCTGATCGTGCTGCGCCCCGGACAACAAGAGCTTGCACTTGGGCATCTCGCCGCGCTGATATCGGCCATTTGCGGGTCATTTGCCTCCATCATCGTGCGCAAGATCGGGCGTGAAGAGCGCACAGTCGTGATCATGCTCTATCCGATGATGGCGAATTTTGTCGTGATGGCTGCCCTGCTGCCCCTTGTGTATCAGCCGATGCCGCTTGCCGATCTTGGAAAGCTGGGCGTCATTGCGGTGCTTGCATGGATCGCCGGGCGTTTTCTGATCGCCGCCTATAACTCGGGAGAGGCAGTCATTGTGGCCCCCATGCAGTATTCGCAGATTCTGTGGGCGACATTCTACGGTGTCTTGTTCTTTGATGAGGTGCCGGACATGCCCACGATTGCCGGTTCAGCGGTCATCATTGCCAGCGGCTTGTTCATCGTTCTGCGCGAAAGCAGCGCGCCGGGTTCTGAACGCCCCGTTCAACGCACGCGATCACGGGCCGAAACCGGCACGTCACCGAGGGTCTCTGCGTTTTTGTCACCCGACCGCAAGTGGGGCAGGTCGAACAAGAAGAATACGTCCAAGCCAGATAATCCGTAGCATTTCTGGTTGTTTGGCACATCCGTTGAACAGCGATCATCATTGGTCAGCCGGGCGACCTCGGCACCTGCGTTGGGTTACTTTGCATGACCCAATCGACCTAGTTGCCCGTTGTTACGGCGGGTTTTGACGCCGTGATGGGTGACGTCACGCAAGCGTTTTTTGCCAATGCCGTGAAACCTGACGCGCGGTGCGCTGTGCACGATGACGACCTTCTGTTGCGCCGTTTTCTCTGGTCGCGGCGCGTTGGCAATGGCATCCGCCGCATAGGTATTGAACCATGATGAGTTTGTCACCGGCCCGCCTTGCGCATGGGATTGAGATGCACCTGCGACACCGGCAAGGGTGATCACGACTGCGGCGAGGCTGACTTTCTTTGTAAATCGGTTCATGGCCCTATCCTTGTCTTGAGCGGGCGGCGCAGGGTGCGTCGTCTTCTTCTCAAGATAGGCGCGGGCGTTGAAAGAATAAGGACTGGTGACTTCAACAGACGTCACAGAATTGCGACGTCTTGTAACACTGACGCATTGCTTCGCCTCTGTCCGCCTTCCGGTCCGCATGTGCGTTGTGCGGATCGGAAGGGGTCGTGTTGATCGGTGGCTTAAGCCGCGAAACCCAGTTTTGTGACGTGGATTTCGAAGGTCGGATGCATTTCGGCACCGACGATGCTTTCTTTGTGATGGCGATAGATCGAGCGCCAGTAAGGTTGAATGATCACGCCTTCGTCCTGCATGATCTTTTGCAGTTTGGCCATCACCTCGCGGCGCTGGTCCGCATCGGCAATCGCCATCGCATCCGACAACAGCGCATCAAACTCCGCATTGGCAAAGGCACTCTCGTTCCAAGGCTCGCCGGATCGGTAGGCCAGCGCCAGAACCTGCACGCCCAAGGGGCGCTGCGCCCAGTCGGTGCTGGACAGCGGGTACTTGGACCAGTCATTCCAGAACGTCGATCCGGGCAACACGGTACGTTTCACGTTCATGCCGGCATCTCGCAGCATGGCCGCCGCGGCGTCGGTTGTATCCTTGCGCCACGTGTCATCGATGGAAATCAGATCATGTTCGTAATCTGCCATGCCAGCTTCTTCCATCAAAGCCATGGCAGCGGCGGGGTCAAAGACCGGGGCAGGCAGTTCCGCGTATTCCGGATGGATGGGCGAGACATGGTGGTTTTCCGCTAGACGCCCGTTGTCTGAAAACCCAAGTTCCAGCAGCACCGCGTTGTCTACCGCCATCGCCAGAGCACGGCGCACGCGTGCATCGGCATAAGGCTTGATACCATCGACTTCGGCCGCCTGATTGGGCCGGATGACCACGGTGTTGGCGGTGACAGCTTCGGATTTCGCCAAGCCGATGTCATCCATGATAAAGATGAAATCGCCCAGGGATTCATAGACCATATCGACCTCATCCGCGTCGACGGCCGCCACGATGCTCGCCTGATCGGTGCCAAAGTCCAGATATTCGATACGGTCGAGGTACGCGCCCTCGCCCCACCAGTTGTGCGCCTCATTCCTGACAAGGGCTGCTCTGACGCCGACTTCGAATTCTGCTGGCATGTAGGGGCCGGTGCCGATCGGGTTGTCCAGCGGATCACCGTTGAAGCTTTGGTGCACGATGGCTGCAGGATAGTCCGAGAAGCCTGCGATTAACGTGATGTCGGGTTTTTCCAGCACCAAACGCACGGTTGCTGCGTCCTCGACGACGATCGCGCCCTCGCGGGCGACGCCTGTATCCGGATCGACAAGCGCGTCCATGCGCGATGCCATTGAATTACCCTCGACGCCTTTGTCGCACCACCTTGCGATGTTGAATGCCACATCCTCTGCGGTGAATACGTCGCCATTGCTCCACGTCACGCCCTGACGGACGGACAAGGTGTATTCGGTTGCATCCGCATTCACCTCCCACCCTTCAAGCAGCATGGGTTCGAAACTGCCGTCGATTTGATATTCAACGAGGTATTCAAGATACCCGCGTGTGTAGTTTGACATCTGCGGCCAGTCATAGGTGCGCGGGTCCTTCAGCGCTTTGACAAGTGATTCAATGCGCAGGGTGCCGCCGGCCTGTGCCGGACTTGCGGCTTGAGCGGGTTTTGACAGACCCAGCAAGCCATAGGCCGCAGCAGCGCTGACACCCAGAGATGTCGCACGGGTCAGGAACTCACGGCGCGACAAAGTGCCCGCTGCCACCTCCTTGGAATAGGTGCGGGCGGCGGGATGGATGGTGTCGGAAAATTTCATAAAACTCTCTCTCTCTGGCTGTCTTGGACATTCCAAACGAAACAAACACGAGCGGGACGTATACCGCAAACAGATAGTTCAAAAGCGACACCGTCAAGGGAGCGTGAGAGCCCATCCGCAATTGAACGCCGCTCTTAACGGACGGAGCGGCACGCGGGGGACATATGCGTTTCTACTTTAAATCATATGTGTCAGCGCTAACTGAAACTTTATGCAGCAGCGGGGCGCATCCGTGATTGATCAAAACAACCCCTCGATTGGCCGGTTCGACAAGTCGTTTCTGGTCCACATGATCCGAGACTTTTTCATCGTTCTGGTGATCGTTACCGTGGTCGAGTTTTCCCTCAAGGCGGCGTTGGTTTTTTACAGCTACTATGTGGATGGGGTGGAGCAGGCACAGCTTGTCGCCGAAGACCTTGCGGATAATGTCCGCTCGATCATGCGCAATGAAGGGGGGCCGGTTGCTGCCCGCACGATGTATCCGATCCTCGAAGAAAACTGGTCCGATCTGGGCTATGTGATCGCGATCGAGCCCGCCCCGGTCACCGTGGAATCCATCGAAGAAGGGTTCGGTTTCACGCCCAAGGGCATCCCGGCGGAAAACTGGCCAGAGGGGCGTTTTCAGGTTCACCAGATCGAGATCACGGCCGAAGATTTCTGCCTCGCCTGTCACACGCAGGCGTCGGTGGGCGACGTGCTGGGTACGGTGACGGTGCGCAATTATCTCTATCGTGATTTCAGCATCTGGTTCAAAGATGTCCAACTCACCGCGATCCTGTCTGCGGGCAAGATCGTTCTGCATTCCCTACTGTTGTTCCTGATCCTGCGCGCGCGGTTGGAGCCGCTGATGGAATTGCGATCCGTCATAAGCAACCTTGCGCGCGCTTACGGACGGCTTGACCATCGCGCCGAAATCAGAACCTCCGACGAATTTGGTGTGCTTGCGCGGGATCTGAATCTGTTTCTGGACCGGATCACCGGCATTGTTTCTGAACTTGATCTGGTGCTGGCTAAGGTTGTGAAAGCCAATGATGACATCATTTCGGTACAGGGCAGCTTGCGCGACACTGTGGACGACGTTGTTTCAGGTATCAGGCGCTTGGAACGCGACGCAATGCTCAGCGCAAAACGGGAGCCGCGTCTGTCGAATGAGTGGTTTGACGCGGTGAAAGGATCGATCAACGAGTTGGACACTGCTTTGGATGGTGCACAGGATGCGACGGTTGCGACAGACCTTCTGAAGGCACTCAGACAGGTGGTTGCGAATGCGGAAGGTCAGACAGCGACGAGTGAGAAAATCTATACAAACCTCGCGGATCTCGGCGATAAAAGCGAAACGCTGAAGTCTTCCACCCTTGAAATGACGCGGCTGGAAGAACGCCTGAAATCCATCATTGAAACCTGCGGTGGGTTGGTGCGCAGATTGAAGCCGGACGGGAAATGACCCCTCTTGACCCTACGTTCCGGTGGCTGAGCATGCGGCTGAACCGGCCAAGATCGAAACTGGGGGTCATGCGCCGCCCGTCCTGAGCTGTGACATAAACCCAAACTTCTCTGGTACGCAGGGGGGTGGCAGCAAAAAACCTTTACATCGACTTCTCATTTGGTATCGCTCTAACCGGTGTGGCCCCGTAGCTCAGCTGGATAGAGCACCAGATTCCTAATCTGGGGGCCGCAGGTTCAATTCCTGCCGGGGTCACCACTTTGGGCATCAACTGTTCTTGCTTTCTCGAACAGAGGTGCCGAGTAATCGTGCGGCGCCACGCTGGGGATGGTCCCTCACCGTGCAGCATGTCAGAATTCCAACAAATCGCATTGGCTGCAGGCCGTTTCTGCATATCGATGTAGAATTTATCCGCCACGCTCGCCGGGATCAGTCGCGCGCTGCATCACGGTACTGTTAGCGCTCAAACTACAGCACGTCCGACAGCGCTTGATAGGCAGCCCCATCGTAGGCTACCAATGCTCAACAGAACAGGAAATAACAGTGACAAGACCCAAACACCGACCGCTGACACTCAGAGATGTTTCCGAAGCCTGCGGGGTTTCCGAGATGACGGTCAGCCGGGTTCTGCGTAACCGCGGCGATGTCTCTTCGGCCACCCGCGAAAAGGTGCTGGCCTCGGCAAAAGCGCTTGGCTACGTGCCAAACCAGATTGCAGGGTCGCTGGCCTCGCAACGGGTCAATCTTGTGGCCGTCGTGATCCCGTCGCTGTCGAATATGGTGTTTCCCGAGGTACTGACGGGCATCAACCGAACGCTTGATGACACACCGCTGCAACCTGTCGTTGGGGTGACGGATTATCTGCCGGAGAAAGAGGAGCAGGTCCTCTATGAAATGCTGTCATGGCGGCCTTCAGGGGTGATCATCGCTGGGCTTGAGCATTCAGACGCAACGCGTGCCATGCTCACCAATGCCGGTATTCCGGTTGTCGAGATCATGGATACCGATGGCACGCCCGTGGATTCAATGGTCGGCATTTCGCACCGGCGGGCGGGGCGGAAAATGGCCGAGGCGATCCTGAAACAAGGTTTTAGCCGCATCGGGTTTATGGGCACGAAAATGCCGCTCGACCACCGCGCTCGCAAAAGGTTTGAAGGGTTTACCGAAGGGTTGACCAAGGCCGGGATCGAAATCGAGGACCGCGAGTTTTATAACGGCGGCTCTGCGCTGGCCAAGGGGCGCGAGATGACACAAGCGATGCTTGAACGTTCGCCTGATCTGGATTTCCTGTATTATTCCAATGACATGATCGGCGCGGGCGGTATGCTTTGGCTCATGGATCAGGGCGTTGATATTCCCGGAGAGGTCGGCCTCGCCGGGTTCAACGGGGTTGAACTGCTTGAGGGTCTGCCGCGCCAACTGGCAACGATGGATGCCTGCCGCTCAGAGATTGGCGAGAAAGCCGCACAGATCATTCTGGACCGCAGTGCCGCACTCGATACAGAAGACAGCTTTGAACCGCAGCACATCACGCTTGCGCCAAAAATATCTTTTGGGCAGACCCTGCGCCGTCACGGACAAGGATGAATACACTCACCCTGAGCAATTCAGACGCTCGGCGGTTGTTTCTTGACCGGCATGCGCTTTCTGAAGCACCCGTCGGCGACGCTCGGAAAGCAGACCTGCTTCAGTTGATCGGCAGGCTTGGTTTTGTCCAATTGGACAGCATAAATACAGTCGCGCGTGCGCATGATCTGATCCTTTTTGCACGACGGCCCCGCTACCGGCCCAAAGCGCTCAAGTCGCTCTATGAAAAGGACCGCGCGCTTTTCGAACATTGGACACATGATGCCGCCGTCATTCCCATGGAATACTATGCGTGGTGGCAGTTGCGACGCCAACGAGACGCTGAAAAGCTGCGCAAACAGTGGAAAAGTGGCCGGCGCGGCGGGTTCGAAACGCAGTTTCAAACCATATTGGATCAAATTCGCGATCAGGGCCCGGTCTGTTCATCCGATGTTGGTGCTGGGGAAAAACGCGGATCAGGCGGCTGGTGGGACTGGCACCCGTCCAAAACGGCTTTGGAATACCTGTGGCGCAGCGGTGCGCTCTGCGTTGTCGGCCGGGAAGGTTTCCGGAAACGCTATGATCTGACCGAACGCGTGGTTGATGCAGCTCTTTGCAACGCGCCCCTGTCTGAGGACCATCAAAGGGCCACGATTGACTGGTGTTGTGCCGGTGCACTTGAGCGTTTGGGATTTGCGACTCCGACCGAACTGGCCGCATTCTGGGACCACATCACCTTGGCGGAGGCCAAAGAGTGGTGCGCGCAAGAACTGGCCAGTGGGCACCTGCAACCTGTGCAGATCACCTGCGCGGATGGAAGCGCGCGGCACAGCTTTGCGCGTCCCGATATAGCTGCTGATCCCGCGCTTGACCGCCAACCTACAAAACGTTTGCGCGTGCTGAGCCCGTTTGATCCGGCCCTCAGGGACCGAAAACGCGCCGAGCGGCTGTTTGGATTTGAGTATCGCATTGAGGTGTTTGTGCCGGAAGCCAGACGCAAATACGGCTATTATGTTTTCCCAATTCTACAGGGCGACAGGGTGGTGGCACGCGTTGATATGAAAGCATTTCGCAATGAGGATGTCCTCAGGGTCAAAGCTTTATGGCCCGAACCGGGCCTGCGTTGGGGCAAAGGTCGGCAAGCGGATTTTGAAGCAGAATTGGCCCGTCTGATCCGGCTTGCCGGTGTCAGCAAAGTCGAATTCGATGACGGTTGGCTGCGGCTTTAAGAACTCGGAAAAACCTGCGGGTTCAGGCTTTGGTAAAACCAGTTGAGATAAGTGTAGATCGAATACACGGGCAGCCCCGTCGTTCGTCTCAGGTCCGCCGCATAGGGCACCATATTGGTGCATTCGAGCAAGATCGCACCCGTCTGTGGTGCAGTCTCAACAAGGTTTCGCCCAACCTCGACCAGCTCACGCCGCGCGCATTCCACATCCAGATCAGCGCGGTTTTCGAGGATCGAACGCGCGAAGGCGGTCCCCTCCATACCCACAATCGCGCAGTCTTCTGGCACGCCGGCAATTCCCAGATGCTGCTGCGTGAGGCTGGTTTTTGAGATCGTGATAATGCCCAGATGTTTGTCGGGCGCCAGTGTCGCTTGAATTTGTGCCGCCTGTTCAAGGGCTGAGGCTGCGACCGGTACACCCAAGGCTTGCGCCAACTGGGGTCGGATCAACGCGAGAAAGCCGCATGTCGTGGCAACCCCGGTGCACCCTTGTGCAACAAGACGCTTTCCCTCGCTGATAAAGGCGCGCACGAATGGCGACGTGTCTTCGCACACGATGGCTTGTGGGGATGCCCCCGACACAACCGCATACTGCACCGGGAAACCCCATGTCCGAGGGTTGCCAATGTCACCCGGCACGCGCGGAAACCGCGTATCAAGCATCAAGATGCCGAGTTTATCCGTAGCTTTGCTGTTCATGCCATCTCTGTGCCCGTTCGGCAAAACGCAATCAATAGGTCGTCGCGGCCCGCGCGGCCTGATCGTACTGCCCGGACATCAGCCGCAACAGGGTTGCTGCACGACTGACCTGTCCGGGCTCCAGCCCCAACTCTCCGACAGCGCGCAATAGCAAGCCTTCGCGGATTTCGCGATATCTTTCACAGGTTTCCGCGCCTTTTGCAGTCGCCACAACGGTTTTTTCCTTGCCCTGACGCCCATCTTTGACAAGCCCTGCCTTGATCAGTTTTTTAATCGCATAGTTGACCGTGTGCGTGTCTTCCACGTTGAGGACCAAACAGATATCGGCGAGTTTTTTCGGGCGCTCCCGGTGGTAGACTGAATGGAGAACAAGAACGTCAAGCGCACCAAGTTCGGGATAGCCCGCCATCGCGATGGCGCGCACCATCCAGCGCTGAAAAGCATTGCCCGCCAGCGTCAGGCCAAACTCCAATTCCGAGATTTCGGCAAAAGAGCCGCTGGCGAGGTGAGCAGAAGACACAACTGGTCCGGGGAAGCTATCAGACATATTACCAGCCTGCCCATCGCTGACATTTTGTCAACAATTTGTTGACGTGTGGTAAAAGATTGCTCCTAATGGGCACGAGAATCAGTCTTGAGGTGCGCCTTGTTCTATTTCTGCGTCAGCATAGAGATTTCGCATTGACCAAAAATGTGGTGGTCATAGGTGCGGGCATCGTGGGCGTTTCCACGGCGATTTGGCTACAGCGCGCAGGGGCGGACGTGACGATCATCGATCGGGCAGGGCCGGGAAAAGGCACCTCACATGGCAATGCGGGCGTGCTGGCAGCTGCCGCCATGGTTCCCGTCACTACGCCGGGGTTGATCAAAAAAGCACCGGGCATGTTGTTCAACCCCGATTTCCCGCTGTACCTGCGCTGGTCGTACCTGCCGAAAATCGCACCTTGGTTGGTGAAATACCTGTCGAACGCAAATGATGCTGACACACGGCGCATTGCGCGGGATCTGGCGCCGATTGTGACCGACAGTGTAAGCCAGCATAAATCTCTGGTCAGCGAACTCGGGCTGGATGCCTGGGTCACCGAAAGTGACTATTGCTTTGCCTATACGGATGAGGCCGCTTTCCAGAGCGAGGCCTATGTTTGGGCGCTGCGGCGTGATGCTGGTTTTGAACCCGAACTGATCCGGGGCGGGGATGTTCAGGATTATGAGCCCAACATCAGCCCAAACGTGGGTCTGATCGCTGCGTTGAAAGACCATGGGTTCATTCGTGATCCCGGCGGATATGTGCAGGCGCTGGCAAAGGCCTTTGAGAGCATGGGCGGCAAAATTATCGAGGCTGAAGTCAAGGATTTTGACCTCAGCGGGGGACGCATCAGCGGGTTGGAAACCACCATTGGGCGGGTTGATTGTGACGATGCGGTACTTGCAACAGGTGTCTGGTCGAAACCCATGATGAAAAAGCTCGGCCTGAATATCCCACTGGAATCCGAGCGTGGGTATCACATCGTATATGAAGACGCGACAGGCGGCCCCGCGCGCCCCACCATGATCGCATCGGGCAAGTTTGTGGCAACGCCAATGGCACAGGGTGTGCGCTGCGCTGGTATCGTTGAACTGGGTGGCCTTGATGCCGGACCCTCGGATGCGCCACTGAATTTCCTGCGCAAAAAGGCGAAAGAAACCTTTCCGAATTTGAAAGCCACCGCTGAGATCGAGTGGCTTGGTCACAGGCCCGCGCCAACGGACAGTCTGCCGCTGATTGGGCAGATCGGCAAAACCGGCGTGTTTACGGCCTTTGGCCATCACCACATCGGCCTGACCGGCGGCCCCAAGACCGGGCGGCTTGTGGCCGGACTGGTGATGGAGCAGCCTGCCAATCAGGACCTCACCGCCTATGCACCGCAAAGATTCGAAACCTAAAAACCAACATGGAGAGTACAATGAAAATAACAAAAAAACTGATGGCAAGTGCCGCGACAGTTGCCTTGGCTGTTACATCTGCCGCCCCGGCCTTTGCGGCGGAAAAATGGGATATGCCGATGGCCTATTCTGCGTCCAACTTCCATTCTGAAAATGGTGTCGCCTTTGCCGAATGCGTAGGTGCTGGCACCAATGGTGAGATCACGATCGAAGTACATGCGGGCGGGTCGCTTTTTGCGGGTGCCGACATCAAACGCGCGATCCAGACCGGGCAGGTTCAGATTGGCGAGCGTTTGCTATCGGGCCACCAGAACGAAAGCGCGGTCTTCGGATTTGACAGTATTCCGTTCCTCGCACCGTCATTTGACGCCAGCGACAAACTGTATGAGGCGGCCAAACCATCCATCGAAGCACTGCTGGATGAACAAAATCTCGAACTGCTCTATGCCGTGCCATGGCCACCGCAGGGGCTGTATTTCAAGAAAGAAGTGAACAGCGTTGCCGATATGGCAGGTGTGAAATTTCGGTCATACAACAACACGACCAGCCGACTTGCCGAGTTGACGGGCATGTTGCCTGTGACTGTTGAGGCCGCAGAAATCAGTCAGGCCTTTGCCACTGGCGTCGCGGAATCCATGGTGTCGTCGGGTGCGACGGGCTATGATCGCAAGGTCTGGGAAAGCCTGACGCATTTCTATGAAGTCGACGCATGGCTGCCGCGCAACTACGTGATGGTCAATCAGGACGTCTGGGCGGATGTTTCGGATGCCAACAAAGACGCGATCCGTGCCTGCGCAGACGAGGCCGCAGCCCGTGGCCTTGAGGCGTCCAAGGCCTATACGCAGTTCACGATGGACGGCTTGGCGGCTGGTGGGATGACCGTGCAGCCTGCAGGTGATGCGCTGATGGCCGAATTGCGCGCGATTGGTGAGACAATGACAACTGAATGGCTCGATGCTGCGGGCAACGAGGGCGCGGCGCTCGTCGACGCCTTCAAGGCAGCTCAGTAAACGCGGCGGCGGCCCCTGCAAGGGGGCCGCTCGTCTCTATCTCAACTCAGGAGCCCGCCATGACAGCCCTGCGCAAGACGCTGGATTTCCTCTACCTTGCCGCCGGTGTTCTGGCAGCCATCTGTCTGATTTCAATTCTGCTGCTGATCGTGGCGCAGATGGTGGCCCGCTGGACGGGCGAGATTTTTCCCGGCGCGCCTGACTACGCGGGCTATGCCATGGCAGCCGCCAGCTTTTTTGCCTTTGCCAACGCGCTGAACCACGGCGCGCATATTCGCGTTTCCATCTTGTTAAACGCCGTCCCCACAGGGCCCAAACGGGTGTTGGAAGTCTGGTGTTTCGGCATCGGCGCGGCCATTGCGTGGTATTTCACCTATTACGCCTATTGGTTCGTCTACTGGTCGTGGAAATTCAACGAAGTCAGTCAGGGACAGGACGCAACTGCGCTGTGGATTCCACAGTCCGTCATGGTGATTGGCGGCGGACTTTTGGCGATCGCGCTCACCGACAATCTATTCCATGTCATTTTCAAAGGGGATCATCGGATCGTGCGCGACACCCTCGATGATCATTTCGAGGTGTGAACAGATGACTGAACTTTACGCAATCGGGATTTTCCTCGCGGTCCTCTTTTTACTTCTCGGCACGGGCGTCTGGGTGGGTCTGGCGCTCATGGGCGTGGCTTGGGTCGGGATGGAGCTTTTCACCACGCGGCCTGTTGGGGACACGATGATCACAACGATCTGGGCGTCCTCCAGCAGTTGGACGCTGACGGCACTGCCCCTGTTTATCTGGATGGGCGAAATCCTCTATCGTACCCGCCTGAGCGAAGACATGTTCAAAGGTCTTTCCCCATGGCTGGCGCGACTGCCGGGAGGGCTTGTCCATACCAATATCGTGTCCTGCACGGTGTTTGCTGCCGTTTCCGGCTCGTCTGCGGCCACGCTGACCACCGTGGGCAAGATGGCGATCCCGGAGTTAAGGGCGCGTAATTACCCTGAGAAAATGGTTATTGGCACGCTGGCCGGAGCGGCCACGCTTGGCCTCATGATCCCGCCGTCCCTCGCGCTGATCGTCTATGGCGTGACGGTGAATGAAAGCATCACCAAGCTGTTCTTTGCCGGTGTCTTTCCGGGCCTGATCCTCGCCAGTATGTTCATGGCCTATGTAGCGATTGTCTCCTTCACGTCCAAGGACTGGAACCCGACCATTGAACGGGGCATGAGCTTTGGCGAAAAAGTGCGCAATTCGAAATTCCTCGCCCCCGTCTTTGCGCTGATCGCCGTGGTCATCGGGTCGATGTATCTGGGATATGCCACCGCAACCGAAGCCGCCGCCATCGGGGTCATCGGCTCCCTGCTGCTGGCGCTGACCCAAGGCTCGCTGACCATGGCATCGTTTCAGGCCAGTTTGATGGGCGCGATGCGCACGTCTGCCATGATCGCCCTGATCCTTGCGGGCGCGGCGTTTCTGAAACTGTCGATGGGCTTTACTGGTCTGCCGCGCGCGCTGGCCGATGGCATCGCGGCGATGGAGCTTGGACGCTTTCAACTGCTCATGGCACTTTTGGTGTTTTACATCATCTTGGGTATGTTTCTGGATGGGATTTCAGCCGTCGTGCTGACCATGGCCATTGTTGAACCAATGGTCCGTGAAGCTGGCATCGATCTGATCTGGTTTGGCATCTTTGTGGTGGTCGTCGTCGAAATGGCGCAGATTACCCCACCCATCGGGTTCAACCTCTTTGTGTTGCAAGGCATGACGCGACACGAAATGGGGTACATTACCAAAGCGGCCTTGCCGATGTTCCTGATCATGGTTTTGATGGTCTTTGTTCTGATCTGGTTCCCGCAGATTGCCACATGGCTGCCTGAAAACCTCAGACAAAACGCCAATTAGTGCTCGGAGCTCTCTTATGGCGCATTTCGGAAAATGGACGGCTGACATTGATTGCCGGGCTGATCGCTGGGCTTACGCTGCCGGGGCTTGCCGCGGCGTTGCAGCCGTGGTTGCCGCAGATGGTGGCCGCACTGCTGACGATCACGGCTTTGCGGATCGGACATCGTGCAGCCTCGGGTGCTTTGGGCGATTTGCGCTGGGGCATCGCATCGGTTCTGGTGTTGCAGTTCCTTTTGCCACTGTGCCTGTTCGCACTGTGCTGGAGCATCGGCATAGCGGGCACGCCCGTTGCGTTGGCCGTCATGCTGGCAACGGCAGCACCAGCTATTTCCGGCGCGCCAAACCTCGCGCTGATGCTTGGCCAGAACGCAGGCCGGATGATGCAGATCCTCGTTCTGGGCACAGCATTATTCCCGATCACCGTCCTTCCTTTGCTTTGGCTCACGCCGCAGTTTGGCGATCCGCAGTTGGTTTTGCGCGCTGCGCTGTCGCTGCTGGGGGTCATAATCGCCGCTACCTGTCTGGGGTTTGGCCTGCGCGCGGTGGTTTTTCCCGCACCGACCAAGGGCCAGATCAAAGCGCTCGATGGGTTGTCGGTTCTGGCTTTTTCGGCCATCGTCGTTGGGCTCATGGCCGCCCTCAATCCGGCGTTGCGCAACAACGTCCAAGATGTCGCCATCTGGGCAATACTCGCGTTCAGCATCAGCTATGGCGCGCAAATCATCGTCTACCTTTTCCTGCGACGCTCACGGCTCAAAGACGTGGCAGGCCCCCTTGCGATTGGCGCGGGCAACCGCAACATCGCCCTGTTTCTCGTTGCATTGCCCGAACAGGTCATGGCCCCATTGATGGTGTTTATCGGCTGCTGGCAGTTGCCCATGTACCTCACTCCTATGCTGCTGCGCTGGCTGTACAAAGCAGAGGGCTGACATGATATCTTACCCGCAAATCAAAACGGTCGGCCTGTCCGGCTTGCTGGTCACCTTCGCCGAAAAAATGAGCAGCCCTGCAAACCGTGCAGCCCTCGCGTTTCGCGCCGCTGTCGTCGCAGCAGACTGGCCTGAAGTGCGCGAAACCAGCATGTCGCTTGTGTCCGTATATGTGGTCGCGGATTTGGTCAGTGAAGATATCCCAAAGCTGATCTCAAAGCTGGAGGGCCTGTTGGCACAAACCGATTGGTACGCCGCACCGTTACCAAAAGGGCGCACGCTTTGGCATGTCCCGACAGTTTATGGCACCGACCTTGCCCCCCAACTGGCAGAGGCCGCGGAACTTGCAGGTGTCGATCCCGATACCGCCATCCAACAGCTTTCAACGACCCGCATGCGCGTTTTGACCATCGGCTTTGCTCCCGGTCAGCCCTATATGGGCGAGTTGGGCGAAAACTGGAACATCCCGCGCCAGCAGGATCTGACCAAAAGTGTGCCGGCGGGCGCACTGGTTGCGGCAATCCGGCAGTTGGTCGTTTTCACGGCCCCCACGCCGACAGGCTGGCGACACGTCGGGCAAACCGCATTCCACAACTTTCGCCAGAAAGCTCAACAGCCCTTTGCCCTGACCCCCGGCGATGAGCTGCTGTTTCCACAGGTATCGCGGCAAACCCTTCAGGACATCATGGCGACCGACGCATCCGGCAACGGTGGCGCAGAGCGGGAGACATTGCCGTGAGCGGACATCTCATCATACATACCGCAGGTCCGGGATCATCTGTGCAGGACATGGGTCGGGCGGGTTTTCTTGCCTATGGTCTGACACGCGGCGGGGCGGCAGATCAGATAGCCCTGCACGAAGCGGCGGCTCTGCTGGGCCAAAGTCCAACGCATGCGGCGATTGAGATGGTTGGGGTCGGGGGCACGTTCGAAAGCAGCGTGGACACAGTCATTGCGCTGACCGGTGCGGAAATGTCGGCCAGCATTGACGGCTCTGCCGTGGTTTGGCACGCCAGCCATAGCCTGCCCAAAGGCGCCAAGCTGAAAATCGGCGGGGTGCTGAAAGGGACCTATGGCTATCTCAGTGTCGCGGGTGGCATAGACACGCCGCAGATCATGGGCGCGCGCTCCACCCACTTCAAAGCAGGGATTGGTAGCGTTCTAGAGCCAGGTCAAACCCTGCCGCTCGGGGCGGCCACGACGCAGCGGCCGGGGTTTTTGATTGCAGCCAGTGATCGGTTTGCAGGCGGCGATATTCGCATTGTTCCTTCGGTTCAGACGGACCAGTTTTCGCCAGAAACGCTGACCCGGTTTGCGCAGACGACGTTCCGTCGCGATGCCCGCGGGAACCGCCAGGGCGTGCGCATGGATGCGGAAACGGATGGCTTTTTCGTGGATGGCGGTTTGAGCATTGTGTCCGAAGTGATCACCGAAGGTGATATTCAGGTCACAGGCGACGGTGCGCCTTACGTGCTGATGTGCGAATGCCAGACGACCGGCGGCTACCCGAGGATCGGCACCGTACTGCCATGCGATCTCGCACGCGTGGCGCAGGCCCCCGTGGGCGCGCCTCTGCGGTTTCGTTTTGTGACAGTAGACGAGGCCCGAGAAGTCGAAATCAAATCTCGTGCAGAAATCAAAGCCCTTGCCGGGCGCGCAAAGCCTCTGGTGCGCGATCCTCACGATATATCGGATCTGCTGAGCTATCAGCTGGTCAGCGGTGCGGTTTCTGCAACAACAGACCCTTTTGCCGAATAACAGGAGAGCCAAATGAAACGCGTAGATCTGAATGCCGATATGGGCGAAAGCTTTGGCCCGTGGAAAATGGGCGACGATGCGACCCTGCTGAAAACCGTGTCATCGGCGAATATCGCCTGCGGTGCGCATGCCGGTGATCCCGACGTCATGATTGCCACGATGCGCACGGCCCATGAAAACGGCGTGGGGATCGGCACGCATCCCGGATTTGCGGATTTGCAGGGCTTTGGGCGGCGGCGCATGTCTGTCCCCCGCGCCAGTCTGCAAAACTCAGTCCGGTACCAGGTGGCAGCCTCTGTCGGGGTTGCGAAATCCATCGGCGCGAAGGTAAGGCACCTCAAGCTACATGGCGCTTTGGCCAATATGGCCTCCGAAGACGACGCGCTTGCCCGCGATCTCTTTGAGGCGGCACTGTCTGTCGATCCCGACCTGATCGTCATGGTGCTCTGCGCCACGGCACAGGAAGAGGCCGTACGTGCACTGGGCTGTTCCTTCGCAGGTGAAATCTTTGCCGACCGCGCCTACAATGATGACGCTACACTGGTCGACCGCAGCCTGCCGGGTGCGGTCATTCATGATCCGCAGATTGCAGGCCCGCGTATGGTCGAGATGGTGCAGGCAGGGGCCATCATCACGGAATCAGGCAAACGGATCGAAACATCCATCGACACGATTTGTCTGCATGGCGATACGCCAACTGCTGTGGAAATTGCGCGTTCCGTGCGGGCAGCGCTTGAAGGTGCTGATATTGTAGTCAAACAATTTGACGGTCGCATTGCCTAATTTTTGTGCACGCTCCAGTGCTCAACGAGGGCACTGGCGGTTGCATCCTGCAAATCTGCATATAGCGCGATCTCCAATGGTTCTCGGCCAAGCTGGTGCGCCAGAGAGATCATCGCGCCACTTTCAACTTCCTTGTGGCACATGCCGACGGGCAACCATCCGACACCCATGCCGTTCAGAACCAGCTCCTTGATGCCGCTCGACAACGCCGTTTCGCAGACCGGGTTTGCACTGAGGATGTGTGTCGCAAATGCCCGCCCCGAGCTTTGCAACACCTCCCCAAAGTAGCTGCTTTGAGGGTAGACGATGGCGGGCATTTCCAGCGGAACCGTGCCATCATCGCGCACCCCAGCCCGCAGCCCGCCCCCAACGACCGGGATCAGATAGTCATCCCCCCAGACCACGCGCCGGATCGTTTCATCGAAGGGCATCGGCCGCGACTTGGGGGATTCGTAGCACAGCAGCACACGGGTATCCCCCCGCAGGAACATCGTTACACAGTCGCGCAAGTTCCCGGCCCGCAACCTGAATTTCAGCCCCGGATATCGCTGTTTTGCATGTAGGACCATATCGGGAAAGCTCGAAAATATAGGAGCGTGCTGGGCCGAGATTGATACGGTTGAACTGCCGGGATCGAAGTTCCGTATCTTGTCTTTCAAATCCTTCAAACGCGCGAGGAGCGCTCGGATTTCGGCTTCACTTCCGGTCAGCGCCGGGCTGATCTTGATGGCGTTTGACTGACGGTCCAGAACCGCCATACCAAGCCAGTCTTCGAAGTTTCTGATCCGCCGCGAGAACGCAGGCTGCGTAATGTTCCGCCGCGCCGCCGCACGGGTCATATTCCCCTCTTCCAACAGTACCAGCACGTCATCCAACCATTGTACGTCCATAAAATCGCCCCATTGCCCATACCAAATATATGGGCGCCCATACAAAATTGCACTATTTTTTGCGCATGCCATAGCGCAGAGTATGAGCGATATGAAAAACTAGAAGGCTCTGCGCGTGCCAGACAATCAGGTCTTATCCAAAAGGGCCGTCGCCGAAAGGCCAGATCTGACAGGCAGCCGCTGCACAGACCCTTCTATGGCGCTGGTGACATGCGCATACGTTGCGCTGTTTCGCTATCAGGGTACAATCCGTTTACCGGGCCACACGAAGTAACACAAAAAACGTTCAACAAGGAGAGACCACTATGTCAATGAAACGGGTACTTATATCCGCCACAGCAGCCCTCGCGCTGTGCTCAACACCAGCCCTCGCGGCTGAAGAGGTCAAGATCGGCGTACCGAGCTGGACCGGCGCGCAAGCCATTGCCCATCTGCTGGGCGCCGTTGTCGAAATGCGCATCGGCGGCACGGTCGAATATGTTCCGGGCAATAATGCGACGATTTTCCAGGCGATGGATCAGGGTAAGGGCGACATTGATGTACACCCGGATGTCTGGTTGCCCAACCAGGAGAGTTTTACCAAGAAATATGTCGATGAAGCCGGCACGGTGACGCTGTCCTCTAACCCCTATGAGGGAAATCAGGGGTTCTGCGTCTCGCAGGACTTTGCCAAGGCGAATGACATCTCTGACATCGCAGACCTCGGTCGTCCTGATGTCGCGGCGCTCATGGACAGCGATGGCGACGGCAAGGGAGAAATGTGGATCGGCGCGCCCGGATGGGCCTCTGCAAACGTGAATGAAGTCAAGGTCCGCGACTACGGTCTGCTGGATTTCATTGAACCGATCCGCGCGGAAGAAAGTGTAAAGACAGCCCGGATCAAGGACTCGATCACGAAAGGCGAAGGCTATGCGTTCTATTGCTATAAGCCGCATGCCGTCTGGTTCATGTTCGATGTTGAAATGGTTTCGGAGCCCGCGTTTGATCCCGAAAAATATGTGATGTTCCAACCATCTGACGATGCGGATTGGTATGAAAAATCAACAGTTGCCTCAAAAGATGCCCTGAAGGATGTGCAGATCGCATGGTCGAATTCTTTGCCAGAGCGCTCGCCCGCGATTGCGGAGTTCTTTGAGCGCTTTTCCCTGACAGCGGATGATGTGTCAGGATTTGCGTATGAAATCAGTGGGCAGGGCCGCGATCCGGCGGAAGTCGCACGGGAATGGGTCGAAGCAAACCCAGAGCGTGTGGATGGCTGGCTCGGGCTCTGAGGCGGAACGCTTTTTGAACGATCCGGTTCCGGGTTTACCGGGGCCGGATACCCGACGCCTTTGCCATGCATGCAACACACGAAAAGGTCCGTCATGAACCAGGATACAGTCATCGAAATCTCAAACGTGTGGAAGATTTTTGGCGCGCACCCCGAGGCCGCGCTCAAAGCGATCCATGATGAAGGTCTGACCAAGGCAGAGGTGCTTGCACAGTACAATGCGGTGGTCGGCGTTGCGGATGTCAGCCTCTCTGTGAACAGGGGCGAGATTTTTTGCATCATGGGCCTGTCGGGCAGCGGCAAATCCACGTTGGTGCGGCACTTTAACCGGCTACTTGAGCCGACTGCCGGGCAAATCCTGATCGAAGGCACTGATGTCATGGGCCTTGGACCGAAAGAACTGCAGACTTTTCGCAATCTCAAAATAGGTATGGTGTTTCAGAATTTTGCGCTGATGCCACACCGGTCCGTTCTGGATAATGTCGCGATGCCGCTCGAAATTCGGCAGGTCAGCAAGAACGACCGTATGCGTCAAGCCGCGGCCATTCTCGACATCGTTGAACTCGGTGCGTGGGGCGCCAAATTCGCACATGAGCTTTCTGGTGGGATGCAGCAGCGGGTCGGCCTTGCCCGCGCGCTTGCGGCGAACCCGGATGTCTTGTTGATGGACGAGCCCTTCAGCGCGCTTGACCCACTGATCCGTCGTCAGTTGCAGGACGAGTTTATCCGCCTGTCGAAAATCCTCAAAAAGACAACAATCTTTATCACTCATGATCTGGACGAAGCGGTGCGCATCGGTGACCGCATTGCCATTATGCGGGACGGAAAACTGGTCCAAACCGGCACAGCCGAAGAAATCGTGATGAACCCTGCAGATGACTACGTCTCTGATTTCGTGGCAGGTATTTCGCGTCTCAAGGTCGTCCGTGCACATGCGGTCATGCAACCCATTGAACAGTTTGTCCAAAATATGGGGCCGATCCCTGCGGATGCACCTCGCGTGAACGAAGGCGAAACGCTGAGTACGCTTATCAACCTCGCCATAGACAAAGAGAGCCCCATTCTGGTCGAGGATAACGGGGCAGATGTTGGCGTCATTACGCGGGCAGATATCTTGCGCACAGTTATTGAAGGGACCGAAATGTCATGAAAGACACACCCGAAAATCCGCTCGATGCAAAAGACACCGAAGGCGCGCGGGCCTATGCCGCGGAGCGACAGGCAAACATTCGCACCTTCGTGCGCACAAATCCTGACTATTATATCGCGCAATTTGATACGATCGGCGCAAGCGCGAAATTCACGGCGACCTTTAATCTCATGGCCGGTCTTTTCGGACCCGTCTGGTTCGGCGCGCGTGGTCTTTGGTCTTGGGCCTTGCCGTTTTTGATTATTGAAACGCTGGCTCTCGTCCAGATTTCACGTGGTCTTTTCGGTGATCTTGCAGCAGACGCGCGCGCGCGCATCGCCTCGATCGAAGGCACGCTGGAACTTCGCCAACAGCAATTGGCTGCGGCCATAGAAAGCGGGTCTGACAGGGTGGATGTGTATCAGCGCACCGTCGACTCCTTGCAGGCCGCGATTGGCGGTATCAGGGCGGATGCAGATGCGCTGGCAGAACAGGGTCTGTCCATAGCCTTGTCCGGTTTGGCGATCCTTTTGGTGGTCAAAGCCGTGCAGGCTGCTGTCGCCAATTGGGCGCTGGAAGCTCGCTTTTCAGAATGGCTCTCTGACCGTACGGTCAGGTCAGGTCTGCCGATGTCCAATATCATCTGCAGTGCGGTTTTTATGGCGTTGATCGTTTTGGCAGCGATGATCCACTACAGCTTTCCCGGACGATTCACGATCCTCACGGAATTCCCAACCAACCCGGAATACCGACTAACCGCGATCAATGAGGTTGAGGCTTTCTTTGCCTGGTGCGTGGCGAACGGCGAAGTGCTGTTTGATTTTATCACCTATGGTATCCGCATGATACTGGATGCGCTGGAGCTGATTTTTGTCAGCACACCATGGATCGTGATTGCCAGCCTGATCGTGCTGCTAACGTGGCTGACCGCTGGTGTACGCACGGCGGTCTGGTCGGCGGCATTCCTGTCTTACATGGGGCTATTGGGCTTTTGGGAAAAGGCCATGACCACGCTGGCCCTGTTGGGCACTGCCGCCTGTCTGTCGATATTGATCGGCATTCCATTGGGTATGTTCTGCGCCCGGCGACCAAAGTTCTATTCGTTCATCCAGCCGATCATGGACTTCATGCAAACTATGCCCGCCTTTGTCTTCATGATCCCGGTAATCGCGTTTTTTGGCACCGGCAAACCGGCAGCCGTTGTAACGACGATGATTTTTGGTGGCACACCAGTTGTGCGTCTGACGGTTCTTGGGTTGCGTGGGGTGCCGGAAAGCGTGCGCGAAGCGGCCATCTCATTCGGGGCAAACAAATGGTATCTGCTGACCCGCGTTGATCTGCCTTTGGCCGCGCCGTCCATCCGGGCAGGGATCAATCAGACGATTATGCTGTCGCTTGCGATGGTGGTTGTGGCCTCGCTGATTGGCGCAAAAGGACTGGGCGAAGATGTCCTTGAAGCGCTGCAATATGCGAATGTGGGGCAGGGTATTCTCGCCGGTTTCGCGATCCTGTTCTGCGCGATGATCCTTGATCGGATTGTACAGGGTCAGCGCAAGTGAGCCTTCCGCTGGTTTGTGTACATGGGTTCATGGGCGGCCAAAAGCAGTGGCATTTGCAAGAGGAAGCTTTGGGTGCTGAACGTTCCCTCGTTCTCGTGGCGCTCCCGGGGTTTGGTGATCTGAACGGCGAACCTGCGATCAGCACGATCAATGGTCTGGCAAAACGGGTGCTGGCGGCTGTTGATGCGCAAGGGATTATGCAGTTTGACCTGATGGGTCATTCCATGGGCGGCATGATCGTGCAAGAAGTCATTAGACTTGCGCCGGATCGTGTCAGGCGTCTGATCCTATATGCCACCGGGTCAATTGGTGTGCTGCCCGGCCGGTTCGAGACCATCGAAGAAAGCAAGGCACGCGGGCACTGTGACGGCATTCAATCAACAGCAAGGCGTATTGCAGCGACCTGGTTTCTGCATGGTGAGGCGGCGCGTTGTTATGGACCTTGCGCCGATATCGCTGCGCAAACCTCACCGGATGCCTTTCACGCAGGGCTTGAGGCGATGCAAAGCTGGTCGGGGCAACCGGATTTGCCATCGATTCGATCAGAAACCCTGATCCTGTGGGGGGACCGTGATCGCACCTATCCATGGTCACAAACCGAAATTTTGTGGCAATCCATTCCGCATGTCCACCTTGCTGTGGTACCCGGTTGCGCCCATGCCGTCCACATGGAGAAACCTGCGTTGTTCAACGCAACATTGAAAGACTTCCTCGAAGCGTAAAGCGCGTTTCGCTTTGATGGCGTCCGAACATCAATAGCGGTCCTGTTTTCCGGGACCGGGATTGAAAACACCCTTCACTGAGGGCTACGGCGATTGTCGAAACTCAGTTCCTCAGACTGTCTGGGCTGGCTAAGCAAGCCTCATAGCCTTGATCGAGAGCCATAGGGTTGAGGGTCACTGAAGGTTTCACCGGCCATCTTGTCAAATCAGCTGCTCCAACAAGGCGCTTAAACCGCCGAGTCCAGTCTTAGCATATTACACCAACGGCCACCTGCTCAAAACGCAAACATTCCAATGGAACTCCTAGCAGTTCTACGCAAGCTTTCGAACCGGCCTCTTCAGGTGTGACCAATTCGTTGCGTCACTTGATGTGCTCAATACTCTGCCCCTGCTTCAGTCAAGTAATCAGCTCAATGCGCTCCATATCCATGGAGGCTTTTTTTGCCAAATCTCATCTGCTGCGTAGCAGAAGCTGTTGTCCAAGGCGGTCCAACCAAGAATGACACGACTAGAGCGTCTGACGAAATACCTGAAACATCGAGTATCACGTAACGCGTTGAAATATTTGGTTTCAGGCAGCGTTACGTGATTCAGGTTTTTCGCATGACGCTTTAGTCTTAATTATTGAATTCAAGCTCGGTCAGAAGTCCTTCCAAAGCCAATCTTGCATTTGCACTCGCAGCTAACGCTCGGTTGCTGTTGTCTATCATTCTATTGTCTTGTGGTATTGTGTCGACGGCTTCGTTTGCCAGCGCACGCACTTGCCCAAACGTCTGATCTTCCTCGGTCAAAAGGTTGTTCCAATCGTCTGACAGCCAAGCCATATCTCTGGCGACTGTTTCAGCTTCCGCCAATGAAAAGTACTGAGCGGCGATTTCGGGCTTGCCCAGACCCTGCATCGCCTGCCCCTTAATGAGTGCTGCTTCCGGACCGTCTAAGTCACTGATCAGGTCGTAGCTTCGCTGATAGTTGTTCTGAAAAAGCGAGATTCTTGATCTTAGCATTCTCACGTCTTGTGAAAGAAGCTGACCAGGAAGGTTTAAAAGCACTGATTCAGCCTCATTTTGAAAGCCCAGGTCGAACAGTCTTTCGGCCGTCGCTAGTATTGCTTTTTGGTTCAAAGCTTCTTTACTAGTCGGAAACTGCTCGAAGTAGCCTGCCAAAAAGTCCACATCCCTTGCGCCATTGGCAAATTCGGTGAAAGCAAAACTCGTAAGTTCGGTTACAGTCTCAGCATTAAGTTTTGATTTCTGTTCTTCTATAGATGCGAACGCTTTGCCATATTGCCCTGAACTGGCAGCCGCTAAAACGAAGGAACGAAACATTTTTGGTCCTTGTTCTGAGTTCCTTAGTTCGAATGCATAGGTTTCAGCGAGCAAAGCTAAGTCTGCTTGCACCGGCTTTCTTGTAGCCACTTGTCGTTCTATGAGCTCAATGATGGCCTCAGGCGTTTCGTTCGTTTCGCTATTTACTATTTCGTTTATGATCGCGTCGGCTTTCGTGGACTCGTTACGAAGGTCCGACAACTCTGCTTGAACCATTTTGGGCTGCGCATCGTTGTCAGCTAGCCTTTGAAAGCTCCGAATTGCGATGCTGGCATTTGCCACATCGCCGCGCGCTGACAAACGCTCACTTACTTTTTGAGCAAAATGAGGCTTGAGGTGGTTTGGCAATTTTTCTAACCCGCGTAAAGCTGCGAGCGCATTGACTGTTCGGTCCATTGGAATTTCCGACGCTGCCAAAAGGGCCCAAAGCGCTAAATCTGAGTCACAATCTGCAAAGCGGTGCAAACTGCGGGGGTTGTGAGCGTGGCCAAACTCTAAAATGTTAGCTATGTCCAACAATTCCGGATACTCGGCCTTCAGGTTTGGAGCCATTTCCAGTGTCTGTTTCGCTTCTTGACCTAGTCCGAAGAAAAGTTGCAAGCGCGCGTGATGCAGAACTTTTTCCGGCACCAAACGACCTGACGGATCATAGAGATCAAGAACCGAAGCACCAATCTGCTTTCCCATGTCCTCTTCAGCGCCCCAAGATGCAAAGTCAACTATCGACGGATCCGCACAAACAGGGCTGGACGCAACAATGTCCTGCTCTCGCCCGCTTTCGGGTATGTCACTGCTATTGGAAATCCTCATGTTTCCAGTTGAAGGAATAGCAGCAACTGGTATCTGCTCTGACGTATCGAATATTTCCACAGGCGGTGCTTCAGAACTTTCTGCTGAACTGGCTATCGAAATATCAGGCTTCGGCCTCAATATTCCTCTGGACGCCGCAGACGAAAACGCTGCCAAGAGCCTTTCTTGAGTCTCTGAAACAAGTTCGTTTTCCGTCCGGTTCGTTTGTTCGCCGTTCGAATTGACCGCTTCGCTTGATCCTTCCTGCATGAGGTCTGCAGAGTCTTGATCACTTTGCCGATCAGCTTGCGACCAAAGCAATTCACCATAAGTAAAGCCGGATACTGGAACCCCAAGGGCCTCCGGTCTGTTGTCAACGTCCGTTAGAACTTCGGACACAGGTGCCTCTGAGTTCGTGATATCAATGACCAAAAAACTGTTTTGTTCTAGGAAAGCATTCACAGTGCAATTGCACGCCAGTTGAAGCTCCAATTGTGAGGCTTTCGCCACCAAAGCCTGCAAGCGCGTTCTGGGGATAATTTCAAAAGCGACGCTTAGATCAAAGCCCTCGTTATGATTTATCAAACGGAGAACTGGGGTGTTAGTTTCTTGTTCCATGCTCCATTGAACGCCGGCCGGCAGTTGCATTACCAATCTGGTAAAGGAAGCGTGTTCGCCCGAACGGACTACGATTGGTTCCGCGGCCAAAGGCATCGGAAGTAAAATCGCAAAAACTATGGACAGTAACTTTAGCTTTTTCATGCAGCATTCTGCTTGACTGATTTCAGAGCTTCTTCCAGTTCCGCAAAGCTGGGGCGATGGTGTGATGGTGTATTCTGCCGGCCAACTTCAATACAGATATTCGTTGCATGTGCATGCAAGTTCGCCACCAGAACTTCTCTAATAAGCTGATAAAAGTGACCATCTTCTTCTGTGACGCTTTTTACTTTCGCAGCGAATGGGCCCACGAAGCCATATGCCAGGAACACTCCTAAGAAAGTACCGACCAGAGCGCCGCCGATGAGTTTACCCAATACTTCAGGCGGTTGATCAATCGAGCCCATCGTCTTGATGATGCCCAGAACAGCAGCAACAATACCGAGTGCAGGAAGCCCGTCGGCTACGGTTTGCAGCGCGTGGCTGGAGTGCATTGCATGGTGCATGTTTGCCTCCATGCGCTTTTCAAGAACTTCTTCGACTTGGTGAGGATCATCGTAATTCATAGAAGCAGACCGAAGGGTGTCACAAATCAGAGCCACTGCTTCCTTGTCTTTTACGATTTTCTCGTACTTCGAAAAGATCGATGACTCTTCGGGGGATTCAATATGCTCTTCGATTGCAACCGGGTTTTGACGCGCCAATCTGATCAGTTCGAACAGTAAACAGAGGAGGTCTTTGTAGTCTGAATGTGACCATTTCGGTCCTTTGAAGACCCTACCAAGATCGCGCATCGTGTGCTTGATCGCTGACATATCGTTGCTTATCAGAAAAGCACCTACGGCTGCGCCTCCAATCATTGTCATCTCGAATGGTAGTGCTTTAAAGATGATGCCCATCTTGCCGCCAGCGGCGAGGTAGCCCCCAAAGACCATTGCAAATACGGTGATTATGCCGATGATTCCGATCATGCCGTTCCCCAAAAAATCGTTACTTCGGTATATTTGCAAAAGGAGGTTAAAAAACCTTCACGAGAGTCAGCCTTTTGGCGCGTCTGCGTTTCTTCCTGCGAGGATTACGCTGATTGTGTAGGCTTTGTTTGGAGTCAAACCGGACATTATCCCTGCCGCTGCATCAGGACGCATGCGCCCCAAAAAACCCGCGGCGAAAGCTGGCTCCATTTCTTCGAACAATGCGGCCGCAACCTTTGGTTTCATGTTCTCATAAACTGAAGTGAGTCTGACGACGTCATCTTCTGCAGCCGTGTCGGCAATGGCCAGCATCGACCTCAAAGCGTTTTCCGCGTCTTGAAGCACTTGCAACCGTTTCTCAATCTCAGCATCTGCGACCTCCAGGGCCTTCTGTCTCATGTCGATTTGACCTTCGAGCCGTTCAATACGTGCTTCACGCTCTTGAAATGCGAGCAACATCTGAGCAAAGTCAGCCTTGCTTCCTTCTGAAACGGCCGGTTCACCCGTTGCTTCCGAGCTTGCAGGCACGGGAAAAGGACTCTCTGTTGCGACCGCTTTCCCCGCCTCGCTGCCAATCCGTATTGCTGCCGAGCCGATCAGCAAACAACAAATCAAAAGTATAGAGCCGCGCCCATTGCGGCGGAACATAGGAATCTTCATGAGGCCAATCCTTAAGCGCGGTGTCTGATGAACATTGGTTCGCTTGCAGTTTGCTGCGCTTTGCCAGTCTCAACAGCAGCCACTGTACTCTCCTGAGGTGGAATATCATGCAACGATGCCATCTGAAGCTCGAGCCGCTGTGACATTGCCTCCGCTCGAACCGTGAGTTGGGTGAGCGTTTCTGCCGAAACTGATGCTGTACTTTGAGCCGCTGCAAGCGTTTTGGTTAAATCGTCAACCTGCGCAGACAGGACCGCGACCGCCCCGCCGACACCTTTTTCCAGATCGTTAAACCTATTGAGACGCCGGCCCAAAATATAACAGTAAATTCCGGCGCCAAAAGCTCCGGCGGCTAGAAGAATGTCAGCAATAATGTCCATATCGCTCTCCTTAGTTTAAAACAAATTCCATGATCAGCAGGTCGTTAACGCGTCCGGGACCTGCAACTATCTGTATGCGACGAAGCATTTGCGATCGCAGTCTTGTCAGCGATGCTGGCTCCTCAATGTCTGAGACCTGCAGGGCGCGTAGATACCCGTTCAACACGTCTATGACGCGCGGCGTTACCTTTTTAACATCTTCGGCGTACTCCTTGGGTACTTCCAATTCGCCGCGAAACCGAAGGTGTTTGTACGCGCTGCCACGCGGCATGGAGATCGTCATTGGCTCGAGTGGCAAAAACGAAATATCGCTGAATTCGCTGGAAGATTTCTTTTCCTCTTCCACCACTTCTTCCTTTGATTCGGTAGCGAAGATCATGCCGCTGCTGGCAGCGTAAAACCCACCACCGCCGCCAATTAACGCCAGAACAGCACCAATGATTAAAGGCAGCTTGCCCGATTTTGGTGGTTCAGTGCTTTCTTCATTGGTTGCGTCAGTCATACTCGTCCCGTCAATGTTTACGAAACTTGTTATAGACGCATTTGCACTAACCGATTGTTAAGGCAGATGGTTCATTGCTGATGTCACCGTTGAACAGAAAGTTCATCTGACCGGAGGCGAAAGTGCAGCAAATTGTGACGGCTTGGACAGGCTTGCCATTGCGGCGACAAGTGATTGTTGCCTTGGCAACTGGTGCGATGTTTTTTGCCATTCTGGCCATGTCCAGAATGGCGACCGCGCCAAATATGACATTGCTGTATGCCGGGTTGGAAAATGGCGCGGCAGGCGATGTTGTGACAGCGTTGGAACAGCGCGGTGCGGTGTTTGAAGTGCGCGGCGGCTCAATATTTGTTGATTCGAGCCAAAGAGATGAATTGCGCATGACCCTCGCAAGCGAAGGCTTACCTGCGAATTCGACACGTGGGTATGAGTTGCTTGATACGTTGTCCGGTTTCGGCACGACATCACAAATGTTTGATGCAGCATATTGGCGTGCAAAAGAGGGTGAGTTGGCACGTACCATCGTGTCCAGCCCCCATATCGCGATGGCTCGCGTGCATATTGCAAGTACAGGATCCAACCCTTTCCAACGTGGGGTTACACCCAAGGCATCCATTTCAGTCACCCCAAGTGGTGCAGCGATAACGCCGCAGCAGGGCAAGGCAATTCGGTTTCTTGTTTCCTCAGCCGTAGCAGGTCTGGCGTCTGAAGATGTCGCAGTGATTGATGCCAACGGCGCTTTGATTGGTAATGCGGACGAAGTTGCGCCGACGATTGGTGGTGAAGATAAGGCCGATGTTCTAAAAGCGAGGGTTCAGCGTTTGCTGGAAGCCCGGGTTGGCTTCGGCAATTCGGTCGTCGAAGTGAGCGTCGATACGGTGACTGAAAGTGAATCGATTCGAGAACGAACATTTGACCCCGAGAGCCGCGTGGCGATCAGCACTGACACAGAGGAACGAAACACATCTTCATCCGAAGCGGGTGGCGGCGATGTAACGGTCGCGTCCAATTTGCCAGATGAAGATGGCGCTGGTGGAGAAAACAGCTCGTCTCAAAATAATGAAACACGAGAGCGCGTTAACTACGAAGTTTCTGAGACTGAGAGGGAAGTTCTACGTGAGCCTGGGGCCATAAAACGCGTCACTGTCGCCGTTCTTGTAAACGAGATGACACTTACGGATGAAGCCGGAGAGCAAACTGTTGCGCCAAGAGACGAAAATGAGTTGGAAGCGCTACGCGATCTTGTTGCCTCGGCCGTAGGTTTTGACGAGGCGCGTGGGGATATTATTACAATCAAATCAATGGGATTGCAAAGCGTGCCGCTGCAAGGAACTGCTGCGGGAACATCCTTGATGAGCAATTTCAACATTGATGTTATGTCGGCCGTGCAGATGGCGATTTTGGCTCTGGTTACGCTTATACTCGGCCTCTTTGTCGTGCGACCTTTGCTCTCCCGCAATGGTTTGAACGACGCGCCTGCTATCGCTGCTTTACCTGCTGCTGAGGGCCAAACGGACGGCCAGGGCCTTGATGGGGAAATTGACGGCGATGATTTTCAACTGCCGGATCTCCCCGTCATTTCTGATTTCGGAGACGCAGGCGGCGAGTTGCCTGATTTAAACATCGGCTCAGGAATGTCGGATGATCCAGTAGACCGGCTCAGAACAATGATCGGTGAGCGGCAAGATGAGACCGTTGAGATTTTGCGCAGCTGGTTGGAAGACAAAGAGGAGAGCGTGTAATGGCCGTTTCACATCGATACAAGAATTTTGCCGGTACCAAACAAACATCAACCGAAAAATCGAACTCACATTCAGAGGCGACCGAAGATCAAAAGCTGCAGGCGTTTGAGACCGGGTATCAAGCTGGCTGGGACGATGCGACAAAAGCGCAGACCGATGAAAAGGAGCGGATCACGGCAGAGTTGGGACAGAACCTGATCGATATGAAGTTTACATATCAGGAAGCGCTATCTGAACTAACGGTGTCCATTGAGCCGATTATGAAGGTCATCGTCGAAAAGCTATTACCGGAAGCTATGCGCGCCGCTCTGAGTGCGCATATTCTTGATCAGGTGGCATCGTTGGTTGACGCGCAAACGGACCGGCCGATTGAGGTGGTTGTGAGCACGGATAACGTCGAGCGCGTTACAAGTCTTATCGAGACGACCTCTCAAGATTCAATAAATGTTGTCGCAGAGGCGTCTTTGGGTGAAGGGCAAGCATTTGTTCGTTTGGGCACGACGGAACGACAAATCGATCTTAATACGTTGATAGAAGGTGTGTCCAAAGCTGTAGAAGCCTTCTTCCACGAAGCGCATAGGGAGATCGAAAATGGATGAAGGTCCTATGGATAGTGTCGGCGGTCTTGACGCCAATAATCCTTTTACATCAGTTCCTATTGAGGTGACTGTTTGCGTTGGCAAAGCGCGGCCACTCATCCGCGATTTGGTGACGCTTGGTGAAAACGCGGTGTTGTCCTTGGATAAATCGGTTGACGATCCCGTCGATCTCTATATCGGCGACCGGCTCATTGCCCGCGGTATGCTTGAAGAAAAAGAAGGAGATCAAAGTGGTCAGCTCATTGTCCGATTGACGGAAGTGATTGATCTCAAATCTGGCCTCTGAAATGACACGTGTAGTTCTACTGGCAGTTTTTCTGACCGGAGTATTCATCCCGTCGGTAAGTTTTGCGCAAGACCTCTCGATCTCTCTTGGCGATGATGGTTCGTTAAGTGCGCGAACCATTCAGCTGTTTATTCTGATTACTGTGCTGAGTCTGGCGCCGGGGCTGGCGATAATGATCACCTGTTTTCCTTTCTTGGTGACGGTGCTGTCGATATTGCGCCAGGCAATCGGATTGCAGCAATCGCCGCCCAACATGCTGATCGTCAGTCTCGCATTGTTTCTGACGTATTTTATAATGGAACCTGTTTTTCAGGCCGCATGGCAAAACGGTATTCAACCGTTAACTGACAATGCAATTGACGCAGAAACTGCATTCGTCCGTACGCTTGAGCCTTTTCGGAGCTTTATGGCAGCTCGTCTGGACCCTGATACATTCTTTGCAATGGCTGAACTGAGATCAGAAACAATTGACGCGACCCCGACGGCAGAGGCGCCTTTGTCTGTGCTCGTTCCGAGTTTTCTGCTTTCCGAAATTTCAAGGGCTTTTCAGATCGGTTTTTTGGTGTTTTTGCCATTCCTGATAATTGACCTTGTTGTCGCTGCTGTTCTTATGTCGATGGGTATGATGATGGTCCCGCCTGTCATTGTATCTTTACCTTTCAAACTCGCCTTTTTCGTGCTGGCCGACGGATGGAATTTGATTGCCGGAAGTCTGGTTCAAAGCTACTTTTAAGTGGCTGAAAAGCCAAAGGCGTAGGCTTTGATCTCTCCTGCGAAACGGATCAGCCTTTGCCCGAACGCGCAAATCACAGGTTGGTAGCTCACTCAAGGTATGCTGAATAGCCTGAGCAACGACTGCACCCTTTCGCCAGAACTGAAACGTTCAATCCCACACAACCAAATGTGATGCTGCAACTCTGTCAACTCGAACGGAATTTCACCGTTCGAATAGCCGTCGCGAGACTGTTGAAACAACGTCAACCTGACAACGTGGCGACAATGATCAATCCAATACGTGTTGTGTCCTTCTTCGCCGCTGGTTTACTTTGAGAAGACTGGCTACCCAGAACGCAGCAGCTTGGGTTAGTGTATCTGCCGTCAACACCTGTGTGGTAGGTTTGCGGGTTTGGACGACGCAGGTTTTTTGGGCTCATCCTATCGATTGCGAAACGGGAATGGGCAGGAGACCCCTGACGCCGCCAAGAAAGTGGTCAAGAACATTCACCGTAGGACGCGGCAAACCCATTCTGCGGGAGAGAGGTTCTGTATTGATTTAGCGAAATTGCGTGGCGAAGAGCGCATCGCCGGAAGTGAAAGACCTTCGTTCAGACTCGCTGGTATTGAATGAGCGTGAGGCGGACCTGACGGCTGAGAACCGCCTACTCCAAAAAAAGCATGACAGGGGCTGGGGAGTTCGAAGACTGAGATACACCGCGTCCGAGAAACTGAAGATCGTCCGAACGGTTGAGGGATCGCATTTTCCGGTCAAACAGACGCTCGACATGTTGGGCATACAGTGCAGCACGTTTTATCGGTTTGGCACACAGATTTTACCGACTTCGAGATCATTGGCCGGGGCTGGTGTTACTCAGCCCTCTACTCACCGAGTAACCACGAACGCCAAAGAAAGGCAGCGATCATATCGCGAAGTTCGCTGACATCTTCGCTCACCACAAGACAAGCGCCTGAACCATTGAAACATGGACTCGCGAAGTCGCCGATATTTTGGCGGTTTGAGGTGCAATCCGGGCAATTTTAACCTGCAATGCAGCGCTCATCGCGCTCCATTCTGTGGGTTACCCGTTTACCCGGCAGGGCATTGAGCGAAGCCATTTTCCCGAGGAGGAGAGGTTTTATCAGGCTTCTACATACGTTTCAGTACCAAAAAGCAAGGTCAGATCGCCATGTAAAAAACGTAAATACGGACGCGAAACCACCCAACACGTGCAGGCGATACGCCCCATTAAAGACAACGTCGATCGATCCTCTCCCACAGCATCAAAAGCTGCGGGCAGGACAGATGGGCAAAGCAATCTTTGGCGCTCGGCCATGAAAACCGGCTCCGTTGTAAAACTTTGTAAATCAGGCAGAAGCCTTGGCCATCCCAATCTAGCAGTTTGGTCCGATCGTCGCGTTGGCCCGAGAACGCAAATACCGCCCCGATGGTCGGTCTTCCGGTGCAGGGCATGCTGAGTCAATGTCGCCAACACCACAGTTCTTTTGGACGATGGCCGTCACGCGAGAGGTCAAATGTTGTTGAACCCCGGTGTCTTGCCCGATTATGCTCTTTTCACCGCGTGCATCAGCCGCTTCAACACAATCTTGTCCGTGGCCCTGTCAAACCCAAGACCGCGCCCGTTTTGACAAGCAAAGCTTGACCGGAGTAGGCCGCTCTGCTTTCGGATCAGGTGGCGCCATGTCGGCAAGCTGGAAATCGACTGGCGCGGATGCCGTGCTTGCTCCGGCGACCAAAGTCCCTACTGCTTCGGACCACGCCGCGATGCGTAAATTTGCTGGCGCGTCACGTCGCTCCTTTGAGCAAGCCTAATTGCTGCTGCCCATCAAACCCGACGAATGATATAATCAACGGCGTCTTGTATCACTCCATTGCCACCGTCTTTAGCTCCCCAGAACTCTGCGTCGCGTTACACCCTCCGCTCAAAACGCATCATAACCCCGTCGTTATGCATGTCTCTTACATTTCTAATCGGCAGTCAGGCAAGCGATCTCATTCGGGTGGTTACACTCAATTGGAACCGCTGTGTCGCGCAGATAGAGGTAGCCTTAGTTTTTAGCCGTGTTAACTTGAATAATGGCTTACACTTTGGTTGCGAGTCCTATTGATGATGGATGGCCTCACTGCTTTTTTCAAAGCGCTTCCTTGCGAAAAGAGCGTTGCCGGCTCTTCTAGGTAAATTTTTTTGAGCCGCTTGCTTTCTTCATTGAGTGCTTTCGCCGGCGTTATCGGGCTCGCACCTATCCTACTGTATATGAACCGACATTTGTGAAAGCGTTTACAGCTTATGTTGTGTTCACGGTACAAATCAGCAACTGAGACGCCGCTTTCAGCCTCGCTTAGTATCTTCGCCATCCGCACATTGCCGTAGTTTGACCTCTTTACGAGTAACTTCTCCGAAATCATTCGAGAAAATTCGATATGTAAGTATACCCAAATTTCGGAGCAATCACCCAGCGGCCAGCTTGAATTCGTTCGAGGCGAGAAGTTTCTGCGTGCTGCAAGATTAGTCACTGAAGAGGTTGGGTGCCGCTTTAGACACGTGATTTACTTTGGTGTTTGTGACTGAAGGTCAAGTGCCGAGCGCTGCGCTCTACTGTATTGAATTCTGTTCCATTTTTAGTGCTGGCTTTTTATGCCTCGGTCAAAGCGCGATCCGAAATTATACGTAAAGGTTTGAGCAGGAAAGATAAAATTGTTCTGCCCTCAGATTTTATGTCAGCCACTACGGTCATTCCGGGCGTTACCTTGCGCCCGTCTGGCATCTGACCGACATTGGTAATTGTCAGAGATTGAAAGCCAAGCCGGACGCGAAATACAGTTTGACCATTCTCCTTTGTAAAGCTCGAGGGTGAGATATGCTCAACTACGGCTTCCAGCGAGCCATATCTGGTAAAATCATATGTCAGAACTTTGACGCTGGCAGAACTGCCAGGTGTTACCCCACCAATTCTATCGGCGGCGATTTCGATTTCTGCGAAAGTCTGGCCTGTCGAGGGGATGATCTCGACAATGACTTCGCCTGGCTGAACCACCTCTCCGAGGTTTTGAACCGAAATCGCGTTCACCATACCAGAGACGGGGCTTACAATTCGGCTTCGCTGTATTTGAAAGTTCAGCGCTGTGCGGGTTTCCAGCAAACCGGCTAGTTCTGTACGCTTTTCGTCAAGTTGAAGCGCTGCATCTCTCCGAAACTGTGCAATCAGTTCCCTCTCGCTGGATTCCAGCTGTTCGATCCTTGCATCCAAAATGCGTACCTCACCGGACAATTGCGCGATACTGCTTTCCAACCTCAAATTCTCGCGCTGCAATTCTTCGCGACGGTTCAGGGACACGCTTCCATTGAATCCGGCGCGTTGATAGCGGTCAAATTGTGCTTGTTGGATTGCTAGTTCTTGACGCAGGCTCTCCATATTAGCATGGATGGCCTGTTGTTCGGTGCTTGCAACCGATTTTTGCGAGCGGATCGTTTGTATTTGCGACAGACGGTAGTTGACTTCGCTGATGATCGAGATTGACGTCATTTGTCTTAACTCCGCGTCATCAAGCGTAACGAAACTGATGGCGCTGATCGTCTCATAACGAGCAATACTCTCCTGCACTTGTGTCAAAAGCGTGTCGATTTGCGCTAACTCGGATTGTATGATCTGCGTGTCCAGTTGCAGTATGAGCTGCCCAGGCTGCACGATATCCCCGTCCTGCACAGCAATTTCGTTAACGATGCCTCCTTCCAGGTGTTCAATCCGGGTGGATAAACCTTCGGGCTTGATGGTCCCCTCCCCGGTCACAACTTCGTAAACAGGCGTCACAGATGACCAATAGAAAAAAGCTCCAACGGCGAGAACGATTGTCCATATTACGGACTTGGCATAGCCGCCATCATGTGTCTCGCTCAAATGTGGGCTCGCAGTGACATTGGAAGAACTGGCGATGGCGGACGATGGAACATTGCCCAGTTTTTCGCTTTTTGTGCGGCGGGAGAATCTGTTCAGCATGTTAAGCGCTCCTCGATTGGAGTTTTTCGTGCCCGCCAAAAAACGCAATTTGGCCAGCATTGAGAAGCAAGACCTTATCGGCTTGGCGCATGATACTGGGTCGATGGGTAACCAGCAGACAGGTTACCTGGCCTGCCCGCCTCCTGATTGCATTCAGGATCGCGGCTTCATCCTCGTCTGACAGGCCTGCTTCTGGCTCATCGAGCAAGAGAACCTTGGGGGAATTCAGGAGAATTTGAGCGACTGCAAATTTGGTGCGGAAAGCAGGAGAAAACCGATGCCGATCTGCGTGACTGAATCTGGTGTCAAAGCCATCGGCAAGATCTTCAATACTCTGCAAAAGTGATAGTTCTTGCGTGATGGCACGCAGTTCTGCGTCCGTGGCATCAGGCTTTGTAAGGCGAAGGTTTTGAGCCAGTGAGCCATGTATTTGCAAGGATTGATGGCCAAGGTAACTGATCAATTTGGCCCGCATTCGCGTGTCAAACTGGTTTACATTAGATTGCCCAATCATCACGGTCCCGTTTTGTGCAGAATACTGTCCCGTGATCGCGCGCAGCAGAGATGACTTACCCGATCCGGCCTCTCCGGTGATGCAGATGAATGACCCGCCATCAAATTTTACGCTGATCCCTTTGAGTGCCGCCGTGACCGACCGTGGGTATCTCAAGACTAGGCTGTCTATGTGAATATCAGGTGCGATGCCACTGTGGTCCAATCCGACCGCCAACTGTGAATGACCCGATTGGTGCCGACCTTTGATACGCATCATGACATCGATCTGTTTGAAGAGGTTCAAAAGATCAGGTGCACGAACCGCGAGCAGCAATGCTTGTTGCACCGGGCTCAGCAGTCGGGCGGATATGATTGTACAGGCGATCAGAACGCCTGCGGTTAAATCGGAGGATATCACACGCAGCGCACCAACGAAGATTACGCAGCCAATTGCCAGTGGCGTTGCAACTGTAATCAGGCTGTTGAGTATGCGCCAGATCGCGTCCAGTCGGTGCCGCGCCTGGCTCAAAGCGCTAAAACGTGGCGTGATCCGCGCGCTCCATACCGCACCCAAACCGCGTGCGACGATCTGATGGCGTTGGCTGAGAGTTTCCTCCTGCAGACGCATACATTCGTTGTGCAGCTGACCCAGTTCTCTGGAACCGCGCGAAATTTTTGGGTAAAAAACGACGCCCACCACTGCATAGAGCGCGACAAAGCTGAGCAGAATCGTCCCAATGACCGGATCCAGAAAGAACATCGCAGCCAATAAAATCGCCACAAATGGCAATTCAAAGATAACGGCGACAAATGGTCCTGCGTAGAAATCACGTACCGTTTCGAAATGTTTGAGACGGTTCATCTGATCGCTTGCAGAGGACCCGGTCACCATCTCCAGCGGAAAGGCCATCAGACGTTCAAACAGGGTGCTGCTGACAATATACTCTATGCGTCCAGATACCTGTGCGATTATCCTCGATTTGATCCGACGCAGACGCAGATCGACGCAAAGTAATATGCCGATACCAACCAGCAAAGCCACGAGGGTGTCGAATGCTTTGGCAGGCAGGACCTTATCGAAAATGAATCCGACAGAAAGTGACGCAATGACGACAAGTGTATTGGACAGGAAAATAATGAGCAGTATTGTCCGGTTCTCGGGCGCGAACCGATGGATCGTGTTGCTGATCCAACTGCCTGACCAAGATGTGGCGTTGGGTTTCAAGGCGGATTCTTTTACGCGCAAGCAGCGATAGAGGCGCCGTTGCCGGATAGGTCGCTCTTGTCCGGTCGCAGGGTCGCGTAACACAAATCGACCATCGTCGCCGACGGCAACAAACCAGATATCCTCACTGGCAGAGACGACGAAAGATCCGTTCGGCAAGTGCTGCAAGTTGCGTCCGCGTAGGCTGTCTTCACTCGTTTCGAAACCGAGATGGCGCAGGATGCCGCGGGCTGAGTTTAGATTGAGCTCAGGCAAAAAATGCGGGATGGCCGCAGCAAAGTCTCGGAAATCAACCGGCCAGTTGCAGCGGCGCAAGACCTCAACGACCGCTTCGCCAGCATTTGTGTGCGACGATAATCCGCCAAATCGTCCGGTTTGCAAACCGGTACTCAATGCATCGTAATTGCTATCATTTTCCCATTTCACAGTGGCCGAAGCGATCAGGTCGCTGTCAGACACTGAGACAGAGGCAGTGTCTTGAGCGTCGGGTGCTTCTTTGAGAGGAGCGGTGTGTGTCATCCAGCCATCGACCTCTCTGAGGGCGCGACTTCGTCCTTGATGAGGTGACCATCTTTGATGCGCAGGACACGGTTCGCGAGAGCCATGTATGAGGGTCTGTGGGTGACCATGACGATTATCGCGTCGGGTATCCGTCGACGTAGGACTTGCAACATGTTTTGATCGATGCTGCGGTCAAGACCCACATTTGCTTCATCGAAGAGGATGACATCAGGACACCGGACCAATCCTGAAATGAGGACGACACCGTCGTGAATCGCCTTGGGCAGGCTATTGGCATTGCGGGCGGCAACTTGCAGGGACAGCCCGTCGGCATGATGGGAAATAAAGCTCGATATTCCAAGCTCTTCGGCGAGTTTGAAGGCTTGTGTCTGATGTCGCGGCACATCGAATGCAGTGAGGTTTTCCAGCAAGGTACCGTCGAGCATTGTATAATCTGGTGACAAGGTACTGATCCGGTCGCACAGAACCTCCGGATTGATATCGTCGAGCGTCAACCCATTGATGTGCACTGTTCCCGAGGTCGGGCGAATTCTGCCCGCCAAGACTGACAGCAGAGTGCTTCGACCGCATCCGTCAGCGCCGACCAATGCTATGCAGTCGCCGCGTCGCAGACTGAGCGAGACGTTTTCGAAAAGAGGCTTTTGGTTGGGATGAGGGGCGATCGTCACGTCGTGCAGAACGATATCGTCAATTTGATCTATCTTTTTGACGCCCGAAGAACCAGCATCTGTCTGCAACAGTTCATTGGTTTGTTTTTCAGACCTTTTAACATCTGCTTCACCGGCCAGCAGGGCTTCTATGCGCAGCATTGGCTGTATGACGCGCCCGGTGAGCAATACCGAGGCGGCGACCCCGCCAACAGACATCTGCCCGCCAATGACCAGAAACGATCCGACCCCGGCCATAAGAACTGGCGCCATCAACCCGATCGAAGACGTAATGCCTTGCGTGAGCGTCACGCGGCGACTGAGATCATGGGTGATGATGGCGTTGACTGACATCAGCCGCTCGTAACGGCGTTGCATCAAATCCTCGATCCCGAGGCTCTTGATCATCTCGACACCGTCAATCGCCTCCATCAGAAAGGAATGGCGTTGTTGGTCCCTGTTCTGCCGAAAAGTGTTGAGTTCCAGAATCTTGCGCCGCTGAAACCAGACAATGCCCATCGACAGAAGTGCGAGTACACAGACACTTACCCCTAAAAGAGGCGATATCAGAGCCATCACCGCAATGAAAAGCACAATGAATGGCAGATCAAGCATTGCTGCGGCGGCTTCACTCGCGTGGTGTTTGCGCACGCGCTCAATGCTTTCCACGTGGTCGTGCAGCACACCGGGGCCGACGTTTTTAAGGCGTGTACTGTTCTCCAGAAGGTTGCGAAAGGCGCGGTGGTATGCCTCAGTCTCGAACCGGTTGCTGGCGGTGGCCATCAATCTGCCACGTGCCAGTCGGATCATGAAGTCGGCGAGTGCCGCCGTCGCGAGGCCTGCGGCCAACACGGCCAATGTCGCATAGCCTTCTCTTGGGATGATCCGGTCATAGACGTGAATCATCGCCAAAGGCAGCGCAAGACCAAGAACATTTGCGCACAAGGAAGCGACCACGATATGTGGGTTGCGCCGCAGGCGGCGTAAGTCCAATCCACGTTCCATGCGCCAGTAAACTCCTAATTCGAGGGGCTTACGGTACGCACAAACAGATAATTTTGGGTTACCCGCTACCAGGTTATCTTGTCGATCTCCGTGAACTCCACGATCCCACCGGCATCAAAGGTGATCACCCCGGCGGCATCCTCGGAAAGCGCCAATGCCTCAGCGCTTTGGCCTTCAACACTTGATCCTGCATCCAGAACCATTGTCCATCCATTGCCAGTTACGGTGTTGCCCGCGACATTTGCACCGCCGGAGGTGTCCAGAAGTTCGATGGTTTGTGTCCAGCCAGACGCACCGCCAGCAACAATGTCAGACCCTTCGGATGCGGCAACCAGAAACGTGTTTTCGCCTGCCCCCCCGTACAAGACATCGTCGCCAAGCCCACCCGACAGGATATCGTCGCCACCGTCACCGTAGAGGGTATCGTTCCCCGCACCGCCAGAGAGCACATCATTCCCGCCCCCGCCTTTCAGATAGTCATTCCCATCGCCCCCGAAGAGGTTGTCATGACCGCCCATGGTTATGCCGCCACTTTCGATTGCCGCAACCTCTGATGTCTCAAGCTGGTAGTCGAAGACGGCGAATTCATCGATGGCACCGTCAAAGAAATGCTGCAGATTGTCAGCGGCTCCATCGCTGCTTTTCCATTGGGATGCCCCCAACGTCCAAGGCTCGTTGTTGCCGGTGATGCCGCCTGTATAGCTGTCCGTATCAACCCGGGCACCGTCAAGAAATAGTGCGGCACCTTCCGGGCCAAAGCTGACTGCGACATGGGACCAGTCGCCGGCTGTCACTGTGCCGGAGTCGGACTGCATGAAGGTGTTGCCGCTGTCAGATTGCAGACGAACTTCAATCGAGCCATCGGTATTGAGCCAGGCTGTCAGGTGGCCGCCCCCGTCAAAATGAGTGGAATCGCGCGAAAAAATGGTCTGCTTGTCGTCAAGGTTATTCGCATTGAACCGAATAGAAACCGTCCCTGCATCAAGGGCATAGGCGGAGTCGGGCGGAACTTCGACGTAGTCATCAGTCCCATCCAGAGCCACGGCCGTTCCTGTACCGTCCCAACCTGTCGCGCCGGGCGTGGCTCCGCCACGGTAAAGGCCATCCCGGGCATTGCCGCTACTGTCAGCTGACGTGCCTCCAACGTCTTCGAAGTGCATTAAGACAACGGCGTCGGCACCGACCTCGTCACCCCCGTACAGCCTGTCATCGCCAGCACCGCCTTTGATCGTGTCGTCACCGGCATCGCCATATAGTCGCTCATCACCCGCACCACCGATCAGTTGGTCATCGCCCGCACCGCCGGAAATCTGGTAGCGTTCGAACGATGTTACGCCTTCGCTTTCCAACTCCGCCATTTCTGCGGTATCGAACTGCCGATCAAAAAGGGCGAATTCATCAATTGACCCTTCAAAGTGGTCTCTGAGGTTAGTTGCGACGCCGTCGCCGCTCCGGTTTTGCGAAGCGCCAAGTGTCCAGGGTTCGTCGTTGCCGACAAGGCCGCCTGTATAACTGTCTGTATCAACCTGCACGCCGTCAAGGAACAGCGCAGCACCTTCGGGACCAAAGCTAAAGGCGACATGCGCCCAGTCGCCAGCCTCCACGGTGCCCGGTTCAGAGCGCAGGTAGGTATTGCTGCTGTCGGACTGCAGCCTGACTTCGACGGAACCGTCCGACTTAAGCCACGCAGAAATATGGCCGCCGCCATCGTAATGTGTTGAATCGCGCGAGAAGATCGACTGCTGGTCGTTCAGGTTATCCGCATTGAACCGGATCGAAATAGTACCTGCTTCGAGTGCGTAAGCGGTATTCGGGGGCACTTCGACGTAGTCGTTGTCTCCGTCGAGCGTGACGGCTGTGCCAGTACCGTCCCAACCCGTCGCGCCAGGCGTTGCATCGCCGCGGTAAACGCCATCCCGGTCGTTGCCGCTGCTGTCTGCTGCCGTTGTTCCGGTATCGGTGAAATTCATCAACAGCACCGCATCTGTTCCGTCTTTGGCCTCAGGGCCATCGGCATTGGCAGTGATCACATCATCGCCGCTGCCGCCCAAAATCATTGTTTCTGCGATCCCGGTATCTGCGAAGGTGACACCGTTGTCGGCCAACTGAACCGTCTCTGCTACATCGCCGATGGTGACCGATACCGTCTGAGTGGAACTGGCACCTTCACTGTCTGTGGCGGTTACCGCGACATTAACCACAGCCCCATCGGTTTCGTAGTCAAGATCGACGCCATCTTTCAGCTTCAACTGATTTCCATCAACCTCGAAACGTGCGTCATCGACGTGATAAGTCACGGCGTCGCCTGGGTCGGCTGCCACTCCAACAGCGGTGCCAACAACGGCGCCCGCGACGTTTTCGTCAACTGTGCCGCCCACTGCGGACAGGGCAGGCGTGTCGTCGACCTCTACAGTCTGGGCTGTGGGTTCAGTCTCCGTTTCTGTGGAAAGCTGAGGCGTTTCCTGCCCGGTGGCCGCCCTCGACGCGGTGGGCTGAGGTTTCGCAGAGCCGTCTGATCCTCCTTCGGGCAACCCGTTCCGGACGCCCGGGCTTGCGGGTGCAGGGGCGTCGGTGATCTGATCTGCTGCCGTGTCAAACCTTGGCGCAGTTTGCGCGGGCTGCTCCAGATCCAAAGAGGCCGGGGTGCGGCCAGAGCCTGCGGAGGCGGCCGACCCTTCGCTGAGGTTGACGGAATCGCTTTGAGGGGGCGCATTCGGTTCTGATGAGCCCTCTGAGACCAGGTGCTGTGGCGTTGCGGTTGCGGTGGCCCCCCCGGAGGCAGGCGCGGATGTCTCGGTAACGGGCGCTTGCGCCTCGGCCTGTTGGGGGCGCATGTAGCCGGTCAAGGCGGCCAGCGTTACAGATGCGCCACCAACGGCAGTTCCGCTCCCTGACGCCTCAGCGCCTTGGATCGCATCAAGATGTGCCTGATCTGCTTTGGAGGGGCCTGCGTTTTCCGCCGGTTCGTTCTTACGCCCAACCTTGAACCGAAACCCTGAAAATATGGACCCCATAACCCTCACACCTCACTCGTGGGCACCCCTACCCGAGAGTGGTTATGACAGGCATTCGTTAACAGATCGTGTTTGTTTTCGGATCAGATAACGCGAGAGGCCTCCAATTCTGGATGCCTCTCGCGCGCTGTTATTCGGCTGCTTGTGTTGCGCTGTCTCGTTTTGGCAGCACCCAGTCAGCGCGCGGGAAGTGGCAAGTATACCCGTTTGGAAAACGTTCCAGATAATTCTGATGCTCAGGCTCGGCTTCCCAAAAGTCACCCACTGGTTCGACTTCCGTCACGACTTTTCCCGGCCAGATGCCAGAGGCGTTCACGTCTTCAATCGTATCGAGCGCCACGCGCTGTTGGTTTTCATCCACGTAGTAGATCGCAGAGCGATAGCTGAGACCGACGTCATTGCCCTGCCGGTTCAGCGTGGTCGGGTCGTGTATCTGAAAGAACAACTCCAGCACGTCACGGTAACTCAGCACGGCGGGGTCAAACATGATCTCAATGCCTTCGGCGTGGGTGCCGTGATTACGGTATGTTGCGTGTGCTACATCGCCGCCGGTATATCCAACGCGGGTCGAGATGACGCCCTTTCGCTTGCGGATCAAATCCTCCATGCCCCAAAAGCACCCACCGGCCAGTACTGCGCGTTCCTGTGTCATATTACGTCCTCCACCTGATTGATGTAGTCCCCATAGCCTTCAGCCTCCATGTCATCGCGATGCACAAACCGCAGCGATGCTGAGTTAATACAGTACCGCAGTCCACCCCGATCACGCGGCCCATCGGGAAAGACGTGGCCAAGATGGCTGTCACCATGCAGGGAACGGACCTCAGTGCGTACCATGCCGAGGCTCGCATCTTTCAATTCATTTACGTTTGCAGGCTCAATGGGTTTGGTGAAGCTGGGCCAGCCGCACCCGCTTTCATATTTGTCAGCGGAGGCAAAAAGTGGTTCGGCTGAAACGATATCGACATAGATACCGGGTTCCTTGTTTCCAAGTAACGGACCCGTGCCCGGACGCTCCGTCCCATCCTGCTGGGTAACGCGATATTCCTCGGGGGACAGACGGTCTATCGCCTCCTGCGTTTTGGCATATTTGGCCATGGAATACTCCTTTTGATTGTTGCCTTAATAAATGGGCGTAAAACCCGTAAAGAAAAGGGGGGAACTGACACAAGCGGCCCGACGTGTCTTTTTGTCGGGGCACCCTATATTCCAGATAACACTGGAGGAGGCGACGATGAGGACTTCGAAAAGAGCATTGGCGGCAGTCGTATCCGCCGTATTTGCCGCAGGCTCGGTTTGGGCCGGCGCACGTGATCACCAGTTTGCATCCATCGACGGCGGTTATCTGGAAATGGCCGATTGGGCGGGACAGCCCGTGCTGGTCGTCAATACCGCATCGCAATGTGGGTTTACGGGCCAATACGCCGGGCTGCAGAAGCTCTACGACACCTACCGCGACGCGGGTCTTGTGGTTTTCGCGATTCCATCAGATGATTTCAACCAAGAGCTTGGTAGTGCACAGGAGGTCAAGGAGTTCTGCGAGATGAACTATGGACTGGACATGCCGATGGCGGACATCACGCGCATCCGGGGTAAGAACGCACATCCGTTTTATCAGGAAGTACGCGCGGAAACCGGGTTTGTGCCGCGCTGGAACTTCAATAAGGTTTTGATCGGGCTGGACGGGGAAGTCGTGGAAACCTGGGGTTCGCAGACCAAACCGATGTCACGTGAAATAACCGAGACGGTTGAGGGGCTTCTGGAAAAAGCAGGTCGGGGGTGAGTTTTGACGCAGGAAAAAGAAGACGAACGCTTGGATCTTGAAGCTGCGTACTCCGTCCGGACCCCGGCGGAGAATGCAGCACTTTATGCGTCCTGGGCCAAGACATATGACGAGAGCTTTGCCGCAGCGAGCGACTATGTATTCCCCCAGCAGGTCGCGCAGGTTTTCCACGAACAAGGTGGTCATGGTCCGGTTCTGGATGCAGGGGCAGGGACTGGTTTGGTGGCTGAGGCCATCGCAGCGCGCAAAACCTGTTTGATAGATGCGTTCGATATCTCCTCTGCGATGCTGTCTGTTGCGAGGTCCAAAGGTGTCTACCGTAAACTGGTTCAGGGTGATTTGACGGGAAAGCTCCCTTTTGCCAACGGTAGCTATGGGTCAGTTGTCAGCGCCGGGACGTTTACCCATGGGCATGTCGGCCCCGAAGCGCTTGGCGAATTGATGCGTGTGGCCGCAAGTGGGGCGCTGTTTGTGTTGACCATCAAGGCGGAGCTTTACGAGACACGCGGCTTTGGCGCGAAATTCGGCGGGCTCGGCGCCCAAATCTACGATTTTCAAACGCAAGAAGTGCCGATTTACGGCGCAGGGGCGCAGATATCCCATGCGCTGGATGCGGGGGTGATTGCCTGTTTTCGCAAGGTCTAGAGGCCGCCGCGCCAGACCAGTTTGGCACTTCCATCTTCAAGGCCCGGGCTGATGCCATAGGCTGTACGGTAGCTTTTTGAAAAATGTGACAGGGATTTGAACCCGCAGGCCACGCAGACATCCGTGACCGAGAGGTCCGTTTGGCGCAACAGGTCGCGCGCTTTCTCAAGCCGCAGTTTCAGATAATACCGCTTGGGGGACACGTTGATGTACTTTGAAAACAATCGTTCCAACTGGCGGGTGGACAACTCAACGATGGTTGCGATTTCTTCGGGGGTCAGCGGGTCTTCGATGTTGTTTTCCATGACTTGCAACGCCATTGCCAGCTTGCCGTTACGCACCTGTGACCTTGTATGCAGTGCCGCGCGCTGGGTGTGGTTTGGCAGGCGCGGATCGGTATAGACCATTTGGTCAGCGACCCATGTCGCCAACTCAACACCATGATCTGCCTGAATGCGTTGCAACATCATATCCATGGATGCGGCCCCCCCCGCCGTGGTAAATGTCGACCCATCAACGGAAAAGATTGCATCTTCGACAATCACATCTGGCAGGCTTTCGGTGAGGGCGGCGCGGTACTCCCAATGGGTTGTCACGCGTTTGCCTGATAACAACCCGGCAAGGGCCAGCACATAGGTTCCGGAGGATAAGGCACCGTAGTCCATGCCGCGTCGTGTCTCGCGCCGCAGCCAGTGGATCAGCCTTTTTGATGTTGCGTTGCCGACATCCTCACCTGCGCAAATGACGATGGTTTCATGTCGGTCCAACTCAGTGAGCGCGCCGTCTACGCCGATTTTCACCCCGTTATAAGCTGCAACGGGTTCACCTGTTTCGCTCAGCAATCGCCACCTGTAACAGGGGCCACCTGCGGGATAGCGGTTGGCAAGGCTCAGTGCTTCGAGTGCGCAGGCAAACCCAAGTTGCGAATACCCCGGGATTAGGACGAATGCATAGGCTCTGGTGCTGCTGGGTTCAGGCATCTCGGTGACTTTCAAAAGATCACGGAGAAGGCTAACGAGATTTTTCGCAGCCTGAAAAGGTTTTTATGTTTTTTGCTGTCGCGACAGTTGGACCGCCAAAATTCCAAGCGTGATAACCACAACGCCCAGTATGTCTTGCTGGCCCAGCGGCTCGCTCAGTAACAGCGCGGCGGTTGCGACGCCAAGGAACGGGTTGAGAAAGTGGAACGTCGCCGCGCGGGTTGCCCCGATCCGGTTCACCAGCCAGAACCAGACGAATGTGGCTGCCAGCCCGGGGATGAGTGTCGTGTAGCTGAATGCCGCCAGAAGCCGCCAGCTTGGTGTGACATGCGGTGTCTCGAAAATCGCCGTCGCAAGGGCCAGCACCAGACAGCCCACGAGCATCTGCAACCCGACGATCATCAAGAAATTACCGCCAGACGTGGCACCGCGCACCGATAGGGTCGCGATTGTCAGGGCCACAACGCCAATACAACACAGGACAAGACCAAAGGGGTCCACACCGCTTGTGATGCGCGCGCCCATGATCAGCCCGACGCCGACAATGCCCGCTGCCAGCCCTGCGATACCCAGCGGACGCAGGCGTTCACCCAGCACAATCCAAAGCGCCATGGCAACCAAAAGCGGCATGGTGGACGCGATGATGGCAGCGACCGAGGCCTGCACGGTTTGCATCGCCACAAAATTCAGGCCCAGATAAACGCCGTTTTGCAGCACCCCAAAAATGATCGTGGCGCGCCATTGTGCGGGGGTGAGGTGCCATGACTGACCCAAGGCACGGGCAATTGCGACGCCCAACAGCCCTGAAATCAGGTAGCGCAGGGTCAAAGCCGCCAGTGGCGAAGCGTCGGCGACGATGATGCGCGCGGATGTGAAGGCCGATGACCACATCAGCGAAAAAGCCAGCCCCATCAGTATTGCGCGGATGTCCATTTTTGTTCGTTACACCGATGAGTGACTTTCCAGCGGACCATTTCCGAAAAAGCACCGGGATACAAGCAGGCGGGGCTGCCCTTGACATCACCGGCAGATCAAAGTTTCACCGCTGATGTGAAAACGAAAGGCCGCCATGCTGATACCCCCTGACACAGTCCTGATATTCGCAGCGGCCAGCGTGGCTCTGGCGCTTGCGCCGGGGCCGGATAATATCTTTGTACTGACTCAATCCGCGCTTTACGGGCGGATGGCGGGCGTCATGGTCACGCTGGGGCTGATGACAGGCGTGATGGTGCATACGACATTGGTCGCATTGGGCGTTGCCGTGATCTTTCAGACGTCAGTGATTGCCTTTACCGTGCTCAAGCTCGTGGGGGCGGGCTATCTGGTCTATCTGGCGATCATGGCCTTTCGCGCCCCCGCCACACCTGTTGATCAGGCGCAGGCACCAAGGACGCCCCTGGCGCGCTTATATTGGCGCGGTGTGGTGATGAACCTGACGAACCCCAAGGTTGCGATCTTTTTCCTCGCATTCCTGCCGCAATTCGCAGACCCGCTGCGCGGTGCGGTCACGGCTCAGATTTTCCTGTTCGGGGCAATCTTCGTGCTGTGTGCTTTCGTTGTGTTTTGCACAATTGCCGGGGCGGCAGGTTTTCTTGGCACGTGGCTCTCAAACAGCCCGAGGGCGCAGGTCGCGCTGAACCGGGTGGCGGGTGTGGTGTTTCTGGGGCTCGCGCTGCGTCTGGTTCTGGCTGAGCGCTAAGGCACTTTGCGTTCAATTTGAATTACAAGTCGCTGCCCGTTTCTTTGGTCGGAGGCGTCTTGCGATGCTCATGCCTCAGACAAAACGCAAGATGCTGCAGGCATAAAAAAGGGCCACCCGCAGGTGACCCTTCAAGAGTTCGCGTGTTTGGCGATTAGCCGTTCACGCTGTCTTTCAGCGCTTTTGCAATGGTCATCTTGACCACTTTGTCAGCGTCTTTCTTGAACTGTTCGCCGGTTGCCGGGTTGCGAACCATACGCTCTGGACGCTCGCGGCAATAGATTTTGCCAACACCGGGAAGCGTCACAGCACCACCGCCGGACACTTCTTTGGTGATGAGGTTGCAAACTGCGTCCAGTGCTGCGCCTGCAGATTTCTTGTCTGTGTCCATCTCTTCTGCCAGTGCGGCAACGAGTTGGGTCTTTGTCATTGGTTTCGCCATTTTATTCTCCTTCGCTGCCCGATGAGTAGGGCCTCATTTCGCGAATCTACCCGTATGTTGTGGATGAACACAACGATTAGGTGCCAAAATTAACGAAAAACATGCCGATTTTCGTTGTTTTTAACGGTTTGCCCCCCTCAGAGGAACGCTGTTTCCTCAAATGAGCGTAGTTTCCGGCTGTGAATGCGTTCCAGCGGCATGGATCGCAGCTGTTCCATCGCGTGGATACCGATCATCAGATGACGCACAACTTGCGTTTTATAGAAGTCTGACGCCATGCCGGGCAGTTTCAACTCTCCATGCAGCGGCTTGTCTGACACACATAAAAGCGTGCCGTAGGGCACCCGGAAGCGAAACCCGTTCGCCGCAATCGTGGCACTTTCCATATCAAGTGCGACCGCGCGCGACTGGCTGAGCCGCTGCACAGGGCCGGATTGGTCGCGCAATTCCCAATTGCGGTTATCAAGGCTGGCCACGGTGCCGGTGCGCATCAGGCGCTTCAGCTCATAGCCTTCGAGTTCGGTGACCTTGGCCACCGCCTGCTCAAGTGCGATCTGTATCTCGGCCAGCGCGGGCACCGGAACCCAGACCGGCAGGTCATCGTCCAGCACCTTGTCCTCGCGCAGATAGGCATGGGCGAGCACAAAATCCCCGAGCGCTTGCGAATTGCGCAAACCCGCGCAGTGACCGACCATGATCCACGCATGCGGACGCAACACGGCAATGTGGTCCGTGGCGGTTTTCGCGTTGGAGGGTCCAACACCGATGTTGACCAGCGTGATCCCCGACCCATCCGCCCGCTTCAGGTGATAGGTCGGCATCTGGGGCGTTTTACTGCTGGGCGGCAGTACCCCATCGCAATCGTTGATTTCAGCATTGTCCGTGGATACAAACGCCGTGTAGCCGGAGGTTGCATCCTTGAGTTGCGCGCGGGCGTAGGCCTCAAATTCAGACACATAGAACTGGTAATTCGTAAACAGCACGTGGTTCTGAAAATGCTCAGCATCCGTGGCCGTGTAATGCGCCAGCCGCGCCAGCGAATAATCCACACGTTGCGCGGTAAAGGGCGCGAGCGGCGCGATCCCGTCGGTCGGGATATATGTGCCGTTGACGATATCGTCGTTCGTGGTGCTGAGGTCAGGGACATCAAAGACATCACGCAGCGTAAACTCGGCGGCCCCTTCTTGCGGGACGGTGATCGCTGCATCTCTTGCGACGGCGAAATGCACCGGCATTGCCGTTTCAGATGGGCCAATCGTGACTGGCTGCCCGTGGTTTTCAATCAACAGACCGATTTGCTGTGTCAGATAGCTGCGAAACAGATCAGGGCGCGTGATCGTCGCGCGATAGCGTCCGGGCGCAGAGACATGACCAAAGGACAATCGCGTGTCCACATGCGCGTAACTTGAGGTTTCAAACTCCACTTGAGGATAAAAAGCCCGGACGCGGCACGCGGGTGCGCCTTCGCGCATGGCCTGCGCAAAATGCGTACAGAGAAAGCCGGTCGCCTGTGTGTAAAGTTCTTCCAGCCGGGCCACTGCGGCTGCAGCATCATGAAAGACCTCGGCGGCCGGGCTGTCGGGGGTGATGGTTTCGCTCATGTGGGGGACTCTATCACAGGTATGAATTCAAAGGTGCGCACATCCACAAGGCCGAGATCGGAAATCCGAAGCTCAGGGATCACAACAAGCGCCAAGAGGGAATGTTGCATATACGCGTTGTTCAGGGTGCAGCCACAGTCGCGCATGGCCTGCATCATCTTGTCGGCCTTTGCGGCGACTTCAGCAGCGGGGCGATCTGACATCAGACCTGCGATGGGCAATTCGACCAGCGCCAGTTCAACACCGTCCTTGAACAGCACAATGCCGCCGCCGACCTCGCCCAGCCGGTTGGCCGCGCGCGCCATATCCTCGGCATCGGTACCGACAACAATCATGTGGTGGCTGTCATGGGCCACAGTCGAGGCCATGGCCATCCGGCCCTCATACCCAAAGCCTGAAACAAAGGCATTGGTCACAGACCCGGTGGCGCGGTGCCGCTCAACCAATGCGATCTGTGCGACGTCACCGGTGGCTTGCACCCGCCCCTCGGTCACTGGCAGTTCGAATTTCAACGCCTTGGTCGGTGCTTGGTTTTCCACCACACCGATAACGTTCGCGGTCACCGCATTGGCGCCTTTGGGCGCGTTGATCGTGAAGTCATCCGGCTCCAGCGTCTTGCCCATATGCACGGTTTGGCGGGCCGCAGCGGGCCAGTCGAAGTGCGGACATTCGACAAGACAGTGACCATCTTCCGCCACGACCTGTCCACGGGCAATGACCGTTTCGATTGGCAGGGTTCTCAGATCTGAGGTCAAGATAATATCCGCGCGCCGCCCCGGCGTGATGGACCCGATCTCGCGTTCCAGCCCGAAATGGGTGGCGGTGTTGATCGTCGCCATCTGAAGCGCCACCAGCGGGTCACAACCGCATTCAATAGCGTGGCGCACGACCCGGTTCATATGACCGTCATTGACCAGCGTGCCCGAATGGCAATCGTCCGTGCACAGGATCATGTTGCGCGGATCGAGACCCTTTTCGGTGATCGCCGTGATCTGGCTTTCCACGTCATACCACGCAGAGCCAAGCCGGATCATCGACCGCATCCCCTGCCGCATGCGCGCGATGGCGTCCGCCTCGCAGGTCCCTTCGTGATCGTCGGCGGGTCCCCCCGCGACGTAACCTGCAAACGCTGGTCCAAGGTCTGGTGACGCATAGTGTCCACCCACCGTCTTGCCCGCGCGCTGCGTTGCCGCAATTTCCGCCAGCATTTTCGGATCGGCATTCGACACGCCCGGAAAATTCATCATCTCACCCAAACCGACGATACCGGGCCACGTCATGGCATCAGCCACATCGGCGGCGGTGATCTCAAACCCGGTGGTTTCCATCCCCGGTGCCGAGGGCGCGCAGGATGGCATCTGGGTGAAAATGTTGACGGGTTGCATCAGCGCCTCGTCATGCATCATTCGCACACCTTCAAGTCCCAGAACATTGGCGATCTCATGAGGGTCCGTGAACATGGATGTGGTGCCATGCGGGATCACCGCGCGGGCAAATTCAGCGGGCGTCAGCATCCCGGACTCGATATGCATATGACCATCGCACAGGCCGGGGATCATGTAGCGCCCGTTTGCCCGGATGATCTGCGTGTCTGGCCCTGTGCAGTTCGTGGCATCCGGGACCACGCAGGCGATGCGCCCGTGGATGATGGCAATATCATATCCATCCAGCACTTCGCGGGTATGGACATTGACCCATTTGCCGCCCCTAATGAGCATATCGGCAGCCATTCTGCCGGTCGCGACGGCAATCAGATCTGCCGCTGTGTCGGGCCAGGAGGAAAAAATGTGATGCGTCATGTCCTTCCGTGCCATGGCTTATGACGATGTTCAAGACGGGAGGCCCAAAGATGGACTATGAAACAGTGTCAGCGGAGGATTTCGGCAAATCCTTGCGCGGCATCGGACTGAACTTGCTGGTGCGCGATGTGCGGGTGACCAGCGCGTTTCTTGTGGATATCTTTGACGTCGGCATTCACCGCCTGAGCGATGATTTTGCGATCGTAACCTATGGGAGCGACGTATTTCAGCTCCATAGTGATGCCACTTATTCTGCCAATCCCTTGCTGGGTCTGCTGCCCGAAACCCCCCCGCGCGGTGCAGGTGTCGAGATCAGGTTTTACGACACCGACCCTGATGCAGCGGTTGCGCGGGCCTCGGCGCGCGGCGCGATGGTTTTGCAAGAGCCTGCGGACAAGCCGCACGGCCTGCGCGAGGCTTACATCCTGTGCGACGACGGTTATGCCTGGGTGCCCAGCCGGCCGCTTTGAGCGTTCTGTTCCACCGCCAATGCGTCGCGCAGCCAGTGGGTAAAGGCCTGCGCGGCGGGCATGGTCTGAGCCTGAGGCGACTGGATGAGGTAATAGGCCTCCTGCATCCGGGCGCGATGTGCAAAGGGCGCAATCAGCGCGCCGGTGTCGATCAGTCTTTTGGCGATCAGGTCATGGGCCAAAGCCATGCCACCCCCTGCCTGTGCCACCGCCAACGGCAATAAATAGGTTGAGGCATAGGTGACCGGCGGGTTCGGCCAGTCCATCCCGCACTCCTCTACCCAGACGGCCCATGTGCCCATCATGTTCAGACAGTCATAAAGCGGCTTTTCGTGCAGCGTTTCCAAGTGAGCAGGGAAATCGGGCCGACAGACCGGATAGTAATGATCGGTTGCCAAAAGCTCAGCATAGACTTGGTCCGATGGGCGCAAGGAATAGCGGATTTCCACATCCGCCCCGTCGGCCATATCGCGCGGCTCCCATAATTCGGTGGAAATACTGAGCTGCACCTCGGGATGCTTTGCCCGAAAGGTCGAAAGTCGCGGTGACAGCCAGTTCACCGCAAACGTCAGGTTGCTCTGAACATGAAGCACGTTTGTTTCGTTTCGTGTCAGCGCACGGGTGCCATGCGCCAATGTGCGGAAGGCATCCCTGACAACTGGCAGATAGCTCTGGCCGGTTTGGGTGAGTTCAAGTGATCTTGCGTGACGGTGAAAAAGCGGGCGGCCCAGAAACCCCTCAAGGGATTTGATCTGCTGGCTGACCGCGCTTTGCGTCATGTTCAGATCGCGCGCAGCCCCGGTAAAGCTGAGGTTGCGTGCTGAAGCCTCAAAGGCCCGCAGCCAGTTTAAGGGCGGCAGATCAGTCATATAACGCATCCATTAGTTTAACTTATGCATGATGTACGTTTTTTTCGTTGGTCAAACAAGGCGTCTGGGTGTTGTCATATGTCCGACCCGATCAAAGGACTTGACCCATGTCTGTAACTGAACTGCACCCCAATATGGACAACTGGCAGGAGCGCGTAGACCTTGCGGCGGCCTTTCGCTGGACCGTACGGCTGAACATGCATGAAGCCGTCGCCAACCATTTCAGCCTTGCGATCAACGACAGTGGCACGAAATTTCTGATGAATCCCAATCAGATGCATTTTTCACGTATCAAGGCGTCGGATCTGTTGGTTGTGGATGTCGATGATCCCGAAGCGATGAACGGGCCGGATGCACCCGACCCCACGGCTTGGGGGCTGCATGGCGGAATGCACCGGCACTGTGCCCACGCGCGCTGCGCGATGCATGTGCATTCGCCCTATGCGACCGCGCTTGCAGCGCTGGCTGACAGCCGATTGCCGCCCGTCGATCAGAACGCCTGCATGTTCTTTGATCGCGTTGTTGTCGATGAAAACTACGGCGGGCTGGCCTTTGAAGAAGAGGGCGTACGCTGTGCGCAGCTGTTTGATGACCCAAGGAAAAAGGTCATGGTCATGGGCAACCACGGCATCATGGTGATTGGCGATACGGTGGCCGATACCTTCAACCGGATGTTCTATTTTGAGCGCGCCTGCCAGACCTATCTGCTCGCCTTGCAAACAGGGCGGCCGTTGCGGGTGCTGCCCGATGATGTCGCCGAGAAAACCGCGCGCGAGATCGAAGAATATCCCGAACAGGATCTGCGGCATCTGGCGGAACTCAAGGCCATTCTGGATGAGGAGGGATCGACCTATGCCCAGTGATCCAGAGAACCGCGAGGCGGGGCGCTGGAACTTTCGACCGCAAGTCCCGCTGGCGCAGAATCCATTGTTTCAGTGGCCGCCCAAACCAGCGGCCATCTTTCGGTGGTATGCGGCTTTCTGGCTTGAGGTGTCGACCACGACGCTCTGTCTGGTTTTTGCGCTGATCGCCTATTTCCTTGTTCTGCCTGACCTTGCTGAGATGCAGGTGCTGGCATGGGGTTGGGTGGCCAAGGTCTGGCTTGCCAATCTGATCCCGCAGGTCATTTGCGCGGGCACGTTGCATTATTGGTTGATCATGCGCAAAGGACAGGGCGACAAAACCAAATACGATCCCCGCGATCAGGCGCGCAGCAACGGCACCTTCACCTTTGGCAATCAGGTCCATGACAATATGTTCTGGCATATTGCCAGCGGCATCACCCTCTGGACCGCGGCGCAGGTGCTGGTGTTCTGGGCGATGGCGAATGGCTATGCGCCTGCCATGCTGTTTCCGGGTAACCCGCTGTGGTTTATTGCGTTTTTCGTGCTGATCCCGATCTGGTCGAGCTTTCATTTTTACTGGATACACCGCGCGCTACATTGGCCGCCGCTCTATAAACTGGCCCATTCCCTGCACCACCGGAACGTCAATGTCGGGCCGTGGTCCGGGATTTCGATGCACCCGGTCGAACACTTGCTGTTTTACACAAACTTCCTGATCCATTTTGTCGTGCCCAGCCATCCGCTGCACGTTCTGTTTCATGGCTACGTCCAGTCCACGCACCCTGTCTTTTCCCATTCCGGGTTTGAAGAGATTGTCGTGAACGACAAACGTCAGGCCAAGGCGGGGGTGTTTTTCCACCAGCTGCATCACCGGTATTTTGAATGCAACTATGGCACGGTTGAGATGCCCTGGGATCGTTGGTTCGGCAGTTATCATGATGGATCAGCCCAAGCCACGGGTGACACACGCGCACGCAAAAAGCAGATGTACACCTGATGGCGCCTGCATTTTACGAGGACTTGAAACGCTGGACCAGCACACGGCGGTTGGGAAGAAAGGCATGCGGTCGCCCGTCCCTTTCCCAACCAAAAGACAAATATCATGACAACTTACGGCTTAACCGACGAACATACGATGATTGCGGAGTCCGTTCGCAGCTTTGTTGAAAAAGAGATTTACCCCCACGAGGAACTGGTCGAGCGGACAGGCGAAGTGCCTGCAGAGATCGCGGATGAGATCAAACGCAAAACCATTGATCTGGGCTTTTACGCCTGTAATTTCCCGGAAAGCGTGGGCTGTGCCGGGCTGAACCATCTTGAGTTTGCACTGGTGGAACGTGAATTGGGGCGCGGCTCGATGGCGCTCAACCATTTCTTTGGCCGCCCGCAGAATATCCTGATGGCCTGTGAAGGGGATCAGATCGAACGCTATCTCATGCCCGCCGTGCGCGGTGAGCGGATGGATGCGCTGGCCATGACCGAACCGGGTGCAGGATCGGATGTGCGCGGCATGAAATGTGCTGCGGTGCGGAAAGGTGGTGACTGGGTGGTGAATGGGACCAAGCATTTCATCTCGGGTGCGGATCATGCGGATTTCATCATCGTGTTCATCGCAACCGGCGAAGATCAGACGGCCAAGGGCCCCAAAAAGCGGATCACGGCGTTTCTGGTGGATCGCGGCACGCCCGGTTTCACCATCCGCGACGGATATAAATCGGTCAGCCATCGGGGATATAAAAACATGATCCTTGATTTCGATGACTGCCGCCTGCCCGATGCGCAGGTCCTCGGCGACGTTGATGGCGGTTTTGAGGTCATGAACACCTGGCTTTACGCCACCCGTATTACGGTGGCCACAATGTCGGTGGGGCGCGCCCGGCGTGTCTTTGATTATGCGCTGAACTACGCGGCGGAACGGGAACAGTTCGGACAAAAGATCGGTAAATTTCAGGGCGTGAGTTTCCAGCTGGCCGATATGGTGACGGAAATCGACGCGGCGGATTTGCTGACGCTGGCCGCGGCGGATCGGCTGGATAAAGGGCTGCCTGCCAACCGCGAGATTGCCTCCGCCAAGCTATATGCCTCGGAGATGCTGGCGCGGGTCACCGATGCCGCGATCCAAATACATGGGGGCATGGGCCTGATGGATGACTACCCGCTGGAACGGTTCTGGCGCGATGCCCGGGTCGAGCGGATTTGGGACGGTACGTCTGAAATCCAGCGCCACATCATCAGCCGTGATCTGCTGCGGGCTTTGGGGGCCTAACGACGATGTCGCCCCTTGAAAGCAGCAGGGCCAAAAAAGGTGCAACGCGCGATCTGTCGCGCTTGCTGCGACCCCGATCCATCGCGGTTGTCGGCGGTGGATATTGGTGCCAGCAAGTCGTGCGCCAGTCCCGTGCGATGGGATTTGCAGGTGATATTTGGCGTGTGCATCCCAGATCGGATGTCGTCGAAGGGATCACGGCGGTGGCCCGTGTCCGCGACCTTCCCCATGTGCCTGATGCTGTATTTCTGGGCATAAACCGTCACAGCACGGCTGCGGCCGTGTCAGAGCTTGCCGCGATGGGGGCAGGGGGTGCCGTTTGTTTCGCCTCGGGCTTTGCTGAAGCAGATGCCGAGGACCCCGCAAGTGCGGGTTTGCAAGCGGATCTTGTGGCAGCGGCGGGCGATATGCCGATTCTTGGACCGAACTGCTACGGCTTTGTGAATGCGGTGGATGGCGCACTGCTTTGGCCTGATCAACATGGCTGTGCGCGCGTGGATCGCGGTGTCGCGATCCTGACGCAAAGCTCCAATATTGCGATCAATCTGACAATGCAGCGGCGCGCCTTGCCCATCGCCTATACAGTGACGTGCGGGAACATGGCCCAAACCACGCAGGCAGATATCGCCATGGCCCTGCTGGATGATCCGCGCGTCACAGCGCTGGGTCTGCATGTGGAGGGGTTTGGCGACACGCATCTTTGGCACGCACTGGCGCAAAAGGCATATGACAAATCCGTACCGATCATCGTTCTCAAGATCGGCGTGTCCGATCAGGCGCAGCAGGCGACCGTGTCACATACAGCATCGCTCGCAGGGAGTGACGCTGGCGCTTCCGCGTTTCTGCGCTATCTCAGTATCCCGCGGATGCAGGATTTGCCGACCTTTCTGGAAACCCTCAAGCTGCTGCACTGCCACGGGGTTCTGCCGGGCAGCAGGCTTTCATCGATCAGTTGCTCCGGCGGGGAAGCTTCGCTCGTTGCCGATATGGCCGCACAGCACGCGGTTTCCTTTCCACCCTTGAGTGACGCGCAACGTAACGCCTTGTCCAGCGCCTTGGGGCCGATGGTCGCGCTGTCTAACCCGCTGGATTATCACACATATGTTTGGGGGGATGCGGATAAGATGGCAGCGGCATGGTTACCGATGGCGGCGCCGCATATCGATCTGGTGATGATCATTCTGGACTATCCGCACACGGATGCGACCGCGTGGGACTGTGCGACACAAGCAGCGATCGCTGTTCACAAACGCAGCGGGCGGCCCGTGGCCGTGGTTGCGACCTTGCCCGAATTGCTCCCCCCGGATGTGTCGGCACGCCTTATGGCGGCGGGGGTGACGCCCTTGCATGGGGTGCGTGAAGCGCTCGGCGCGGTTGAGGCCGCAGCGGGGTGCATCGCCCCGCAGGATGCACCTCCGTTGCGTGCCGGACCCAGCAGCAAAACCGAAATGCTGTCAGAGGCGGAGGCCAAACAAAGCCTTGCGCGTTTTGGCATACCTGTCCCGCGTGGGCTAGTTGTGAAACGGGCTGATCTTGGAGGCATGGCATCTGCGCTCGTCGCGCCCTTGGCCCTCAAGGCCATAGGGCTGGCGCATAAATCCGAGGCAGGCGCGCTCAGGCTGAATGTACAGGCGGAAACCCTCGCCATGGCGGCGCGAGACATGCCTGGCGACCGGTTTCTCGTCGAGGAAATGGTCACGGGCACCGTTGCGGAACTTCTCATAGGTGTGACGCGCGACGCCGCACATGGGTTTGTGCTGACCCTTGCGGCGGGCGGTGTATTGACCGAACTGTGGGGCGATCAAAGATCACTGCTGATCCCGGCGTCGCGGGTGGATGTGGCGGACGCTTTGGCGGAGTTGCGGATTTATCCGATGCTGCGCGGGTATCGCGGCGCCAAGGCGGCGTGTTTGCCTGCAGTCATTGACGCGGTGATGGGCTTGCAGGATTACGTCATAAACAACGCGGCCCATGTGCAAGAAGTTGAAATCAACCCGTTGATGTGTACCCCTGATGCGGCAATAGCGGCGGATGCCCTCATCATGCGGTGCACACCTTTAATCCCGGCAGGAGAGCCAAATGGACCCGATTAGAACCCGTACAAAGGGCATGATTTTAGAGATTACGCTCGACCGCCCCAAAGCCAATGCGATTGACTTGGCGACCTCGCGCGAGATGGGAGAGGTTTTTCGCAGCTTCAGAGACGATCCGGATCTGCGCGTGGCGATTTTGACCGGGGCGGGTGAAAAGTTCTTTTGCCCTGGCTGGGATCTCAAGGCGGCAGCGGAGGGTGATGCGGTTGATGGCGATTATGGTGTCGGTGGTTTTGGCGGTCTGCAGGAATTGCGCGCGATGAACAAACCGGTGATTGCAGCCGTCAACGGCATTGCCTGCGGGGGCGGATTGGAACTGGCGCTGAGTGCGGATATGATTCTGGCCGCTGATCACGCCAGCTTTGCCTTGCCGGAAATCCGCTCTGGCACCATCGCGGATGCGGCTTCGATCAAGCTGCCCAAACGTATCCCCTACCATATCGCCATGGAATTGCTGCTGACCGGGCGCTGGTTCGACCCACAAGAAGCCAAAGGCTGGGGGCTGGTCAATGAAATCCTGCCCGCCGCTGATCTGTTACCCCGCGCATGGGAGCTGGCGGAGTTGCTGGCCTCCGGTCCACCGCTGGTCTACGCCGCAATCAAAGAGGTGGTGCGAGAGGCAGAAGACGCCAAGTTTCAGGACATCATGAACCGGATTACCAAACGGCAGCTTGAAACCATCGACGTGCTCTATAGTTCTGAGGATCAGCTTGAGGGCGCAACGGCTTTCGCCGAAAAACGCGACCCGGTTTGGAAAGGCCGATAGCGGTCGGGCAGTCCGGGGTTGTCTCTGCCGGATCAAGGCGTCATTTTAGTAAGATGACGCAGAAAACACTTCTATCCTTTGGGCATGGCTATAGTGCGCGGGCGCTCGCCGCCCTGTTGATACCGGCAGGTTGGCGCGTGATTGGCACAACACGCAGCGCCGACAAAGCCGCAGGCATTGCGCAAACGGGTGTTGAGCCGCTGATCTGGCCCGGGTCGGACGTCAGTGGCACGATAAGGAACGCCACAGCGCTGCTGATTTCTGCTGGACCTGACAAGGATGGTGATCCCGTTTTGCGCCGGTTGCACGCTCAAATTGCCGACCATGCCCGGCAGTTGAAATGGGTCGGCTATCTTTCGACCACGGGTGTTTATGGCGATCATGATGGCGCATGGGTGGATGAAGACACACCGCTGACACCATCGACGGCGCGCGGTCAGGCGCGTGTCGCGGCAGAAGCCGCATGGCAGGCCATCCCCGATTTGCCGTTACATATCTTTCGATTGGCGGGCATCTACGGCCCGGGCCGTGGTCCGTTCTCCAAGGTGCGCGCGGGAACTGCCCGGCGGATCATCAAAAAGGGTCAGGTTTTTTCACGCACCCATGTGGAGGATATCGCGCAGGTGTTGATGGCCTCGATCCAGCAGCCGCGTCCGGGTGCGATCTATAACGTCTGCGATGATGATCCTGCCCCACCGCAGGATGTGATCGGTCATGCGGCGGAGCTTTTGGGTCTGCCCCTGCCGCCGGAGGTTGACTTTGAAACCGCGGATATGACCCCGATGGCGCGCAGCTTTTATGCCGAGAGCAAGAAGGTGCGCAACGATCTGATCAAACGCGAGTTGGGCGTCGTTTTGAAATACCCCAACTATCGAACGGGGCTTGAGGCGATGCTGTAAAGCAAAACAGGCCAATCAACCGCGTTGGTTCCCTGAAACCCAGCCTTTGATTGCCGTTGCGTTTCACAGTTGACCATGACGCTTTGTTTTGTGAGGGGTCCAACCCTTCATAAACGAAAAATGGCGGCACCGAAATGCCGCCATCTTAACGTAGATCATTCACACCATTAAGATGCTTTTTTGCGCCGTTTCATAGCGGCAAGCCCACCGATGCCCGCCAGCAACATGAACCCGGCGGCAGGAAGCGGGACTGGTGCAATATCAATCCGCATGCCGATATCGTCAAAGTCGCGGTCGCCCGATGCGATGTCGTCGAACAACACGTAATACGATGTCGCGCTTATTGCCTTGTAACCGATAGCATAGTCACTCGATGCAGGATTGGCGCCCGCATTGTTGAAAATCTCGCCTTGGCTGCCAACAGGTGCGGTTGTGCCGAAGGAGAAGGCAACGAGCCCGTCCAGCAATTGATTTACCGACACGCTTGCGTTTTGCGCAGATGCGCCGGGACCTTTGTTGGTAAAGATCGTTCCGCCCACATTGGCAGAGAAATTGGTGTTTCCGGCCTCGAAGCCCAAGTAAGTGAAGGTTATTTTGGCAGGGCCACCGACGATTGACAGGCCGTTTGACGTTGATTTTTGATCACCCGAAATAAAGTCAATCGTCTGACCGTTCAGTCCCAGGCCAAGGTCATTCTTCGCAATCACCTGCGTCTGGTTCGTCCCGACAAAGCTAAAGGACGCAGCACTCGCCGCGGAAACGCCCAATGTGATAACAGCAGCCGTTGTGGCCATCAAATGTTTGAAGTTCATACTACTTACCTTTTAACAGTTGTTACATTTAACAGTTCGGACAATTTTATGCATCCGTTTCTATACCCTGTCGCGTATCGCAACAAAGCTCATCTGGCAACGTTTTCTTAACTTTTGAAGCCGTGATATTCCATTTTGCAACTCATGCGATTGTGCCTTGATCAGCGGCAATCTTTTGGTTGTGCTTCGCAACTCAGGTGAAACAAAAAAGCCCGCCGCTCAAAAGAACGACGGGCTTGTTCATTCAGGCTTTGGCCGGATCACATCAGCTCGCGTACATCCGTCAGGCGGCCCGTGATGGCGGCGGCGGCGGCCATGGCTGGGGACATCAGATGCGTGCGTCCGCCACGGCCCTGACGGCCCTCAAAATTGCGGTTTGATGTCGCCGCACAGCGCTCACCCGGGGCGAGTTGATCGGGGTTCATCGCTAGGCACATGGAGCACCCGGCCAGCCGCCATTCGAAACCTGCATCCTTGAAAATGTCCGCAAGCCCCTCTTCTTCGGCCTGCGCGCGCACAAGTCCGGAACCGGGCACGACCATCGCGCGCAAGCCTTCCTTCTTTTTCTTGCCCTTCAGGATTTCGGCAGCGGCGCGCAGATCCTCGATGCGACCGTTGGTGCAGGACCCGATAAATACCGTGTCAATTTCCACCTCGGACAAGGGCGTGCCGGGCGTGAGGCCCATATACTCAAGCGACCGCTGGACCGCTCCGATTTTGCCGCCTTTGAAGTCCTCAGCGTTGGGAACGCTCGCCGTAATCGGCAACACATCCTCGGGTGAGGTGCCCCATGTGACGACGGGTGCGATTTCATCGCCTTTGATGGTAATGACCTTATCCCAATGCGCGTCATCGTCCGAATAGAGGGTTTTCCACCATGACATGGCCGCTTCCCACTGCGCGCCTTTGGGCGCGTGGGGCCTGCCCATGCAGTATTCATAGGTCTTTTCGTCCGGCGCAATTAGACCGGCGCGCGCGCCGCCTTCAATGGCCATGTTGCAAACGGTCATGCGGCCTTCCATCGACAGATCACGGATCGCCTCGCCACAGTATTCGATCACGTAGCCGGTGCCGCCAGCAGTCCCGGTATGTCCGATCACTGACAGGGTGATGTCCTTGGCCGTGACGCCCGGGCGCAGTTTGCCGGTAATCTCGACCTTCATGTTCTTGGATTTCTTCTGGATCAACGTCTGCGTGGCCAGAACATGTTCGACCTCGGATGTACCGATCCCATGCGCCAAAGCGCCAAAGGCCCCATGTGTCGCTGTGTGACTGTCGCCACAAACGACGGTCATGCCGGGCAGCGTCCAGCCCTGTTCGGGCCCAACGATGTGCACGATGCCCTGACGAATATCCGAAACCGGGTAGTAGTGGATGCCGAATTCCTTGGCATTGGTATCAAGGGCCGCGACCTGTATGCGGCTGTCTTCGGTCATGTTGTCGGCATTTTCGCGCCCCAGCGTGGTGGGCACGTTGTGATCCGGCACAGCAATCGTCTTGTCCGGCGCGCGGACCGTCCGGCCCGTCATGCGCAACCCCTCAAAAGCCTGCGGGGAGGTCACCTCATGTACGAGGTGGCGGTCAATATAAAGCAGGGTCGTGCCGTCATCGGCCTCATGTGCCACATGGGCATCCCAGATTTTATCGTAAAGTGTCTTGGGGGACATTAGTCCTCTCCCGTATTGTGGAAATGTTCAAACTCAACTGCGCGCTGCGCCTATTGGTGCGCCGGCACAGCGCGTATGAGGCACATAAAGCGGCCGGGCAGTCGCGCATGATCCGATATGTCAAACAGCTGTTTCATTGCGTTGAACCGATAGCGTGAAATGCGCCCTTCATCAAGCCTTGGGAATTGCACATCGCCTTGTGGGTGTTTGGCCGATATGTAACCTTGCCGCTTATGGAAAACCAGTCGCAGGACTTTGATCGTGTTCTGATGTCAGTCGATGAGATTTGGCATTTGATCACCAGCTTTGCCGTAAGCATTCTGAACCCGGGCTGGCGTCAAAACCAGATCATCATCCTGCTGGCACTTGTGCTTGTGGCCTGGGTCCTGCACCGCCTTTTGGGCCGCGAAATAGACCGCCGTGTGCGGGCGCGCGAAGGGTGGGAGAAATGGAAACTCCGGGTCATTGTTCAGATCAAGCGCCGTTTGGGTCTGATCTGTTTTGCACTCATGGCCGGTCTTTTGTATCAGATCATGCAGCAGATTACATGGCCCTCGCGATCCTATTTAATCGGTCTGGCTGCAACGCTGGCGGTCGCCTGGGCGGTGATCAGCTTTCTGGGGCGTTTTATCCAGAACCGTTTGCTGCGCCGGTTCGTGGTCTGGGGGATGTGGATCTATGCGACGCTGATCCTGATCGGCATCGGCGATGAGGCATCGGGATTTCTGGATGATGTCGGTCTGAACTTTGGTGATTATCGTATTTCATTGCTCTCCGTGCTCTCGGCGGCCGTGGTGGTTGGCGTGCTGTTCACCGGCGCGCGGTTCATCAGCCGCACCACCGCATCGCGCATCCGCAGCAACGAAGACATCAGCCCCTCCATGCAGGTGCTTGTGGTCAAGGCAGTGCAGGTTATCTTTTACGGGCTCGCGCTGTTCATGGGGATCAATGCGCTGGGTCTGGACCTCACCGGGCTGGCGGTCTTGTCCGGCGCTATTGGTGTGGGTTTGGGGTTTGGTCTGCAAAAGGTCGTCTCCAACCTTGTGTCGGGTGTGATCATCCTGCTCGATAAGTCGATCAAGCCCGGCGATGTAATCAGCCTTGGTGAAACATTCGGCTGGATCAACAGTCTGGGCGCGCGCTACGTCAGCGTGGTGACGCGGGACGGGCGCGAATACCTGATCCCGAATGAGGATTTGATCACCGGGCAGGTGGTGAACTGGTCGCATTCGGATGAATATGTCCGACTCGATATATTTTTCGGCACCTCCTACGGCTGTGATCCGCATGTGGTGCGCAAATTGGCGGTCGAGGCGGCCAGCGGGGTGTCCCGTGTTCTGGGGCCACCAAAGACGCCTGTGTGTCATATCGTGGGTTTTGGCGACAGTTCGGTTGATTACATTCTCAGGTTCTGGATCAGGGACCCGACCGGCGGGCTGACCAATATCCGCGGCGGGGTTTATCTGGCGCTCTGGGATATTTTCAAGGCAAACAACATCTCCATTCCCTTCCCTCAGCGCGAGGTTCGGGTTCTTGAAGAACAGGATTAAGCCGAGGACTGCCTTGCCCCTGCCTGATCGGGGACTAGCTTTTGCATCTCTTGAACGCAGGCGAGCGATGATTATGGCGCAACAAACAGACATTGTACTGATCCTCGGCAGCGGCCCCAATGCACCGCAGGCCAAAGCGTGGCCGCGCGCGTATTTTGACCGAATCGTGGCGATCAATAACGCTTGGCAGATCCGGGAAGACTGGGACGATCTGGTCTTTCCCGAAGACTTTCCAGCGGACCGGCGGCCACAAAACGTCCTGCCGTCCCAGCGGCTTGTTCAGGCAGATCAATTCGTACCGACGCAAAACGCCTATGGTGGGTTTGTCTATGCGGGCGGCACGATGGCCTTCACAACGGCCTATTGGGCCTTGCAGGCGCTGCGACCCAAGGTGATGGCGTTTCTGGGCTGTGACATGGTTTATCCCAAGGCAGGCCCGACCCATTTTTACGGAACCGGTGCCGCTGACCCGTTGCGCGCAGACATCACACTGCAGGATTTAGGTGCAAAATCAGCGCGTTTGGGGGCGCTGGCGGCGGCGCAGGGGTGTTGCTGCGTGAACCTTTCTTCTGAGCCGAGCGAGTTGATGTTTCAAAGGGCAAAGGCCTCTGATCTGCGTGAAGCTGCGTTTGTCCTTCCGGAGATCCGCGGTATGGATGTCGTGCTGAAGCGCGAAGATGATCTGGGCTATTTCGTCGCCACCGGGCGTTACTGGGAACGAGATTTCGGATTTGACGCCCAGGAATTGGCCGGGCTTGATGCCGCCTGGCGTGCGCTGTGGTCTGCGGGCTGCGGCATGACGTGCGCTGCGTAACAATGTGTTTCTCAAGCTGTTATTGAATTGTCGCAATCATATTGTTAGATTTAGCCTACACCCAGCGACCGGGGTCTGGCGGCGCATCCAAAGGAGGACAATGTCCTGTCAATCCATGCTGATGCAGCAAAAGCTGCGCACACCGAGGCTGCGGTAATGGCTGCCGCAACCGAGATAGCCACGAGCGAAAAACTGTTGGCGACAATCCTGACTTCCCTGAATGACGACAAGGCCGAAGATATCGTACAGATTGATCTGCGCGGTAAGACGGAAATTGGCGACTATATGGTGATCTGTTCAGGCCGGTCGACCCGTCAGGTGTCCTCGATTTCTGAAAAGCTTGTACAGAAGATAAAAGATGATTTCGGGCGTGTGTCAAAGACCGAAGGCAAAGAAACCGGCGACTGGGTTTTGATCGACACCGGCGATGTCATCGTCCATGTCTTTCGTCCCGAAGTCCGGGAATTCTACCAGCTTGAAAAGATGTGGCAGCCCATGGGTGGTCCCGAAACGGCGGCAAATTAATCTGACGCGGCCTCGATGCGTATCCACATCATCGCGGTTGGGCGCTTGCGTGCCGGGCCTGAGAAAGATCTGATCGACGACTATCTGACGCGTTTTGCGCGGTCGGGGCGCCCGCTTGGCTTGGGCCCCGCACGCATTGTCGAAGTCGAGGACCGCAAGAACGGCGGTATGAGCAACGAAGCTGTATTGCTGCGCCGTGCGCTTCCAGATGGCGCGCTGATCGCAGTTCTTGACGAACGCGGGCGCGTCGAAAGCTCACCAGATTTTGCTGGCAGGCTAGGAGGCTGGCGGGATCAGGGTCGGGGTGATCTGGCCTTTGTGATCGGCGGCGCAGATGGGATCGACCCCGCGTTGCGCGCGGAGGCGGATTTCGCACTGTCATTCGGCAAGATGGTGTGGCCCCATATGCTTGTGCGCGTCATGCTGGCCGAACAGCTGTATCGCGCAGCGTCAATTCTGGCCGGGGCACCTTACCATCGCAGCTGACCAAGGCGCGCCAGTTCTAAAGCGTCATGCGAAAAACCTGAATCACGTAACGCTGCCTGAAATTAAAGATTTCAACGCGTTACGTGATACTTGATGTTTCAGGTATTTCGTCAGACGCTCTAGAGTACTTGGTTCTCAATCAGTTTTCGCCGTGTGGCGAGCGTGCCGCGGCCCATCACGCGCATCAGTTTGACCGCCTGATGGGTGGGCAAGTCCAAGGATTGCACCCTGTCCAGTGTGACAATGGCCGTCGTTCCGGACCATGCTGAAGGCGAGCCGGGAATGAACAGAACAGCTTGCGTTTCGTCCCGCTCCGTCTCAAAGGCGATCTGGTCGTAGTCGTCGAACTTCACGACAACCGGTTTCATCAGTGCAGCGACGTCCTCGGACCCGCTCATGCTACCCAGCATCCCTTTGAAAACCGCGTAAGTGGGAATCACATCAATCAGCAGATCGTCAATCTTGCGAACCCGCATTCTCATGAATTGGCTTCGGGCAACCAGACCCGCCAGAAAGCACACCACGAGTATCATGATAATGGCCAGTATATTCACCAGCGCGAGGCCACCGATTTGAGTGACCGGGATAAGCTGGTCAACCGGCGCGGCAACAAGCAGACCAATCTGATAGACTTTGCCCAACAGTATCGCGATCACCGCAAGTGGTGCCAAAAACAGAATGCCGCCCAAAATTGTCGTCTTCATGATACGTCCTTCACGTGCTGGTCGCATCGGGTGTGCACCGTTCTGCACGACTCTTCAAGCCGAGGAACGAATCGCATTACGGTTGCCCCGGTGCTTTGACCTTTTGCGGGCAGGCATATCTATTTCAGCGTGATGATTTCGGTCTTTGGGTTCCACCCGCCGGGCTTGTCCCGTGCCTGCACTTGTACACGTTTTACACCTTCGGGGATGCGCACGTTCGACAGTGAACGCGTGAATGGTTGTTCATCCACATGAGGATGCGCAAGAGCACGCGTGCCCAGTTCCTTGCCATCCATGTCCAGCACCCGCCAAGCATCCGCATAGTGATCCCAACCGGTGTCCGGATGCGAAATAGTTACGCTAAAGCGCCATGTTCCGTTCTCTGCCTGACGGGCAGAAACGTGATCAATCTTCGGCGGCTCGGCCATTGCTGGCAGGCTCAAAAACAGCAACGCAGTAATGAAATGTCGGACCATGTTCGGGAATCGGCTCATTTTTCTTCTCGGTTAAACATAGCCATCCAGCAGAATTTTGCGAGAGTTGGATGCAAATTCGCGCCGCCAGACGACTGTGAATGTGACAAATGCAGCCAGCGCCAAAGCCAGTGGGCCCAAAAGCCAGGCCGCTGATGCGAGGGCAAAATAGATGGAACGCAAGCCTCGGTTAAAACCCTTGGCCGCCGTGATGTTGATTTCTGCTGCCTGCGAGGCGCGGTGATATGCGTTGGAGGCATCCGGATCGTTCGGAACGGCTGCCATCAGCACCGCGCAATATCCAAAAAGCCTGTTTGACCAGACGAATTTCAAGAAAGCATTCGTCAGGAACAAGGCAAGCATCACAAGTTTGATTTCCCAAACGATTGCGGGGTAATTTGTGGCCGTGATGTCTTCGGCAACGCCTGCGAGTTGATCGGCATTTCCGATCAACGCGAGTGTTCCGCCCAGAGCGATCATGCAGGTCGATGCGAAAAACGCGGTTCCCTGCCGCAGAGCCGATAAAATTTGTGCATCAAATACGCGGGGTTCGCGGGTGACCATCTGCGTCATCCACTCTTTGCGGTAATTTGCCATAAGCTGTGATGTCGACGGTCTGGTTTTGGGGGCGTGCTCAACCCACCATCCGATGACGAACCAAAGGCCAAAAAGCAGCACAACGGCTGCCATGTCAAAACGCGTAAACAGGGCCAAACGATCCATGATATCCATAGGCAGACGCATGGCAGGTAAGATAATTCTTGCCAATGGCCTAAATTGGTCATATTAATTTACCAAAAGGAGTATGTGGATGGAAATGCCGGTACCTGATGCCGCGATCATGGCACGTAAGGCGCATCTGGTAGAGCGTTTGCAAGCCGTGCTGCCTGCCGATGCGGTTATTCATAACCCGCATCAGACGCGCGCCTACGAGTGTGATGCGTTGACGGCCTATAAATGTCCGCCGATGGCTGTCGTGCTGCCAACATCCACCAAAGAGGTGTCTGATGTGCTGCGCATTTGCCACGAGGATGGCGTGCCTGTCGTGCCACGTGGGTCTGGCACCTCTTTGGCGGGGGGCGCTTTGCCAACGGCAGACTGCGTGATTCTGGGCGTGGCGCGCATGAATGACGTGCTCGAAACGAACTACGATGATCGTTACATCCGCGTGGAAACCGGCCGTACCAACCTGAGCGTGACCGGCGCCGTGGAAGAAAACGGCTTTTTCTATGCGCCCGACCCGTCCAGCCAGCTGGCCTGCGCAATCGCGGGCAATATCGCGATGAATTCAGGGGGCGCGCATTGCCTGAAATACGGCGTGACCACCAATAACCTGATGGGCGTCACCATGGTGATGATGAATGGGGAAATCATTGAGGTGGGCGGGGCGCATATGGACCCGGCAGGACTGGATCTTCTCGGTCTGATCTGCGGCTCTGAAGGGCAATTGGGCGTTGTGACCGAAGCCACCTTGCGGATTTTGCCCAAACCGGAAGGCGCGCGCCCCGTGCTCATGGGATTCGATGACAGTGAAGTTGCGGGCGCTTGCGTCAGTGACATCATCAAGGCGGGCGTTCTGCCGGTCGCGATTGAGTTCATGGATCGTCTGTGCATTGAGACCAGCGAAAACTTCGCGCAGGCAGGTTATCCGATGTGCGAAGCCTTGCTGATCGTTGAGGTCGAAGGTTCAGAGGCTGAGATTGATCATCAACTGGACCTGATCATGGAAATCGCGCGCCGCCACGACCCTGTTGAATTGCGTCAAAGCACCTCCGCGGAGGAAAGCGCGTTGATCTGGCTGGGGCGCAAATCTGCCTTTGGTGCGATCGGTCAAATCAATGATTACATGTGTCTGGACGGGACGATCCCGGTGTCGTCGCTGCCCCATGTGCTGCGTCGGATCGGAGAGTTGTCAGAACAGTTCGGCCTGCAGGTTGGCAACGTATTCCATGCAGGTGACGGGAACATGCACCCGCTGATCCTTTTTGATGCGAACAAGCCCGGCGATCTGGAGCTCTGCGAAGAGATGGGGGCAGAAATTCTTAAGCTCTGTGTCGAAGTGGGCGGCTGTCTGACCGGCGAACATGGCGTGGGCATTGAAAAACGCGACCTGATGTCGTTCCAGTATGAGCCGGAGGATCTTGAAGCGCAGATGATCGTCAAGGATGTGTTTGACCCGAAATGGTTGTTGAATCCGGCCAAGGTCTTTCCTTTGGCCGTCTCTGAAAGTCGACGTGCGCTGCCTTTGGCCGCCGAATAGTCGAAGTATGAAATCCGCAGGAAAATCGAGCCCAAGACGATGATGACACCCGACAGCGAGGCGGCGGTTGCCGACATAATACGTGCAGCCACTGGCCCGATTTGCATTGAGGGTGGGAACACGCGCGGGTGCGCGGTGCCGGGCGAGAAGCTGTCTTTGAGCAAACTGTCGGGCATTACGATCTATGAGCCGGGTGCGCTGACACTTGTGGCCAAAGCCGGAACGCCGCTGAAGGAGATCGAAAAAACCCTTGCAGGTGAACGCCAAAGGCTGGCGTTTGAGCCACATGATTTGACGGGATTGCTTGGCACGCACGGCCACTCCACCATCGGTGGCGTCATCGCCACCAACGCCAGTGGGCCGCGCCGGATACAGGGCGGAGCCGCGCGTGATTACGCTTTGGGCGTGCGTTTTGTCGATGGGGCAGGGCACATCACAAAGAACGGCGGGCGGGTCATGAAAAACGTGACGGGCTATGATCTGGTCAAGCTGATGTGTGGCGCACATGGCACTTTGGGCGTGCTGACGGAGGTGTCACTCAAGGTGTTGCCGGTACCCGAAACGCAAGGCACGCTGATGTTGCGCAACATCGACAAGGCTGCTGCCGTGGGCGCGATGTCCGCAGCACTCGGCTCTCCATATGAAATCACCGGCGCGGCGCATTGTGCGGAAGTGATGGGAGACGGTCCGGTAACGGCCCTCAGAGTAGAAGGTTTCGAGGCATCGGTGGCTTACCGCATTGAGCAGTTGAAATCTTTGTTGCGGCATACCGGGGCAGAGATGCAGGTCGCCAGTCAGGAACTGTCGGAGTGGTTCTGGACTGGCGCGCGTGACGTTCTGCGGTATGCGGACAAGGCTGGCGATGTATGGCGTATCTCCTGCAAGCCAAGTGATGCACCTGCATTGACGGATGCGGCAAAACCCGAGGCCTGTTACTACGACTGGGGTGGTGCCCTGATGTGGATGCGTGTGCCTGCCGGGACGGATCTGCGCGCCCGGCTGGGCAGCTATGACGGCCATGCCATATTGGTCCGGGGAACAGCATCCGCAGACCTGCCACGGTTTCAACCGGAGTCTGCCGGTGTCGCGCAACTGAGCGCCGGGTTGCGGCACCGTTTCGATCCGAAAGCTATGCTCAATCAGGGCCTGATGGGCCGCGCGCTGTCAGAGGGTGTGTAACACATGCAAACGAACTTTTCTGATGCGCAACTCGCGCAGCCTGCCATCAAGCGCAGCAATGAGATTCTGCGATCTTGCGTGCACTGCGGGTTTTGCACCGCCACTTGTCCCACATATCAGGTGTTGGGCGACGAACTCGACAGTCCGCGCGGGCGCATCTACCTGATCAAGGATATGCTGGAAAACGACCGTGATCCGGATGCCAAAACGGTCAAGCATATTGATCGTTGCCTGTCCTGCCTTGCCTGTATGACCACTTGCCCATCGGGTGTGCATTATATGCACTTGGTCGATCATGCGCGTGACTACATAGAAAAACGCTACAAGCGACCGTTCAGCGACCGTGCGCTGCGTTGGATATTGGCGCGTATTCTGCCTTACCCGATGCGGTTTCGTCTGGCCCTTCTGGCGGCCAAGATGGGGCGTCCGCTTGCGCGTTTTATGCCGGATGCGCGTTTGCAGGCGATGCTGGAAATGGCGCCCAAGACCATTCCACCCGTGAGCCGCAATGACGATCCGCAGACCTTTGCACCACAGATCGCGCGCAAAAAGCGGGTGGCGCTGATGACGGGATGTGCGCAAAAGGCGCTGAACACAGACATCAATGACGCGACGATCCGGGTGTTGCGGCGCTTGGGCTGCGAGGTTGTCGTGGCCGAAGGGGCCGGTTGTTGTGGTGCCTTGACCCACCACATGGGCAAGTCGGACGAAAGCCATGCGACCGCGGCGCGCAATATTCGGGCATGGGTGCGGGAGATGGACGCGGGCGGTCTGGATGCAATTGTGATCAATACGTCTGGCTGCGGCACCACCGTGAAAGACTACGGTCATATGTTCCGCAATGACCCTGCGCTGGCAGCGGATGCGGCGCGCGTTTCAGCGATTACCAAGGATGTGTCTGAAGTGCTGATCGATCTGGACATGCCCGCCGGTGACGATAAAGCCATGGTCGTGGGCTATCATGCGGCCTGCTCGCTGCAGCACGGACAGCAGATCAAGACCTTTCCCAAAGACCTTTTGAAACATGCAGGCTTCACCGTGGTCGAGCCACGGGATTCGCATTTGTGCTGCGGGTCCGCAGGCACATACAACCTGATGCAGCCAGAGATTTCCAAACAGCTCAAAGCGCGTAAAGTGCAAACGCTGGAGGCGAAAAACCCGGATGTCATCGCGGCAGGCAATATCGGGTGCATGATGCAAATCGGGTCCGGCACCAAAATCCCGGTTGTTCACAGCGTTGAACTGCTGGACTGGGCAACGGGCGGGCCGAGGCCCGCGTCGCTGGATGCCGACGCGACGCCGAAATCCGACGTGCCGATCCTGCGCTGACCCCCGGTTGAAAATGAAATGGGCCGACCATATCCGGGTGGCCTCATTTTCGCCCCAACCCGTCTGTATTTCTGGCGCTGATCAGAGAGGGTGGGTATGTACGGGTGGATATGCACAGCAGCGATTGCGGGATGTCTTGCAAGTGCGGCAGTCGCAGATGATGCAGAACTGCGCAGCTTGGAAACCGGTGTGGACGCCAGTGCATGGGAAGCTGTGGGGCGTCTGGATATCGACGGTACGGGCTTTTGCACAGGGGCTTTGATTGCACCTGATGTTGTGCTGACCGCTGCACATTGTCTGTTCGATAAACGAAGTGGCGCGCAGATTGACCCCACTGGGATCGAGTTTCTGGCCGGGTGGCGCAATGGCCGTGCCTCTGCGTACAGGCGGGTTAAGCACGCCGCTTTGCACCAGGATTATACATATGGCGACGTTGTGGCGCCGCACAGGGTGCGTCATGATTTGGCGTTGCTTCAGCTTGTACGCCCGATCCGCAACACCACAATCGAGCCATTTGAAACCGCCGCGCAACCTGCAAAGGGAGAAAAGGTTGGCGTGGTAAGCTATGGACGCGGTCGCGCCGAAGCTGCGTCACTGCAAGAGATTTGCGAGGTGCTTGGCCACCAGAACGGCGTGTTGATCACAACATGTTCGGTGGATTTCGGATCGTCTGGCGCGCCAATTTTCTCGTTCGAGGGCGGGGCGGCAGTCATCGTGTCTGTGATCTCTGCCAAAGCGGAGGTTGAGGGACAGAAAATCTCGCTCGGGACGGAGTTGAGCGGTGCGCTCGCGTCGCTGCATGATGCGCTTGCGCGGCAAAACCGCTCCTTCGTCAGCTCCGTGCCGCGCGTCCGGCAAACCACCGTTGAAGAAAGCCGCAGTACCATGGGTGCGAAGTTCATCCGGCCCACGCAGTGAACGATCGATCACTGAACCGCCCCACGTTTTTGCATCAGGATACGTCAAACCTGCCATAAGTTGAAGCTCGGGTTTCAGGGTCTTGAAACGCTAAAATCGATCCCCATCTCATGGTCGTGAGGATGCCTTTGTCTGGGTCCTTGCAGAAACCGAAACTGGATGTGTCTAAGGTTAGAGCATCCGATCTTATCGCTCAAAAAAGAGGATATACCTATGCGTACTTATGATTTTGCACCGCTTTACCGTGCAACTGTTGGCTTTGATCAGATCGCTGATCTGATGGACCGCGTGCTGACCAACGAGGGTGCTCAGCCAACTTACCCGCCCTACAACATCGAAAAACTTGAGGATGACGCCTACCGCATTTCGGTGGCTGTTGCTGGGTTTTCAGATCAGGACCTGACTGTGGAAGTGCGTGAGAATGCACTGATCATTTCTGCACGCAAAGCTGAGGAAAAACCGGACCGCCCCTATCTGCATCGCGGGATCGCGACGCGTGCTTTTGAACGCCGCTTCCACCTTGCGGATCATGTGCATGTAACAGGCGCCAGCCATGTTGATGGGATGCTGCACATTGATCTGGTGCGTGAAGTGCCCGAAGCGCTCAAGCCACGCCAAATCTCGATCACCTCAGCCAAGCAGATCGAGAAAGATGTCGTGGACGCAAAGACTGTGAACTAGAGCGTCTGACGAAATACCAGAAACATAAAGTATCACGTAACGCGTTGAAATCTTTGATTTCAGGCAGCGTTACGTGATTCAGCTTTTTCGCATGACGCTTTAACCACGCACTTCTGACATCTTGTAGAGCGCGGCCAGACGGTCGCGCTCTTTTCGTTTTATATGCGCTTGGAATGCCGCTCTTTGGCAGGCCCACAGTCACGCGCAAGCCAATGCGTCACGATGGAGCGGTTTCGGGGAAGTTACGAAAGGCGGCTTTGATCAGATCATGCATGTAGTGGCGCGCGACCTCCGGTTTGATCATGACAATACTCGGGCGGCAGGCCAGTGACACCAGCCCGTGCACAGAGGCCCATAACAGCAGAAAGAACTGGCGGTGTTGTTCATTTCCGGGGTCCCCGTCGCCGGCGCGTATCAGCATCTCCAGCAGTCCTTCCTGCAACTCGGCGGTTTTGACATCCAGCTGCAGGTCGCTGTCGCGTTCAAAAAGCATGTACCAGCGTCTTGGCTCAGAGTAGGCAAAGTCAAAGTAGGCCTCTCCAATGGCGATGACGCGCGCGCGGGCCTCATCGTCCGCTGCTGCAAGTCCTGTGCGCAGGGCGAGGGCCAATCGGTCTGCGCAGCGGGCATTGACCGCGCGCACGACCCCTTCCAGATCGCCAAAGGCATTGTAGAGCGACCCGACAGAGATACCCAACTCCTTGGCAAGCCCCCGCGCGTTGAGCGCACCGCCCCCTTGTTCGAGGACGATGCGCTCTGCGATTTTCGTGGCCCGCTCACGGATATCCGCGAGGTTCTTGTCCCGCCGGGATGCTGTCTTTTCGTTTTTCATACCCCAGTGTCTTGTGGGACAACCGTGGTTTTGTCAATTTCTAGAACCTCTCGGCGCCGTTGGGCGTAAAGCGGTAGACCTGATCTGACAGATCATGCGTAACCATGAAGCGTGCGATTGATCCAAAGGTCGCCGTGCCAATCTGAGACGCATGATCGGCAGTCGTGAGGGTCGCGGACTTTGCGGGCGCAAGCAAGCGCTTGAATCCGCTGATCTTGATCGGTTGCGGCTCAAAGTGTGCGGCGATGTTTGCCTTGATCTGATCCTGATCCGATGTGTCGTAAAGGCTGGCCATCAACACATCCAGCGTGTGTTCAGTGCAGTTCTGAAATTGCGGTGTTCTGGGGTTGGCGAGCACGGAATAGTCACTGTTGTGCAGGCTTGCATAGGTGGGGCTGCTGATCACGGAAAGCAGTTTCTTTTGCAGCCGAGGATCGGGCACAATCACCCCGGCATCCAATTGATAGACCCCTGCAAAGAACTCCGCCGGACTGTCCTGCACCAATGTGCTAATGGTCGGATCGTCTGCGGTCTGGTAGAGGTTGTATACGCGGTACCCTTTGGTTTTTGTGCCATCCGCCTTGGTGATCTGCGAATAGACCCAATATGCAATGTGGGTGTAATCTATACCCGCTGGCAACGTGTCCGGGTCCCGCCCGATCCGGCCGACAATGGCGATATTCGCGCCTCTCTGGGCCAGATCAAGTTCAAGCTGTTTTGCATAGCGTGCCACGTCCTCGCGCGGCAGGTGCGGGGTGCCGGTCTCGGCGCTGCCAGCCCAGGATAGGGACGGCAGCAGGGTTGCGAGGACGACGGCGATTGCGGTGAAAATACGTTTCATTTTATCTCTCCCGGTCTTGTGGTGTTCAGTCCAACGTGGGCGCTGCATTCGGCATCACGGTGATGTTGATCGTCTGCGGTGCGGGCTGGCTGGCGTGGCCGATGTCAGACCCAAGTTCGATGGCGCTGGTGCCAACTTCTTCGAGGGCCATGCCGGTGACCGCAATGGCTGAGCCAACGGCGACAATCGGAACCGACGCGACCGTGCCAGCGCCCGATACAACTGCGGCACCGGCATGGCTTGCAGCTTCGACAGAGTGGTAAGCGGCCTCATTCGAGTGCTGTGCGCTGCCGCCTGCAAAAGCAGTCGTGGCTGTCAAAGCAAGAGCGAGAGCGGCGATTGTGGAGCGTATGAACATTTGATATTCCTTTTTGTGAACAGTGTTCATATCAGATAGTAGGTCGGGTAATTTCTGTCAACACAAAAAATGAACAATGTTCACAAAAAGGCGATGTCCGGCTGTCTTGGCGCAGAACCTACGGGCCTGAACCCTCAATCCAAAAAGGACCACTGTGTCAGGGGTCCATCATTTTTGGCGGTCTCAGGCGACCCTCAGATACCGCAAATTATACAGGGACTTCTTGAAGGGCTGGAAAACGGCGTGTGCCCGGCGTCGCGGTACGTGCTGCAAAAACCGATGCGGTCAAGGCTCTATGCACTGCGGCCCGTTACCTAATCCCTGGCTCCACCTATGCGACAACCATCGGGTTCGGCTGGTTCTATCTCAGCATGATCCTGAACGATTATAGCCGCGCGATCATCGCGTGAGAAGTTTCCGCCAGTATGCGGACACAAGACGGGACGGTCACATGAAACCTCGCAATGCAGGCATCGGGTTGCAACCAACTTCACATCTTCCAAAAGCCAAGGCTGCTCAGCGATACCGGCTCCAGCTACGTTCGCGGGGAACTGGTCGAAAAGTTGCAAGACAAAGGCATGAAGCACGCTCGCGGTGCACTTTGCCATCACCAAACGCACAGAAACGGCGGCAGTACCCTTCGTTACCGGAGGGAGCCTTGCGAAAGATCACAATAGTTTCCGGTAGAGGGAACATTTTCTGGGTCTGTCCGTTTGTCTAGGTGCGGCGCGAATTAATCGTATGAGACCGCGCAGCATCAAGTCTTAGAAAGGACCTCTCATGAACCGTATTATTTATATCATTGGCCTTATTGTCGTGATCCTTGCCATCCTGTCCTTTTTGGGCCTGAGATGATCAGGTTGGCATTCAATTGCCCAACCGCAGGCCGCTGGTTTGCGACATGTTTCTCGGTATTTTGCGCATCGACATCAGCGGCAGAACAAGTGGGAAACGTGGACGTCGACTGGCTCGGCAATGACATCGTAATCGAAGCTTTCGCTGACCCAGACGTCGACGGGGTGACCTGTCACGTAGCCTATTTCGAACGGGGCCTCGTCGACCGTCTGCAAAAAGGGAACTGGTTCGAAGACCCGTCAAACGCATCCATTGCGTGCCGTCAGACCGGCCCTATCCAAGTGGGCGAAATCGACCGGTCCGATGAAGGTGAAAACGTTTTTTCCGAGCGGCGGTCGATCATCTGGAAGAGCCTGAACGTCAAACGCATTTTGGATAGCGAAAATCAGACGCTCATTTATATTGCGCATGCACGCGAGGTTCAAAACGGATCCGCGAAAATGTCGATTTCTACCGTACCGTTGTACCAGCCCTAGGTCTGTCACAACGACTGGCGAGTTATCGCGATAGCGCGTTGTTTCAGCGGACCCAACCTCACAAAAACTCTATATCTGTCGGTGCCTGCAGCGTGATTTCCATGCTGCATCATTGATCATCCGTGCGACCAACGCGATGATCATTGTCGCAGTGGCCCCCCAACAAACATCATTTAACGGTCTCCCCCCCGGACCAACATCGCGCGCAACTGTTCTAGGTGAACAGAAGGTTACGGGATTGGCGGAGACTGAGGCGACTGCCATGGCGGTCGGGCAGCCCCTATTAGCTGCCCACTGCTTCCATACATTCTGGAACAGTATTGTTCCCGGCTAAAATGGATCATGAGAAACCGACGGTAGTTTTCTTGTCGGGACCGTCGCGGTCGGCCATCAAGCGGCTGACCGCATGTTGATCCCAGGAACGAATGGGTGATCCCGCTTTCATTTCAATTGCGGCCACCAGCAGAAAGCAGATCTATCGTCACGCTTCTAGCTGAGCACTGGCCCATACTGGCGTATTCGCTACCAATGGCGGCGGAGACACACACCCGATGATGGCAAGCAGAAAACTGCAGCTGATCATGCCAGCTGCAGTTGAGTTTGTCTAAGGCGCTGGCTTTGCTTAGCGCCGGCTGTTCAGCGCCATGCCGAGTACCACGCCAACTGCCAACGCACCGGCAACGGTCACCAATGGCTGCTTCGCGGTGAAGTCGCGGGCGGCGTCGGATGCTTTGACGATGTTGTCACGCACTTCGGTCGCGGCAAGCTCGGCTACCTCGCTTGCGGCTTGCGTCTTCTGGACAGCAAATTCACGCGCCTTTTCGGCCGTTTCAGTTGCGACTTGTTTTGGCCCTTTTTCCACCTCTGAGGTGGATGCATTGGTCAGTGTGTCGGGGTCTGCGGAATGAATGGTGGTAGACATTTGTGTTCTCCTTAGTTTCGAATTGTCGGAAAAGAGCACTTAACTCTTACGTTCAGTGATGGCGGACACGATCGTATCCAGCCTCGATGCCTTCGCGCAACGCGGCCTCGCCTGTAGCCGTAGCGGCGGCGATCTCGTCGCGCAGCGTCAGTTCTGCCTGTTGCATCAGCGCGTCACGCTTTGCACCCAGCAGATCGTCTTCGGTCCGCGTTCTTGGCAATAAGGCGGCAACGACGGCGCCGACACCTACCGCGATCGCAGCGGTCGAAAAGGGTTGGTTATGATGAAAGCTGCGCGCCTTTCGAGCTGCTATTGCGGCCTGACGGTCAAGCTTTTCCTGTACGTTTATCGCGGCCTCGCGGGCTGCGATGACCCGTTCACGCGCCGGAGCTGGGAGGTTGGCAAGACCTTTGTTCAGGGCCGCGCGCATTCCCGGCGCTTTGGACGCCTGCGTTTGCACCTCATCCGCAGCCTCAACGCGCCGGTCGAATTCGCCCGTCAGGACGTCTTTGTCGGACATGCCGGGTGCGACGGGGGCGGTGCGCACATCATATCCGGGCTTTCGTTGCGGGCGTTTCGGACCTGCCAGCAGCGCGGCAAGGCCGACACCAACCAAAAGCGCACCGGCAGGGTTGGCGCGTGCGGCGTCTATGACCGTGTGGCCGATTGCGCCGCCTTTCGATTGTACCTCGCGGGAAACCGTGGTCGATATTTGTTCCGGCGACAATGCGTTGGTCAGCTGTGTCAGCGTGCGACCCAGCATGCTCCGGTCAGCTTCGATGTTTCGTTCGAGATCTTGAACGTCGTTAGACATGAGCATTCTCCTTGATCGTATCGATGTTTTTGCGCAAGCTGCGCGCGGTTTTCTTGAGCTTCAGGTTGTCGGGGTCCAGTCGTGATTTGCCTGCCAGGAAAAGTCCGGCGGCGATCGCCAAGGCGATGCCGGCAACGACCAGCGAGGCCACGGATACGGGCAGACCTGCCTCAGCAAGCCCCGCAACTGCCGCCGCCGTGAGCACGTCGAGCGCGGAAAAGACCAGAAAAATCGCGGCCAATACCAACATGATACCGATGAATGCTCTTCGCGCATTGTGCGCGAGTTCGCGCTTGGCAAGTTCGATCTCGTTCTGAACCAGTCGTGTGCTGCGCTGCACAATGTCGGTGAGCAATGCGGGCGCATCAGTCGGATCAGGTCGCGCCTGCGGCGTCGGGTGGATGTCGCTCATGACGACATACTCCCGTTGCTCAGGCCTGCTTCATGCGCAGGGTTTGTCCGGGGCGAACCTGTGACGTGGCCGGTCCACGGGTCGGTATCGCCGAGCAGTGCGCCGCGCCCCTCTGGATCGGAGGCTTTGAGGAAACGTGCGGCTGCGAACCCGAGCAAAACAGCGCCGCCGAGGAATAGCGCAGGGTTCTCGCGCGCAAACGTTTTGGCCTTGGCCGTTGCCGCAGCCAGATCAGTGTCGCTTATTGAACTTGCAACAGTCTGCAGCTGTGCTGCGATTTGGCCTGCTGCCTGAGCTTGCAAACTGCCGGGTTCAAATTCCTTGGACGCGGCGACCGCTGCATCTGCGGCACGCGTTACCTCCATCTCGGCTTGGTCGGTGGCTTGGTCAGCTGCCCTTTCGACCTGACGGTGCGCAAATTCCGACGCTGCGGTCACGGTGTTATCCAGTGTATCCCGCAAGTCGCTTTCGTTGTTTTTCGTTGGATGGTCTGTCATCTGATCCTCCGTTGAAGTCTGTTACTGACACAACGGATAATCCGGCACATTGTTCCGAGAAATCCTGAAGAAACATAGCTGACGTCTTCAGGCGTACCGATAAATTTTCACAGTTACAGCACCTTAAACCATCTCAACGGGGATTCCGGGCAAAAGGGTTCCAAAGCTTTCCGCAGCACTGGCGGTATGCGGCAGCAGGAAGCCTGACCGATCTGCGGGCGCGCGACTTGCGTTTTGCTGCGCCAAATCGCGCCACTTTTTGACGGTCTCGGGGGCGGCGGCGCAAAAGCAATCATCGGCACCCTTGGGAAGCCATGCGCCCATAACGCGTTTGCGCAGCATGCGTACCTGATCAGGGTCGGATATCTCGATACCAAGTTCCGTGTCCCAGCGCATGCTGCGCCCGTTCAGATTGGCGGAAGTTACAAGCCCGGCGTGATCATCAAAGATCGACACTTTGGAATGCACAAATATCATTGGAGCACCACAGAGCGTCGCGCGGTCGCCTGCCTCGCTTTTGCGGCAGTGTGCGGGCGACGCGATGAACGCACGCGACCCGAAAGCCTCTGTGATCCGCCCGATGGCCTTGGCCTGAAGGTACTCACCAAACTTGTAATCCAGACCCTCCGCCCCTTCGAATGCGACCTCAAGCGGTGCGGCAGGCAGGAGAATGATCAATCCCAAACCCGGTGCTGTTTTGGCGCGGGCAACGAGCGCATCTGCAATCACCGGATCGCGCAAAAACTGGCTTTCCAGATATATCAGCCGTTCGGCCTGCTCAATCAACTCCAGATGGCGATCCATGATTCCGGTATCGCAAACATGTGGTGACAGCGATCCGGAGTTGCGTTTGCGTTTCACAGACAGGGTGCGCAACAGCCCCTCTGGCGAACGGATGCTGACCTCGCCCGCGCATTCAGCACTGAAGCTCTCCAGATGTTCACGCGCGGCGAGGGCGCGCTTCTTGTCGTGCAAAATGACATGCACATCGTGCCACGTCTTTTCTGCGGGAAGCGCGTGGTGCACCGTGTCCATACGGCGCGCATCCAGATCCAGGCCACCGACATAAAGCACCTCGTCATCGATAACCGCGAGCTTCTGGTGATGCGTGACCGGCAACATCGGTGGGAACTCACGCCGTTTCGGGTGGATTTTGCCGTCCTTTTCAAACGTGAATTCAGTGAATCGCGGCATGAAGCGGATCGCCTCGGCACGTGCGGCATCCTCCAACCCGTTGAGCCAATCGCAGGTCTGCGCGACTTGTGATTGCACCTTGGGCCACAAGGCGATGCGCGGCGCCCACCCGACACGAGCAGGATGATCTTCGACTGTGACGCGCAACCTGCCATGCCCAGTGACCATCTCGGCGATCCCCAGCAAGATGCTGAGCGATTTGAAACTACCGCGGTGCAGTTCAGGACGCACGACCGGATCAAAGTCCGACAGTGCAATCGTGATATCAACGCCTTCATTCAGCTTTGCAAGTAACAGGTCAACCCAACGGGAACCGAACTCCCGGGCCTCACAAGACAGCAAATGCATACGCGGATCGAAAACGCGAAAGCCCATGTCGATGCGCGTTTTGGCGGCGACAACGGCTTTTTCGAAGGCACGGTATCCTTCGTCTGCGGTGACAAGTACTTCGAGATTATTCAGCAACGTCATATTGCATCTCCGGCTTTGAATTGCGTCCAGTTTTTGCGAGAAGATCACGGCTTTCGTCCCTGTCACCTTGAATTGGGTCGCGTCCATGCATCTCCTTGTTGATTTGCCGCAGCCAAACCAGCAGCGGGATCGCGATGATGCCTCCCACAGGTCCCCATATCCATAGCCAGAACACCAGCGAGGTAAAAATCAAAAGCGGATTCACCGACATTTGCTTACCGACAAAGGTCGGCGTGACGAACTGACCTTCGGTCATGTTCATCAGCATATAAGTCAGCGCGGGCAGAACGCTCATTGCCCCGTCAAATACGATCAACCCTCCGAGCAGCAGAACAATCGCAAAACTGATTGGCCCAAGGTAAAGCACATAGTTGACCAGAAAAGCGCCAAGTCCCCAATATGCGGCATTTGGCATGCCGTAGGCTGAGAGCATCAGGCTGACCAAGGCGCCGAAGCAGGCGTTGATCGCGGTGATCGCAAGAAAATAACGCGACACCTCAACTTCGGCACGGCGCAAAACCTTCTCGGACAAATGCGTCGTGACAGAGGCGATGTATTTATAGAGTTCCAATTTCGTCAACAGAAAGAAATAGAGAATACCAACGAAAACCATGATCTGCGCGGCGAAAGAAGGCAGATAGCTCAATATTCCCGCGACCGTCGGAACGGCAACGGTCCCTGGTGCTTCCATCTCTGCGCTGCCTTCGGGAGCGAGCGTTATGGCGACCTGGTTTTGCACATTTTCGACGTTTTCCATGGTGGATTTGAGGCCGCTCAGCGATTGCTGCAGTTCGGTCCACATAAACGGCACACGGGTCATAAACTCAGCGACTACCGGGTAGAACAGGAAAACGCCCAGGGTGATCACCGACAGCACCGTGATCAGAACCGCAAGAGCGCCCACTACTGGCGGCGCTCCGAGCCGGTCAAAGAAGTTGGATAGCGGCGCAAAGACCACACCAACAACCAGAGCAAAGACCAATGGCAGGAAAACAGGTGTACCGCTTTCGAGGAGCCACACAGTGGCCGAGGCACCGACAGCGACAAGCGCCAGCCGCGTCAGGTCAACTCTCCTGTTGTCTGGCGTCGTGGAAAGATCCTGCACGGTGCACTCCTGATTGTTTGAAATAGAAAAACCGGCCTCAGGTCATGAGGCCGGCTTACTTGCGAGGATAGGGTTATACCGTAGCGTGACCTGAACCGCGCGGACCGGCGAAAAACCAGATGATGAAACCGACAACCGGCAGTACCAGAATCAAAAGCGTCCAGAGCAGTTTAGCCCCGAGGGACACACCGCTTGTCCAGATCTTCACGATTGCGTAAATGTTGAGGACCAGTACGAGCAGTCCGATAATACCATATTCCATTGTCTTGAACCTCCGTTTGTATGTGTTCGTCTGAGGAGGAAACACGCGTGCTCCCGAAATTGTTCCGAAAAGTATTCTGATCTTTTCGGGAACTTCTCCGGCCCTTACCGGTTTTGCCAACAGAAACCAGAACTTGAAGGAGACGGATAAATGAAAACCGGTATTACAATCGCCGCTGTAGCTGCTGCAATCGCCATAGGTGTTGGTGTCTATATGGTAGACATCGACGTGACTGAAAACGCTGAGCTTCCGGACGTCGATGTGTCCGTCGAAGCGGGTAACATGCCCGAATTTGATGTTGAGACGGGCGACATCGAAATGGGTACAAAAGAGGTTACTGTCGAAGTACCCACAATTGACGTCCAGATGCCGGAAGAAGACAACCGTACGGCCAATAACCAGTAACAGCGTCGCATATGAGTTGAAAAAGCGCCGCCTCATTTTGGGGCGGCGTTCTTTTGTTGAATACTATGTGTATGCTTCCGAGGACCAGGATGTTCAGGCATAAAAAAACCACCAACATTCCATGCTGGTGGTCTCATTCTTTCAAAAGCTGACCAACGTCACGCAGATCGAACGGCGTATGGGCCGACTACCTCCGCGCGGAGTAGCTTGACGTTGCGACGATGGGACTTGAACTGCATATCGAACAAATCGCCAAGAACCGGGATGCTGCCAACCAGAAAATCAACCGCCGTGTTGGCTCCCATGCGCAGCAGTGTCCGTCGCCGCGCACCCATTTTTGCACCCTCGTAAATCATGAAGGCGCTGGGCAGCGTCGTTGCGATGTCGCCAACCCCCGGGATCAGGCCAATCACGCTGTCCCATCCAAAACGCAGCCCGACCAGCGGCATGCGAAACCGATTATCGAGCCGGTGTGCAATACGCTCCAGCCGTGCCAGCCGGTTCATCCGTTGGCTGTGTGTGAGGTATTCGTCCATGCCTGATCTATTCGTCTGTCGCGAGATCGCGCAGTTGGTCTGCAATCTGGGTATCCGCGTCGGTTTCTTTCACTTTTTTGGCCGTATCTCCGGTCAAAACTTCGTCACTTTTTGCATGATCGGAGTCGCCTTTTTCGCCGTCACGGTTTTTGAGCGGGTGGTGTTGTTCGGACCCTTTCAGGTCTGGATGGCTTACGGTTTGCGATGTTTTTTTCATGGCGTGTCCTTTCTGGAGTGGCAGGGTTTCGCCCCGCAGGTTGCTTCGATAGGCCAACGAATTGCGCGCTCAATTGTTCCCTCGGCGCTGCGCGGTATGCGGTGTTTCACAAACCAAACTGAAATGTGTCGCCATTCGCGGGAACCTCACCCGGCCCAATTGCGTTGTGATTTCAACAGCGTTGGAAACTGTGCTCTGGATGCGCATTTTCAGCGATTTTGGCAGGCCGGAAAGAAATTCAGCCGGCGTCTGCTTGCCAAACAATTTAGCCGGCTGGCAAAGAATGGAGAGTTGATATGGATATCACCTACCTCGTCGCTTTGCTCTTTCTTGTAACGCTGAGTGCCGTGCTTGTGTTTGCCGTGGTCAGCAAGGCAAGAACCGAGAAACGAATGAAGGATGACGATGCTCGCAAATCCACTTTGGCAAAAGATGCGCCAGATAAATAACGCGCAGGCTTGAGCAAATGAAAACGCCGCTCTGATGCAAATCGGGGCGGCGTTTTTCCGTTTTGTGGTCGCGTCAGGCTTTTATGCCGCTCATAATCAAACGTGAGCTGTCTGCATGATCGCGTGTGGAAGAATCTGCGGTAGTGAAAGTCGCCGCGCGTTACGCGCCACGGCTTTCATTTCTCAATTCATCCCGGCGGTTTTACTTCTTGAGGTCTTCGACCACCTCGGGCTGTACCTGTGCCCAAGTCAACATGGTGAAAATCACCGTGCCGCCAAGCACATTACCAATCAACACGGGAACGAAGAACCCGAACAGCGCTTCTCCCAACCCCAGCTCACCCTGCACCATCAGGAATGCCATCTCGACCGAGCCTGCGACGATGTGCGTGAAATCACCCAGCGCAATCAGCCACGTGAAAAGCACGATTACCGCGACTTCGCTGCCTTGGGACGACGGCAACATCCAGACCAGTGCGGCAATCAGAATACCGGCCGGAATACCCCGCATCATACCCTCAAGCGGTGGCATACCTGTGGCATGGCGGCTCAGGTCCATCATTGCTGCGGCGACGTCATCTGCAAGCACATTACCATAGGCAAAGAAGCCCGCGATCAGAAACGCGCCGATGACGTTGGCAGCCAGAACCGTTGCCCAAAGTCGAAACATGCGACCGAATGCGCGACCGGTCGGGTTCAGCGTCACTGGAATGACCGTCGTGATCGTGTTTTCTGTAAAAAGTTGCATACGCCCCAGAATGACCAACAAAAAGCCAAGGCTGTAGCCTGCGTTCTCGACGATATAGCGCCATGGTGCGTCTGGCAGATAGGCACGTAAGACCGACTCTCCCAGTACGGAGAAAGAAATCAGAATACCGGCCGCGACTCCCGAAAACCACAGGGCGCGCATGGGGCGTTCCAGCTCTTCTTCGCCATTTCTGCGAATTGTCTCAAACACAAGACGCGGGGAAAGGCCCACGGCTTCCGCAACCGCTTCGCTTTCTTCGCGTTCGCGTGTCAGGTCGTGCGATATTTCATTAGACTTGGTCATTCAGTGTCTCCGTTTGTCAAAAGACATACGCACTGGCGATGTGAATTGTTCCACGGCGGAACAAAACAGGTTGCTTGGCGGTTGTGGCTGCATGTCGACAAACACGTTTAACTCTTGCCGCCCGCGTCCCGCATGAAAGTGCCCGCGCTCCAGAAATCTGGTACAGAGATATTGATGCAACCCGCGCGCTTGCAACGAGTGGCGCTGGCCCTTGCCAAACACGGGGTTTTGCTTCCGCTTGTTTTCGTACCGCCTTTTGTCTGGGCGGTAGCCGAGGGCGCGTGGTCCTTTGCACTGGCACTTTTGATACCTGCGCTTGCAGGTGCAGTGCTTTGGGCAACGGTGATCCGCCTGCCACTGCCCAAAGATCTGCGGCAGGTCGAAGCCGTTGTGGTGTTGGCGCTTCTCTTTGTCGTGACCCCTCTGATGTCCGTACCTGCATTCACGGTGCTCGGCATGTCGCCACTTGATGCCCTGTTCGAGGCGATGAGCGCCCTGACGACAACGGGTCTGTCGATGGCAGGAAGCACAAACGACTGGCCTTTTGCCGCGTTTTTCCTGCGCAGTTGGATGCAATGGTGTGGCGGATTGGCGATGGCTACAGCGGTGCTGGCGATGCTGATTGGCCCGGGAGCCACGGCGCGCAAGCTCGGCAAGGTGAGCTTGGATGAAGGTGACAGGATTGCCTCGACCCGCAGCCGCGCGCGCCAGCTTTTGGGCGCATACGCTGGCCTGACAGTGGTCTTTGGCCTTGCCATCTCCGCGAGCGTCGGTTCCGTGCCAGAGGGTATGTTGCTCACCTTTTCTGCGGTCTCAACGGGTGGCTTTGCCTACCGGGCGGATTCAGTTGCGGGATACTCGGGTCTGACCCAAACGTTGGTTATTCTGGCATCCCTGGCGGGGGCTGTGTCGTTGCTGGCAATCGCGCTGGCTTTTCGAGGCGCTGTGCGTGATGCATGGAATATAGGGTCGCTGCAGCGCTTGGGCCTTTGGTGCGTTGGCGCTGTCACCGTTCTGGTGGTTCTCATGTATTCTCTGGGCCAAGATAGCTATGCGGTTCTCATGTGGAACCTGCTGAGCGCCATCAGCACAGCGGGTTTTTCCGTAGGTGACATGCCTGCAGCGCCTGCTCTGTTGCTGTTCTTTACTGTTGTGATGATGGTCGGTGGCGATTTGGGTTCGACTGCCGGGGGCCTCAAACTGGCCCGCCTGTCCACGCTCATGCGTGCTGCCAAACATGCGACCCGTGCACCGCGCTTGCCGGACAACGCAATCGCGCCGCTTCGTGAGCATGGACAGGTGGTCAAGGACCGTCAGTTGATTGCTCTGATGGCGTTCCTGCTGTTCTACGTAACATCCGTGATGGTGTTGTGGGTTGCCTTTCTGGCCTATGGCTATGCGCCGCTCCCTGCGCTTTTTGACATCGTTTCCGCCTTCTCGACGGTGGGCCTGTCCACAGGTGTCATCGCGCCCGATATTCCCGCGCCGCTCAAAGCGGCCACTGTCCTTGCGATGCTGCTCGGGCGGTTGGAATTTGTCGCCGTAATTTTACTGATATTGCCCAACACATGGGTCACCCCACCGCAAAGGAGATAGCCATGCGCACCGTTATTGTCGGCGGTTCCAAATTCGGAGTCGCCACCGCAGAGCAGCTGATCGACAAAGGTCACGAAGTTGTACTGATTGATAAGAACCGCCAGAAACTCGAAGATCTGTCACAACGGCTCGATTGCGGCATGATTCATGGCGATGGGTCTTCGCCCAAAATCCTGCGCGAGGCTTTCGCCAGCGAGGAAGACGTTCTGATCGCGCTGACCAATGCTTCGGATGGCAATATCCTGACAGCGCTCACTGCGCGGTCCGTGGGTTTCGGCAGGGTGATCCCTCAAATCATCGAAGCGGAACTGTTGGAGGTCTGCGTCGAACTTGATTTGAAAGACACAATCACTCCGCATGTCACCGTTGCGCGCAGCCTGTGCCGCGCGCTCGAAGAAGAGACCGAGCTTGCCCGTGACACCAATCTCACAAGTGATCTGCGCCTCTTGCGGGTGACGGTGATGGCCAAACAAGAAGGCTGTGCGCTGAGCGACCTTGATCTGCCCGATGACTGCCGGCCGGTTGCTCTGTTGAAAGATGACCATGAGAAATTTGCCGACGCCGATGTTACCCTGTCCGAGGGCGAAGAAATTCTCTTTGCCGTGCGGTCAGAGAAAGTCCGCGAGCTAAAGGCGCTTTTCGCTGCAACCTGAGCGTTAAAAAATTACCGGCCCGACAGAGGGCGGGCCGGTATCTCGAACAGTCAGACTTTTAAAGTCTCGGTAGACGAAAAGAACATCGCCTGGCTCACGGCGACTTTTACCTGTTCTTCCGTATAGGGTTTGGCGATCATGAACGCAGGCTCGTAGCGATCGCCGGTCAGAAGCCGTTCAGGGTAGGCGGTGATGAAAATGACCGGTCGGTCGCCCAAATCGCTCAGGATGTCTTTGACGGCGTCGATTCCGGATGAATTGTCGGCCAGATGAATGTCCGCGAGGATCAGATCGGGCGTTTTCTGCCCTGCCAGCGTTACGGCAGCTTTGCGTGTTCTGGCGATCCCTGTGACCTCATGGCCCATGTCACTGACCATGCTTTCCAGATCCATTGCGATGAGCGCTTCATCTTCGATGATCATGACCTTGCCGGTGACCGAGGCTTCCATCTCTTTGTAAGCTGCGTTCAGCAATTCGCCCACTTCGCCTTTGGACAATGACGTGATCTGCGCGATCTCGGCGGATGAAAACCCTTCAATCACCGACATCAGCAATGCCTCGCGGCTATTGGCGGTCAACTTTGCCAGATGTGCGTGTGCTGCGGCAGACAGCTGCGTGTCGCTTTCACCGGACGGGGCACCGCTTGAATGCCAGATGACATGAAATACCTTGAACAATGCAAGTTTGGGGTGCAACGTGCTGTCGTACACACTGGCATCGGTAAGCAGCGCCTCCAGCGTAGCGGCGGCATAGGTATCGCCACTTTCCTGACTGCCTGTCAAAGCCCGCGCATACCGGCGCAAGTACGGCAACTGCTTGCCTACTTCTTCTGCAAGATTGGTCGCATTTGCTTCGTATGGCATCAAAATCTCCGATTTTTTTGAATTCTTCTGGAACCAAACGCATCAGTTGTGCGTTTGGTTCCCGTGCACAACAAATTTTTTTGAAAGGACGTCTGTAAAATGGCCAAGGAAGAACAGACAGGCAAGTCGTCAGATTTAATCGACGAAAACCTGAAACAGATATTTCAGCAAGAAGTGGACCGCGAGCTTCCTGATCGTTTCACCAACCTGATTGAACAGCTGCGCGCCAAAGACGCTGCGAATACACAAGAGACGCGTGGGAAACGAGCATGACAGACCCGAGAGAAGAAATCGTCGAGCATATCAAGACGCTGCGTGCCTTCGCGCTGAGCCTGACGCGCAATCCTGCCTTGGCTGATGATATGGTGCAGGACACCGTTGAAAAGGCATGGACGAACATCGACAAGTTTCAGCCCGGCACCAACATGCGCGCTTGGCTCTTCACCATCCTGCGCAACACGTATTATTCCAACCGACGCCGGGCCAAACGCGAGGTTGCGGACCCCGAAGGTGTAATGGTTGAAAAGCTCGCCGAGAAACCGGCCCATGACGGCCGTCTGCAGATGACCGATTTCCGCGCTGCATTTTCCCAATTGCCAGATGAGCAGCGTGAAGTGCTGCTGTTGGTCGGCGCATCGGGTTTTTCCTACGAAGAAGCAGCGGACATGTGTGGCGTCGCCATCGGAACGATCAAAAGCCGGTTGAACCGTGGACGCGCGAACCTTTCGGCGCTCATGCAGTTGCACGACGATGAAGCCATGGAATTGACGGACGCTTCCACGCTTGCAGTCATTGCAACCAATGGCGCTGCTGCGTGAGGTAATTTGTGATATTCCAAGACAGGTTTGCGCGTTTCGGTCTGGCACCGCGCGCAATGATACTAGTGACGGTTGCTTTGCTTCCGCTGGGGCTGATTGCGTTGTGGCAAACGGATCGGATCATGAAAGGCGAACGCGAGGCGGCCAGTCGCGTTCTACTGGTCGTGACCGAAAAGGCCGCCGCACGCGAGCGCCAGATCATTGAGCGTGCAATCGGCACCGCAGCGGCCTTGGGCAATACGGCGCAATCCTTGTCAGATCAGCCGCAGCTTTGTGCCCAGACGATGCGCAACTTCGAGCGCGGCAGTGCTTTTTACAGCTTTGTGGGTTTTGTCGGCGCTGATGGCTATACTGGCTGCGGGTCCGTCTTGCGCACGGCGGTGGCCGACAATGACAGTCTGGTCATGCTTATGGACAGCGAACGTCCGGGCCTTTACGTCAAACGCAATCCAGAGATGCCGGAAGACTCCGTGCTGGTGGTGGCCACACCCGTTTTTCAGAACGGCACCTATGCCGGGCATTTGCGCCTGCACATACCCCACGTCGGGTTTGAGCCGACAGCAGACAACCTCGATGGCGAACGCCCGCTTGGTCTTGTCACGTTTAACGAGAACGGCGAGATACTCACCAGTGAACGCATCCTGAAACGCGCCCGCAGCCTGCTGCCGGACGGCGTATTATTGACGGATTTGATAAGCAACGATCCCTACACCTTTACTGCGCAATCCACCTTGGGGGAGGAGCGCGTCTATGCTGTCGTACCGCTGGTGGACGGCAACGCTTATGCGTTGGGCACCTGGGACATAGATACCAGTCTGTTGCAATCAGACGCCCCCTATTGGCGCACGATTATTCTGGCGGTATTGATGTGGAGTGCGAGCCTCTTGGTGATCTTTCTCATCATGCAGCTCTTGGTAATCCGCGGCATTCAGCGGCTTAGAGGGCAACTGCGAGATTTCCGAGACGACCGCTTTCTACCGATCGGAGATATCACTGCACGCGGTGAGCTTTATGAACTTGAGGCTGAGTTTCGCGAGATGTCCGGAATGATCCTTCGTGACGAAGCCCAATTGGAAAACGCGGTTCACGAAAAGAACGTGCTGCTCAAAGAAGTGCACCACCGGGTTAAAAACAATCTTCAGCTCATCAATTCGATCATCAACATGATCCTGCGGGGTGCCCGCAGTGACGAAACAAAGCTCGTCGTTCGCCGCCTGCAAGACCGCATTATGGCGTTGGCGTCAGTACACAGGTCGATTTATCAGGCGCAGTCCATGGACCGCGTTGATGCCGCCGAGATCGTGCGTGAAATCGTCAACCAAGGTGTCGCAATAGGCCTGCCGCGTGATTCAAGTGTGGAGGTCGATGTCGATCTTTCGCCAGTTGCGCTGTACCCTGATCAGGCAATGCCCCTGTCGATGTTCGTGTCTGAAGCGGTCACAAATGCTCTTAAATACGTTGGCAGCGATACACCGCGTATCACTGTCAGTTTGAAGAATGGGGCAATTGGAGCCAGCGATGGTGACACCCATGTGACACTGATCGTGGCAAATACAACTGATGCCGCCATTGATGACGTCGAGGGAACCGGCCTTGGCTCCCGATTGCTGCGTGCCTTCGCCAGCCAACTCGAGGGAGAGCTGACCACTTCGGATGCCGACGGCACGTTTACGCTGCAGCTGGTCTTCGGGGTTTCACAGTTTGAGCCCGAAGATGAGGACATGGCGCAGGCTGCTGAATAACCCCCTATTACCCGGTCAAAATACGACCGAGCCGCGTGTCTGATACGCGGCTCATGTGCTTGAAACGGGCAAAGGGAAACGTCACGCAACCTGCACCTCTGGTGTCTTGTCGCGCTGCAAAGCATCCCGATAGTCGACCGGCAAGGTGATCAGCGTCAAACCCGAGCGATAGTCCTCCAATGCGGTCCCGAGCGCGTCAAGGTTTTCGACCCGGACGTGTTTCCACCCGAACGACTGCGCCAGCGCCTGCCAGTCCGGATTGCCAAAGGACAGCGGGGTGTGATCGCCTGTGTCCGCTTCTTGCTTGGCTTTGATCAGGCCGTAGCCGCCGTCCTCCCACAGAAGGACAGTGAAAGACAGACCCAGCCGCGCAGCAGTTTCCATATCCTGCACATTCATCATGAACTCGCCATCCCCGCAAATGGCCAGCACATGGCCGTGACGGCCCAGACGGGCTGCCGCAATTGCGCCGGGCAGGGCGATACCCATCCCCGCCAGACCGTTGGGGATGATGATCTGCCGCGTGGTGCTGGCCGCCAGATATCGGGCAACTTCCATTTTATGGGTGCCGACACCCGACAACACCAGAGTATCGCGGGCCAGCGTGCGTTCGACAATGCGCAATACATCGGCAGGGTGCAGCCCGTTGTTCTGCGTGCCACGTGGGCGGCCACGTGCCTCTGCGATCTGTTTGACACACTCGGCAACGCGCGGATCCTCTGGCCAGATGTGTCCCTTCATAGCTGCGCTCAACCCGCGCAGGCTTTGGCCGATATCGCCGGCTACATCGGAGGCGATGGTCCAGTCATGCTCCAACGTCGCTGGTAATGCAGCGATATGCAAAACCGGCACGTCTCCGCCAGAGGTCAAAGCGGCGGGCGGTACCTCGATAGGATCAAAACCAACAGCAATGATGAGATCGCGTGTGTCGATTACATCATCAATGTGATCATCAAACGGTTGCCCGATACAATGCAGATGCAGCGGGTGATCTGCTGACAATATGCCCTTGGCCATGAATGTGGTCGCAAGCGGTATATTCGCCTGAGTTGCAAACTGTGCCATGTCGCGCGCGGCGCGGGCGCGGACGACACCGTCACCCGCAATGATCAGCGGACGCTGCGACTTTTTCAACAGATCAAGTGCTGCCGCCATCGCCTTGGGGGCTGCCGTAGCAGTTGCAGGATGCGGGGCCGGTACCGGTTTCATCGTCGTGTTCGCTTGCGCCAAGTCTTTGGGCAAGGACAGATGCACAGCACCGGGGTTTGGCTCCTGCGCAATGCGGATCGCCTCGGCGAGCAGGCCGTTGACCTCTTCTGCGCACATCAGGGTGCGGCTGAACTTTGTGACTGGCTCGAACAAACGTTCCAGATCAATCAACTGGTGCGAGCTTGTCTTGTTGAGTCGCGCCCGCTCCCCTTGGCCTGTAACGACAATCATGGGCGCATGGTCCAACTGCGCATCGGCCACTCCTGTCATCAGGTTCGTGGCCCCCGGTCCAAGTGTCGCGAAACACAGCGCAGGATGCCCCGTAAGCCGGGCATGCACGCTCGCCATATATGCTGCGGCCTGTTCATGCCGGGTCAGAACCACATCGATGGACGACGTTTCCAGCGCCTGCATCAAATGCGTGTTTTCTTCGCCCGGAACGCCATAGGCGGTGGTGACACCGGCCTCTTCCAACCCTGCAACCAACAATTCTGCAACGTTCATCACATGGCCCCCATGGCAGATACCGCATCCGCGACCCGGCGGTAGGCGGCGACATTGGCGCTGCGTGCATAATCAGTGATCGTGCTGCCGTCTTCCTCAGCGAGAATGCGGTCATGAATACCCCGCATCAGCGACTTGAGCGATGCGTCCACTTCCTCGGCTGTGCTAAAGCGCCGATGTGCGTTCTGGCTCATCTCCAGACCGGAGATGGCAACCCCGCCCGCGTTGCTCGCCTTGCCGGGAGCGTAGATCAGCCCTGCTTTGCGGATCTGCGCCAGCGCTTGGGATTCCAGTGGCATGTTTGCCCCCTCCGCCAGCAGACATGCGCCTGCGTCGCAGATATCCTTGGCGGCCGCCTCGTCCACCTCGTTCTGCGTGGCGCAGGGCAATGCGATGTCGTAGTCCGTTGTGCCCCACGGCAACGCGCCCTCAATAAACTCAAGACCCAGATGTTGCAGTGGCTGCGCGATGTCCTCGCCCGCTGCCTTGCGCGCCTGAACCCAAGCGACTGCATCCAGCGACATGCTATCAAGAGCCAGCAGTGTGCCGGTTGTGTCGGACAGGGAAACCACATGCGCGCCCTCACAGATAGCCTTTTCGGCGGCATGTGATGCCACGTTTCCTTTGCCGGAAATTGCTATGCGCGTGCCCTCCAAGCTCCGGTTCGCCTGAGACAACATCGCCTGCACGAAATAGATCAGACCATAGCCTGTCGCCTCGCTGCGCATTGCGCTGCCGCCGAAGGATTGCGCCTTTCCGGTCAGCGCGCCGTGAAAGGCACCACTCATCTTTTTATACGCGCCGAACAGCCAGCCGATTTCTCGCGTGCCTACGTTGATATCACCTGCCGGTATGTCAATATCCGGCCCGATGTAGCGGACGAGTTCCGACATGAAAGCCTGACAAAATCGCATGATTTCAGCATCGCTGCGGCCGGCCGGATCAAAATCTGAGCCCCCTTTGGCACCGCCCAACGGTGGGCCGGTCAGTGCATTCTTGAACACCTGTTCAAAGCCAAGGAACTTCAGAATGGACGGGGTCACCGACGGATGAAACCGCAGACCACCTTTGTATGGGCCGATGGCGTTGGATGTCTGTACCCGCCAGCCCCGATTTATTCGCACCATGCCCGCGTCATCCAGCCACGTGATCCGAAACGAGATCACACGGTCGGGTTCTGTCAACCTCTCCATCACCTTTGCAGCAGCCCAGTCAGAATTGTTTTTCTCAATGGTAATAACGTCCTGCGTCACATCTGAAACGGCTTGGAGGAATTCAGGCTCATTCGGGTTTCGGGCGGTGATCTGGCCGATGAATTCTTTGGTTAATTGATGGCGATCTGTCATACTTCCTCAAAAGTTGCTCACCCCCCCCCAACAACTGACGCGCTGTATATGTTCCGGACCTGCTTCGGAAATTTGGCGTCGGTACACCTGACCCCCGGCACGGGCCATAGTGAGATTGGGTGGAACAAATGCCTGTGTGACGCGTTTTGCACTGACTGAAATGAACGGAGAACACATGGTTACTGACTGCAAGGCATGTCCTTTAAGGCGGCATGAGATTTTCCAAAAGATGACGCGTGAAGAAACGGAGAAAACGCAGCGGTTCAAATCCGGCGAGCTGGCAGTTGATCCGGGTACGCCGATCTTGGCTGAGGGTTCTAACGCGCCTCAAATCTACACGGCACTGCGGGGCATGGGCCTGCGCTACAAAGTGCTGTCCAATGGCCGTCGCCAAGTTGTAAACTTCATTTTCCCCGGCGATTTTATTGGATTGCAGGCCGGTTTGATCGGAGAAATGGGCCATTCGGTCGAGGCATCAACACATATGACGCTGTGCGTTTTCGACCGCAAAGACTTCTATGACTTTTTTCGCAATTCGACTGAGCGGGCGTTCGATGTCACATGGCTTGCCGCCTCCCAGGAGCATTTTCTTGGCGAAGCACTGACGACTGTCGGTCAACGCTCCGCGATTGCGGGCGTGGCATGGGCACTTGTGCAGCTGTTCCGCAAGGGCGACGCGCTCAACATGGTGCAAAATGACACGATGCCGCTGCCCTTTAAACAGCAAGATCTGGCAGATGCATTGGGTCTTTCACTCGTGCACACCAACAAGACGCTCGCGCGTCTGCGAGAGCGGCAGTTGGCCAGTTGGTCCGAGGGCAAGCTGGTGATCCACGACGTTGAGCAACTTGCCGATGTCGCTGGGATGGAGTTGGAAGAGATGCGGGTGCGTCCCGTTATCTGAACTTCCGGCGAGAGCCCGCCCAACGCATGAGAACCCGCAAGTTCGGGGTCGGGCAAACGGGAATTATGCCACGCCTCAGTGCTGCTTTGCGTTTCGTCTGATCGTCGGTATCGATCGCGAGGCGGAAAGACAAACCACGTGGCGCGCGCATCGCCGGATCTCAACAGCGATCCCACCCGCGTGATCCAAGGTCTCAGCGGGGCCGCCATCTGCGGCACTGGAGCCATCGGGATCGCCTGTGGTCTGGCGATGCCGTCTGTTGGGTTGCTCAACATCTACGATTCCGTTGCCCTCACTTAGGATGCTGAATGACGCTCTAACTCGGTTGAGCGGAACAATTCCGACCGCCATGCGTTCCAACAGAAGCAAAAGGATACAATATGTCTTGGGAAGAAATGCTCACCACAGTGCAGGAAAGTCTGATCACCTATTGGGATGGTTTGGTCGGATCTCTGCCGAAACTTGGTGCCGCCTTGTTCTTGATATTCCTGACGTGGGGTGCGGTCACGCTCGCCCGCGCGTTCATCCGCAAGCTGGGCAGCAAGACGCGCATGCGCAAGAACTTGACGGACGTTCTGTCCATGCTGGCGGGCACCGGATTGTGGTTGATGGGAACGCTCATCGCGCTTGCAATCGTTTTTCCTTCCATAACGCCCGGTAAGGCTCTGACCACATTGGGACTGGGGTCTGTCGCCATTGGTTTCGCCTTCAAAGACACCTTCGAGAACTTTCTCGCCGGCATTCTCATTCTGCTGCGCGAACCATTTGCGATCGGGGACCATGTTGAATGTGACGACATCGAAGGCCAGATCGAAGAGATCACCATCCGCGACACGCACGTGCGCCAGACCGATGGTCAGCTTGTTGTTGTGCCCAACCATCTTCTCTTTCAAAACCCGGTTACTGTGCGTACCAACCGCGACCTGCGGCGCACCACCATCATTTGCGGCGTGGCCTACGGCGAAAACGTCGACGACGCCCGCTCTGTGATTGAGGCCGCCGTGCGCGAGGTGGATTCGGTTCGAAATGACGTCAAGGATGTTCAGGTTTTCGCACAAGAGTTTGCGGCTTCTTCGATCAATTTCGAGGTGACATGGTGGACAGGCTCGCAACCGCTCGACATCAGAACGTCACGCGACCAAGTGGTCGCAGCCGTAAAACGCGCGCTTGATGATGCCGGTATCGAAATCCCGTTTCCCTATCGCACGCTCACGTTCAATGAGCCGATCCCGGTGCGCGAGCAAGGCGCACAGGATGAGGCTGCTTAACCTGAGTGCACGGAAAGCAAGACACGGCCTGCGCATGGCTACACCGCCCTGTTGGCTGCTGAACTGAACGCAGCAGCCAATGCGCAAACCCCGGCTCCGACACAGTGATGGGCCGCGAGCACCCGATAGATCACGGCCGGACAGCCGGGAAAAAGATCCGCCGCCTGACGCAATACCCAAAAAAACGGCGCCAAACGGAACAAACCTGACGATCGAGCGTTCCATGGGTATCAAACACTCAGAAGGAACACATCATGTTTAGAATTGTAGCACTCGTTATCGCAGTCTCGGCGCTGGCAGCCTGCGAAACCACCAAGGGCGTTGGCCAAGACATCCAGAACGCTGGCGAAGAGCTTGACCAAGCGATCTAATGCCGGTGTGGTGCGTTTGAAAGGCGGCTTGCAAGGGCCGCCTTTTTTGCACCCGCAACAATAAATATACCACCGCACGCTCGCGACAGACATCGGAACCTTTGATCCTCGCCACGTCCACCCTTGGGATGCTTGGTCACAGGCCAATGCATGACGGTTTGCCCGATCAGAAAACACGGGATACGTGCGCATTCGGCTCCAAGAGCCGCTAAAAGGTCAGAATGCCCAGACGGCTCCCGTCGCTGCAAGTCCGATCAGGCCCATCCCCCATGCCACCCACAGCCCATCTCGCGTCAGCAGGGCCGCGCTAAAAAACGCGATTGTCCCCGCAACGATTGAGGCCGAAAAGGGGATGAACTCAAGTAAGGGCATCATGAGGCCGCCAACTAAAAACAGGCTTAAAAGCATCTTTCGGGCAGCGCCACGAACCAGCGGTCGGAACCGTGTTTGTGTCGCGCCATCAAGGTAGGCGGCGCCTTTGCTCAACCACGCCAGCGCATCCCCCAGTCGCTTATTGGGAACTTTCTTGCGCCGCAAGAAACCGGGCAGCCAGATTTTTTTACGACCCAAGAGGGCCTGTGCCGCACAAGTGGCTATGATGAGGCCACAAACGGTGGACAACCCAGGGACGCCGCTGAGCGGAGTAGCTGAAAGAGAGGCGGCAAACAGGATGGCCGTGAGGTGAGACGTGCGCCCAACAGCGTCGGAGATTTCAGAAACCGTGGTTTCATCCCCTTGCTGGCTTGCCTCTACGATTGTCTCAACCGTCTCCGTCAAACTGCTGCGTTCAGAATTCTGTACCATACCGCTCTGCGTCTTCCACAAAATCAAGAATTGAGCCGGCTGATCTGGCCAGACCCCTTTTGTCGACAACGCGCAAGCTACGGCGCCTGTTCCATCCTTCGGTTGTCAAAAGTCCATCTGTTGGGAGTGTAATTATTTCTTACGGTGACGCGCCCTTGGCCGCGTGTGTTACAGAAGGCGGAAGCTATCCCTCTCGCGATTGAGTGTGGGTTCCGGGAACCGAGACTGCGATCAAGGGCTGTTGTCCAAGGCGGCGCGCAGGCCGGATCTATCCGTGCTTAAACATAATGGGATTGGTTCCATGACGCGGGATGTCATCAGCCAAACCGCACCCGATATCCAGACCGCTTGGTAAGCCGCAGCATTCCGCCGTTGTAAGTGCTGATGCAGCCTTCGTAGGTGCCGCAAGGTCAACCGAATTTTGGCAGATTTAGTCCACTTGCTATGTCATAGTTTAATGCAGGGCCTTTTCAGGCGCGCGATAGTCAGCGGCGCACAGAAAAGGGTATCGTCATGACGGATCAGCTTCATATTTACGTCGTTGAACGGAATCTGTTCGTGTCTCAGGACATGGTTTTGACGCTCAATGCTGTGTTGCCGTCGGCTGTTTGCTCCGTATTCACGAATGTCGCTGAGGCGCGGTCCGCGAGCAATCAAGAGCATGATCCGCAGTTGGTCCTTGTTTCTGCAAATGTCGACGGTACTTTTTCTGTCTCACCCGAAGATGCCGAATGGCTCGTCAACCGGCGGGTCATTGCATTTGATGCGAACGACCAAGCGTCCACGTGGGGATGGGTGTATTTGAACAAACCTTTCAGTCAGGAAGAGCTCACGCAAGCTGTTGTATCGCTGCTATCTGATGAGGTGAACAAGCCTGTCGACGCAACATCTGGCCAACCCGCTGCGCGCACAGACTAATCACCCTATGATCTGGTGCGACCCGTTGCCTGACCCCAGGGATGCCACCCTTTCGTGTGGCCATCATTTGGGATGCCCTGATCTGGCGCAGTGCAACACCTTTTTTACGGAGGCGCGTGCAAGTTCCATGCCACTGTTGGGCTGGGCGTGATGGCGGAAAACGACGTATGGGCCGGTCTGAGTACACCACCGACTGCATCGGATGTTCAACGGTTATCCAGCAAATCCGCTGGAGCCGCTTCCTGCGCGTCTGTGTCAACCGGGAGTTCATCGCTAAGCAGATCACCTTCGCCTTCGCTTGAGGTCGGTTCTGCGACGGGTCGGTCCGGCTGGGCAGTGGTCTGGGGCAAGGCGTCTTCACTGCGCCCCTCCAGCACGCGCACGCCTTGGGGAAAGATGACCTCGCGTGCTTCGTCGGGCATCGAAATCCCCTCAACAGTCAGGGCGGATTTGACGGCGCGCAGCAGCGCCGATTTCAGTTTGATCGGCGATATCATATGCCCATTGAACCAGTAGTAGGTACGGATATTCACAGTCGACGCGCCTAGCACATCAACAAGGACCATCGGTTCAGGCTCCGCCAAGACGGCGTCATGGGCGTTGAGGGCATCGAGGATGATGCTTTGCGCATCGGCAATCCCCGCATCATATCCAATGCCCACGACAAATTCGCCCCGGCGATTGGGCGAGGACGTGAAGTTTTCGATAACGTTCTTGAAAACGGTGGAATTGGGGATGTGGATCTCATTGCCCTCAACAGACGTCAGCAGCGTACTGCGTGTCGTCATGCTTTTTACTGTGCCGCTGAGGCCGGCGACGCTTATGAAATCACCGCGTTGGAACGGACGACGGACACTGAGGATGAGACTGGAGAGGAAATTCTCGGCGATGTCGCGGAAAGCAAAACCGATCACGATGCCGATAACCCCGGCACCGCCCACCAGCGACAGAGCCAATTGGGTGAGGCCTGCAACCTGCAATACGATGTAGAGGCCCAAAAGAAACACCGGAAAGGCGATGGCACGTGACACGACCTGACGCAGGAAGGGTGATTGAATGCGGTCTTGCAGTAACCAGCGGGCCAGTTTTGACACGAAGCTCGCGACGTACCATGCCAGCGGCAGCACCAGGACGGCGAGCAATAGCAAAGGTAAAACGGTGACCGACTTCTCAGCCAGTCGCTCAAGCTCGGTGAGAGCGGGCGTAAGCGACCACACCGGCCCGTCGTCGACGGTGATACGGTTAACTACAGCCACGACGCCTGATGTTTTCTGCGCCAGATCGCGGGCCCATGTCCGATGCGCGCCCGACCCTGCGGAGCCATCAAGGAACACGACCCCTTCATCCACTGCGGCGGACAGGTTCGTGTACCAGCCGGTCGCAGTAAGGATGCTTTCGATGCGGCGTTTGATGGCCGTGTCGGGGGCAACGGGCTCGATTTCTACCTGTTGTTCGGGGGCGACAGGGGTATCTTCGGCAGAGGGCTCGGTCGTCTGAGCCATAACAACGCCCTGACCTGCCCCGCATGCAAGGAAAACTGACAGTACCAGTGCCAAGCAAGCAGTTAAGCTATTGTATTTCATTCTTCTTTCATTTCGTTTTCCGCAGCGTGCCGAATGCTCAACACCCTTCACCTGTCTATCTTAAAAGGACAATGCGCCAAGAAGTTGATATGTTCCCGCGGCGACCTCTGCGAAAACCATCGCGGAAAAAAGTTTGGAACAATGTCGGCTTGCCTCGTGTTGGTACAGTAATCGGCCCTGAGCCGGAAATGCAAACCACGGAGGAATAAAACCATGAAAAACCTCATGACAACAACAGCCCTTGTTCTCGCCACTGCGATGCCTGTCGCGGCCTATGACGCGAAGTCGGACAGCGTGTTTATGAACTACGAAGAAGGCAGCGCATCGTCTGCCGATCTGCTCGCATCTGACCTGATTGGCATGCGCGTGTACACCAGCACCGCAGACATCGAAACCGAACCTATGGCTGAAATCGACAGCGACTGGGATGACATTGGTGAGGTCAGCGACGTCATCATGTCCCGCGACGGGAAGACAAAATCCATTCTGCTCGATATTGGTGGGTTCCTCGGCATCGGCGAAAAGACTGTTGCCGTGAACTTCGACGAGTTGAAGTTTATCGCTGACGAAGACGACGCTGGCAGCTACTTCCTTGCCTTCTCCGCAAGTCAGGAGATGTTGGAAGAAGCAGAGCCGTTTGATTTCGACCAGATCGGCGCATGGACTTCGGCCAAGTGGAACGAAGCCAAAGCGACGGCCACGCAAACCGCAGGGTCTGTCAAACAGTCCGTGACTGAAACCGCCAAGGACGTCAGCCAATCAGCTGAGGAAACAGCAGCTGACGCCAAGGAGTCCGCGCTGGCGACTGCCGCGTATATTGAACAGTCTGCAAACGAAGCGGCAGACGATGTGGAGCGCACGGCCAAGAACTTGACCGCGCCAGAGATTTCCCGCGATGGTTTTGAGCACTTCGACGCGAGCGAGCTGACCACTGAGATGCTGGTCGGTGCACCGCTGTACGATACCAACGACGAGTGGATCGGCGAAGTGTCCGAGCTGATCGTCGACGAGAAGGGTGAGCTGCAACAAGCGGTACTGGACGTCGGCGGTTTCCTTGGCCTTGGCGAGAAATCGGTGGCGACGAATATGGACAGCCTAACCATCACGCGTGCGCGTGACGGCGGTGAACTGCGCGTCTACGTAGATGCCACGAAAGAACAGCTGGAAGAAATGCCGACTTATAACGGCAGCTAAGCCAAGCTGATCGCAGACATGAGGACCTGGGGCGGCTTGCCCCGGGTCTTTTGCTTGAACGGCGAGTTAGAGTCAGCAAAAGCTTAACAAGTTCGGGTCTGCGCTGAATAGGGATTTACTGGCTTTGGCTAATCGCTGTGAACCAAGATCCACGTACCGCAGGGCGAGCGAGTAAGCCTTCCTTTTTTTCACACGGTCATGGGAAAGTTTCCGGTCCTTGCTGCTTGGCGAACGAATGATGACATCACCAGCGTCATTTCCTGCCCGGAGCAGCGCGCTGTTCTCTACCGGCTGCTTTCGCCTGTGCTACCCCAGTTCATCGATGCTTTTGCCTTGGTCGTTGCCGGTTTGTTTTCAGATCAGGGAATGCGCCGGTATGCCGATAGCTGTGCAGACCTTCGTGCGATCCATGTCTTGCACAAGGCCCCCAGTTCTTATGTTGCTGGCCCGTACGGCCCGATTTGGCAGCTAATTACAGCGCCTGACACTCAACCCTGTTTTCGCTCCAAAAACCGTGCGCCGCGTGTTTAGCAGCCGTCGGCAATGACGGCCTGCTTGCATTACATCCGTGAGACTATTCTTGCGTTTGTGTATTTGAGAAAAACTCTTCCGCAAATGAAGGATGGACCGGTGTCGCGTCAGTGAACGCGTTCGCCGAAGCCTTGGCCGCGATAAGCGCACTGGCCATTGCGATGAGGTCTTCTGCCCCCTCTGCCGCGATCGAAGCACCTGTTAACGTTTTGTTTTTCCCGTCAAAGATAAGTTGATAGAAATCGGGATCATGTGAGGACTGGCTCAGCACGTTCTGCGCGAGCGGTGTAACGGTGCCGCTCTTCCCTTTAGCGTTGTTCGTGCTGCCAACGAAAGCGGCTGGCGGGTAAACGAAGGCTGTCGTCGCCACCAGATCCAAGTTCGCAACAGTGGCACCCTGGCCGTGCAACATATGCGCCAACGTCGTACCATCCGCCGTGGCAACAGGGGTCAAAGGCAACCTGTCAGCCACATCACCAATAGCATAAACGCCAGCGCAGCTGGTTTGAAATTGGTTAGATATTGCCAGAGCACCACTTTCTGCAGTTTTCAGAGCTTTCACAAACTCGCCTAGCTGGTCGATGTTCGGGGAGCGCCCGGACGCCGCGACAACGACATCGGCAGTACCCATTCTGCCAGATTTGCAAAAGTATTTTAGCGTGTCGTCCCTTTTGATGGCTGTTACGCTGTCATTCGTTTGAATCGAAATGCCAGTTTCGCGCAGTCCGGACTGCGCATGTAGGGCGAGGTCCTTCGGAAACGTATCAAGAATGTTTGGTCCGTTGTGGATCAGCGTCACCTCAGAACCAAGAGCTCTGAAAATTGCGGCAAACTCGCACCCGATGTAACCTCCCCCAATGATTGCGAGGCGTTCTGGACGCGCCTTCCATGACAGCACATCATCGCTGTTCTGCAGATGCTCCGCGCCTTCAATTTCCATCCGGGTTGGACGTCCCCCGGTCGCCAAAACAAGATGCTGCGCGTGATAGGTTTTATCTCCAACCACAACAGTATTGGCGTTGCACACTGTTGCTTCGCCGCGTCTGACAGTAACGCCTTTTTCCGTAAGCTGGTCCGCGAAAGAGGCGCGAATATCGGCGATATGGGCGTCGCGTTTCCTGATTAGCGCCGGGAAGTTGATTGAACTTGACTCTGCGATCCCCTGATCGGCAGCTTGCGCGATGGACCGCGCGGTCCGTCCTGCGGCCCATAGTATCTTTTTGGGGACGCAACCCCGGTTTACACAAGTGCCACCGAGTGCATCACGTTCAATCAAAAAAACCCGTGCGCCAAGATCGGCAGCTGTCCGCGCAAACGCTAAGCCTGCCGAGCCCGCTCCTATTACAATCGTATCAAACGTGTCGTTCCGCATACTATCTGCCATCCCTGATTGTTACCATGGACAACGATTTGCGAGGAAGTTGGTTCCACGCTCCAGAACCATTTGTCACGCACAGAACCTGATAACCGCGCGTTAGTTTCGGGCAGGGCTGCGTGCGGATTTTTGACCGCAGGGCTCAAGGCTCTTTGCGGGCTAAGAAATAACTCAGATGCGGTACGCGGGCCGTTTCTGATCCGCGTACCGCAATCACTTACCAGTGCTCTATTGGGGGAATTGAAATCACGACTTTCCCGACCGCATGACCGTCTTTCAGGTACGCGTAGGCATCGACCGTAGCCTCCATTGGATAGGTTTTGTCGATGACGGGCTTGACGATCCCGTCTTCGACAAGCTTGCCAAGGTCGGCCAGCATCGCACCGTCCGGTTCCATAAAAAACCATTCGAAGCGTACATCATGCTCTTGCGCGAGGTTGTCTGTGTCCTGTCCCTTGATCGAGATAAGCGCACCGCCCTTTTTCAAAACTTGAAACGAGCGGTTCAGGATTTCGCCGCCCATCATATCCAATACGATGTCGTAGTCTGACAGCTCGTCCTCAAAGGACTGATCTCTGTAGTTGATGACAGTATCTGCGCCCAGTTTGCGAACCAAATCCGCGTTGCGTGGGCTGCACGTCGTCGCGACGTCCGCACCGAAGTGTTTGGCAATCTGAATGGCCAGGGTGCCGACACCGCCCGACCCGGCATGGATGAGAACCTTGTCGCCTTTCTTCAATCTCCCTTTGCTGATCAACGCCTGCCACGCTGTCAAACCCGCCAGCGGCACCGACGCAGCCTCCGCATGGCTTATATTGACGGGCTTCAGGGCCAGTTCATCTGCCTTAACACGTGCGATCTGCGCGATGGCGCCTGCATCTTGCTGGTTAGCGCGTGCGAAGACCGCATCGCCTACCTTGAAGCCAGAGACGTCTTTGCCCAACGCGATGATCTCACCAGACACATCGAACCCCATGACATGCGGGAATTCCAGCGGGATGTTGTCCTTCATCGCGCCTGACTGAAGGATGTAATCAATAGGGTTTACGCTTGCCGCATGAACGGCAACCAGAACGGAATCGTCATGCAACTCAGGTGCCGCAATGTCGGCGATTTCGATCTCGGTGTTGTAATCACGAATAATGGCTGCCTTCATGACGGAAGCTCCTCTTGTTGGGTGAATAGAGTGTTATTCGGTCGGGGAATAAGCGCCCGCTGAATAGGTCAACTCATAGCTGTGGCTATAGATTTCGAACACGATGCCGAACGGATCTTCAACATAGACCATGCGGTAAGGCTTCTTATCGGGAAAGTACTCACGCACCGGCATTCGTTGCTTGCCGCCGGCGGCAACGATTTTGGCCAGTAAACCCTCAAGGTCCGGATCCTGAATGGCAAAGTGGAACATGCCGTGTTTGCGAAACGACAAATTGTCCTGCGGCGCTTCGTTCCCGTCGAATTCGAACAACTCGAACCCGATCCGATCTGCCGTAGCCAGATGCGCAATGCGCAAATGGCCCCAGCCTGCGCCAAAGACATCGGTGCACATTATGCCGATATCACTGTCGTCTTCTGTCACGTCCGTCGGGGGCATAATCGTGTAAAATCCCAGAACCTCGGAATAAAACTTAACGGCTGCGTCAAGGTCCGGGACGGATAGTCCAATATGAGAAAACGTGCGGGGTGTTGGTAGCATGAAGCTTCCTTTCAAATGTGAGTGACATGGTCGGATTGGATGGGTTCAGGGATCGGGTGCCATTGGGCCCGCAATGTTTGTTGCCGCTTTGAAGCCGGGCTGTTCTTGCAGATCACCCCAGTACATCTTGATGCGTGGGTGGCTATCGAGAAACCCATTCCCGTCCAGATTCGCCAGAAGGTAGGAAAACTGGATATCCGCGAGGCAGGCTGTCTCGCCAAATAACAGACCGGTTCGAGGCAGGTGTTGATCGATGTAATTCAGGTGCTTGCGCAGCTTGCCGCGCGCGGCATCCGACGGCTCATCGCCTTTGAGGATGGGGATCATGACATCCATGCAGACGCCGGCAAAGGAGCCCTCGACGTAATCGAGAAGCTCTTCGTGTCGGATATCGTCGGGTGCACCCTGAGGGCGGTGTGTTTTGTCGCCGAATTTATCCACAAGATACCGCAAGCAGGTCGCGGACTCTGCCAGCATCAAATCGCCGTCTTCAAGGACTGGTGATTTGCCCAGAGGATGCACCTTTTTCAAAGCGTCCGGTGCGTGAAACTGGTCTGTTCGATCATATTGGACCAGATCATAGGGCTGCCCCATATCCTCCATAAGCCAAATAAGCCGGAACGCCCTGGAGTAGGCAAGGCAATGTATTTTGATCATCGGATGCGCTTTCTGATTTCAGGTCAATTGCGGCCTCTCCGCCGTGAGGTGGTGCCTCAGGGCAGGTAGATGGCCTTGGTGTTGACGAATTCTTTCATGCCAAAGCCGCCGTGTTCGCGGCCGAAACCTGAATCTTTCACACCGCCGAACGGCATGTTCGGATCTGCGGCGCCGAACGAATTGATGCGGACCATGCCGGTATCAAAATGGTCGCGCGCCAGTCTGAGGGCTTTGTCCTCGTCTTTGCTAAAGATGCCACCGCCCAGCCCGTACCGGCTGTCATTGGCAATGCGCATGGCATCGGCGTCGTCGCGAGCTTTGATCACAGCGGCAACCGGTCCGAATATCTCGTCGTCATAGGCGGGCGTCCCCGGCTGGCAATTCGCCAGCACGGTCGCGGGGTAGTATTGGCCTGTGCGATCCGGTGCCGTCCCGCCGCACAGAATTTCAGAGCCGCCTTTGACACTCTGCGCGACCTGTTCGCTGACCGTCTCGAACTGCTCCGCGCTTGATAATGGGCCAAGCTCTGTGTCCTGATCCATGGGATCGCCCATACGTATCGCCTCCATCTGCTCAACAAAGGCGCTGACAAATGCGTCGTAGACGGGCTCGGTCACAACAAAGCGTTTCGCCGACACACAAGTTTGACCGTTATTGTACAGCCGACCCTGCACACAGGTTTTGACGGCAAGTTCAATATCGGCATCTTCAAGCACCAGGTAGGCGTCGTTTGAGCCCAGCTCCAGCACTGATTTCTTCAGCTTCTTGGTGGCGAGCTGGCCGATATGCCGCCCACCTGCGTCGCTGCCCGTCATTGTGACGCCCCGCACCAGCTTGTGCTCTATCATGGCGTCAGACGTGTCATGATCAACGATCACGACATCAAACAATCCTTCCGGCAACCCCGCATCGAGGCAAAGGTCACGCAGCTTCAGCCCGCTCCCCGTGCAGACGGACGCATGCTTCAGGATGACGCCGTTGCCAGCCATCAGGTTCGCGGCGAGAACGCGCACCGGCTGATAGATCGGAAAATTCCACGGCTGGATACTGTAAATGACGCCAATCGGGCAATGAGCCACGATCCCGTTTTTGTCGCCGCCGCTATGGGTGCGGTCTTCGTCAGCCAAGGTGGCGGGGCCATGCTCAGCGGTATACTCGAAAATCTGCGCGCAGAGTTCCACCTCCGTCTTGCCGTCCCGAAGCAGTTTCCCCGTCTCTTCAGTCATCAGAGCAGCCAGAGCCTCGGTGTTGTCCCGCAACGCTGATGCGATATCGCGCAGATAGGTTGCGCGGTCTGGATGGCTTTTGGTCCGCCAGTCCAGAAAGGCATTGTGACAGTTTTCGAGTTTATCGAATGCCTCGTTGGAGGACATAAGCTCGTAGGTTTTGATCGTCTTGTCCGTCGCAGGATTGGTGGTGGATATCTGCGTCATTCTGAGCCTCCAAGCGTTTGTATGTCTGTTTACAACCGCTGAGCAGTTGTTGTTGTTCCAAACAAACTTATGAATTTCGGGAAAGGCTGAATTTCGGGATCACCTTAAGCGTTCCGGGTTCGGCTCCAATCCCTCCACGCAAACTGTACCTCGATGATGGGCACAGCAGCTGGCTCGCGATCAGTTTTTCCGCGATGCCCGCTATCTGGATGCAGTAACGGGTTGTCTTTCACGATACTGTCGTCTGAGCTGCCTTGCGCGGTTTTCTGCGCTGTCGATTGCGTCGTATTTCAGAGGGCCAAACCGAGCAGAGTGTTCCAGCCCTTACAACGCAGGTTTTCACTCCACTGTCCGTCGAACAAATGGCACTTAAAGGTTGGGCGATAAGAACCGCAATCATCGTTCAACCCGGTCTTTGTGCCGGAATGGCCGATGATATCTTATCAAATGACAAAAGACTGGTTCTTCGGGCTGCGAATACGGCTGCAGCAGCACCAAAGAGGTTTGCCAAAGCAGCAGCGACGACGATCCCCATATAGCCGAACACCACCACGCCGATCCACGCAAGCGGAAGATAGACTGCGAATATACGGCCAAGGCTGAGGGACATGGACCACACCGCTTTGTCTCTGGCGTTCATCGCGGCATTCACGATCACAACCATTCCATACCCAAACAATGTAAAGCCTACGATGCGCAGATAGCTTGCCGCGTATTCCTGATCGCTTTCGCTTGCGGCCAGAAGCCCCGCAATAGGGGTTGCGAACGGCGCCAAAACAAGTGCGATTGCCGCCCCATAGGCGAGACTGAACCCAAAGGCCCATACCGTCGCGGATTGTGCCCGCTCTGTTTCTTTGGCTCCCCAGTTCTGCCCCACAACCGGTCCGATCCCCGCTGACAAGGCCATAAGTGGGACCAACAAAATTGATTGTACGCGCCCCGCTGCGCCGAAACCGGCAACTGCGTCATCCCCGACCGTGGCGACGGCCGCAGTGACGAGCGCCATACCCGCCGGATTGATCGCGTTAGACATCGCCGCGGGCAATCCGACCTTCAGAATGGTGCGCGCACTGACGAAAACGCCAGTCAGAACGTTCCCGCAGACACCTAAGAGGCCGCGCTGCCACGCGATCCATAGTGCTATCCCAACTGCAACAACCCTCCCAATCAAAGTTGACATCGCCGCACCGGCTGTTCCCATTTCGGGGATTGGGCCCCATCCAAAGATAAATATCGGGTTCTGGGCGATACCGAAAAAGGCCGCCACGATCATGATGGCAGCAGACGTGGCGCCGTCTCCGTGGGCGCGAAACACAGAATTCGTGACCATCATAACCACAAGGAACGGCAGCGACAGCGACCAGAGCGGCATGTATTCTGCGACTTCTTTGGCAACATCTTCTTTTGCGCCCAAAGCCCCGAATGCCACAGGGAAGGCAAGCCAGACGGCTGTGGCCAGAACCACAGAGAGCACGCAGCCTAACCCAGTGGCGTGCAGCGCCAAACGCTGTACGTCTTCTTTGTTCGAACCCGCGCCGACTTTCTGCGATAGGGCTGCGTTGGCACCTGCGCTCAATCCGATGGAAAGAGATGTCAGCGCGGTGATTACAGGGTAAATGAACCCCACCGCAGCAAGGGCCGCACCACTGACCTGACCCAAGAAATACGCGTCAGCTAGACCGACAGCGATGACTGAGAAGATGCCAAGGGCCATGGGGGCGGACATAATGGTCAGGGCTTTCCAAATAGGGCCCTCAGTCAAGTTTTTTGTTTTGGTATTGGCCAAGAGGCGCATCCTTAGAACAGGTGTCGAACAGACAATGGTGAATCGAAATCGGGGGTGCTATTGCGTAGCAAGAAGGCCCAAAAGCCGCTGTTCTGCGGCGAACAGACCGTTGCGCTTTATGGGATCAAACGATTTTGCGGGTTGCCCGGCCAAATCAATGACCGCCGGGTGAATGTAGCTGTTGCGCGCTACCGTCGGCGTATTGTGCAAACGTTCTGACGCGGCGGTGGCCATGTCTTTGATCGTTGCATCGCCCTTTTCAGCGCGCAGGAATGCGGCCAGCGTGCCAGCCCATGTGCGAAAGGTCTTTGCGGTAATTTCCGCGCCGCCCCCGGCTTCCTTGAGGTATGCATTCAGCTGGTGGGAGGACAGGGTATGCGGCTTACCCGCGTCATCAACCCAAGTGAGCAAGGTCGCGCCGGGCAAGTCATGCGCCAGATGCAGCAACCGTTGCAGCTTCCGGTTCGTCATAACTTTCCTGACCTTTTGTCCACCCTTTGCTTTGAAGTTAAGCTCGATGTTGTCATCGTTCAGCGACAGGTGACGCCTGCGCAGTGTCAGCGCTCCGTAGCTTCCGTTTTGCTGCGCATATTCCGGATGCCCCACCCGAAGGGCTGAGCGGTCAATCAGGGTCGTGGCGGCTGCCAGGACGAATTCCATGTCACCGGGATCAGCCGTGAGATCACGATCAACGCGGGCTCGGATAGTGGGCAGGGCCTCACCAAAGGCTGCGAGTTTACCGAACTTCGTATCAGACTGCGCGGCAGACCATTTCACGTGATAGCGGTATTGCTTGCGCTTGCGCACATCCCGCCCGGTTGCTTGCAGATGGCCGTTGTGTTGAGCGCAAATCCAAACGTCTTCATATGCGGGTGGGATCGCCAAGGCATCGATACGTTTGCGTTCAGCGCCGCGTGCGATGGTCGTGCCATCAGGAGCAATATACGAAAAACCCCGCCCAAGGCGACGCCGAGAAATGCCCGGATCTGCGTCCGACACATATACCAGTTGTCTGCTCACAATTTGTCGACTTCGGATGATAACTTCAGAACCGCGTCGCCATCTTTCTGCTTGATGTATAACGCGGGATCATCTTGCGAACCATTGCGGGTAACCTCGGTTCCTTTGATCTTACGCGTGGTCTTTTCTGCAAAAATCGATTGCACTTTACCTGTCGCAGTGCCGCTGCCCCACGCCCACTGCACCTCGTCCCCTTCTTTGATCTTTGCCACTTTAAACCTCGGTTTTTGCTACACCTTGTGAACGGCCCAGAGCGGTTAAAGGTTCCAAGACAATGTTCGACCAATATGAAAAGGGAAGGATTGACAGTTCGTTCTGCATCAAACTTGCGCTGCGTCCGAACTCCGCCGCACGACCTTGGGCGCGATCGCACGAGACCATTATTGGGTGCATCCTCGACGTGGCCTCTTGGACCTGTCCCAACACCCGTAGTTCAGGCCCAGAAAACCGATGCGACCCCTGACGCAGCACAAAAAAACAGCGGCGATGATAACGTTCACCGCCGCTGTGTACTCGTTACGCGTTTCGTACCGTTAGAATAATCAAGCCGCGCTGGCGTTCACGCCACCTGTTGCGATGCTCGTCATCGTCCGGTCACCGTCATATGTCTTGTTCAGACAGTCTTGAAGGATAGCGCCATCTTCATCATGACCGAGGCGGTTGGCAAAGGCTGTCAGGCAGCCGTAGCCAGCAAGCGCGTAGTGCACCATGCGCTGATATTGCGTGATAATCATCGCGTCGCGTGACGCATCGTCCCCAAAGTCCGCATTCAGGACGTGTGCTTTGGCTTCGGCAACAAGGCCTTCCATGCCCTTGCAATGCTCACCGTTGGGGTCGATGTTGTGCTTGCTGCAAATCTCTGCGACCTTCTCCATCCCCTCGTTGATCCCGTTGGACCCCGCGATCAGCGCTTTGGACAGATCGGTGTCCGATGCGGCTTGACCAAGTTCGGTCAGCACGCTCAAAGCCTGTTTGTTCGCGCTCCAAAGGTCTTGCAATTGGTCATGGTAGACGTCTTCGAGTGAATTGATTGTCATCTGACATTTCCTTTCCTTGATCGTTTTTTCGCGCTGAGGAACGAGCAATACACAATCGCGTCCTGCTCGTTTTGCGCTTTGTCGGCTTATTCTGTTGCATTCTGAACAGACTGGGGCAGCATTTCACCGCCGCCCCGTCGACACCGTCAGTGGCTGCTGAGAAACTTGTCCACTTCAGCTTTTACTTCTTCTTTGGTCTTTCCGTACTTCGCTTGGATTTTGCCTTCCAGCGCGTCGCGGTCACCGTTGACTTCGGCTATCTCGTCATCCGTCAGTTCACCCCATTGGGCCTTGACTGAGCCGGACATCTCTTTCCATTTTCCTTCGATTTGATCCCAATTCATGTTGATAACCTTTCCATGGATGTGTTTATTCGCCCGCACACGGTGTGGGGCGGGTTTTTCAGTCGCTGAGCAGTCGTGGGTTCTAAGTGGTTGCGGTGGTCCCACGTGGCCCCGCGAAGAACCAGACGAGGAAGCCGACAATCGGCAGGACGAGGACGAGAAGCGTCCACAGCGCTTTTGCTGCGAGCGATGCGCGGCTCGATACGATATTGATGATCGCGTAAACGTCCGCGACCAAAATCAAAAGTCCGAGAATGCCATATTCCATTGGAGAGCTTCCTCCGTTCGTGGTTCAAGGTGTTAACCACTCGGAGACTGTTTTGTTCCATCACGCCGTGCCCGCTGAGACGCGCTTAGCGCCTTGGCGGGTGGTAATTGCTTAGCAACTTATTGGAATGTCGCCCTTTTTCTTCTGTTTATTAAATAATCGCGCGGCGGCAGCATGTGCATGTATTTGCCCACCTGAAGCGTTATGACCACTGATCGACGCCCACGCAGGCGACGGGCGTAAGGCCAAACATCACTGTGTTGGACGAGCGGAAATACTCATGCACGGATGATCAACGTCGGGCGGGTACTTGGCTTTTGTGCAAACAGGGGCATTCAGTTTCTCATGAACGCCCCTGTTGTTAATGGGTAAATCACACACTCATGCAGATGTATTTCATCTCAAGGAAGTCTTCGATGCCGTGGTGTGATCCCTCCCGGCCCAGCCCGGATTGTTTCACACCGCCGAAGGGGCCGAGTTCGGTTGAGATGATACCCGTGTTCACGCCCACGATGCCGTATTCCAGCGCCTCTGACACTTTGTAAACGCGGCTGAGGTCCTTGGCATAAAAATACGACGCAAGACCAAAGATCGTATCATTGGCCATTGCGATCACATCATCCTCATCCTCGAATTTGAACAGAGGGGCGAGGGGGCCGAATGTCTCTTCCTGCGCGACTTTCATGTCTTGGGTCACACCGGTCACAATCGTCGGCTCAAAGAACGAGCCACCCAGATCGTGCGGTTTGCCGCCCGTCAGCACAGCACCACCGTTTGAAACCACGTCGTTCATATGGTCCTGCACTTTTTCGACGGCTTCTGTGTTGATCAGCGGGCCGGTTGTCACGCCGTCCTCAAGACCATCGCCGACGCGCAACCCTTCGACGGCGGTTTTCAGCTTTTCGGCAAAGGCGTCATAGACCCCGGCCTGAACGTAAATTCGGTTCGCACAGACACAGGTCTGACCGTTGTTGCGGAACTTGCACATCATCGCGCCCTCAACGGCGGCATCAAGATCCGCGTCGTCAAACACGATGAACGGGGCATTCCCACCCAGTTCCATAGAGCACTTCATGACCTGATTGGCGGCCTGTTTCAAAAGAATGCGACCGACTTCGGTTGAGCCAGTGAACGTCAGCTTGCGCACGCCGGGGTTTTCGCAGAACTCCTTGCCGATCTCCGAAGACGACGACGATGGTACAACGTTGAAGACACCTGCAGGGATGCCTGCACGCTCTGCCAGAACACCCATTGCGATGGCGGACAACGGCGTCTCAGCCGCCGGGCGGGCCACAAAGGCACACCCGACCGCAAGGGCAGGGGCCGCCTTGCGGGTGATCATCGCGTTGGGGAAATTCCACGGGGTAATCGAGGCGGCAACGCCGATGGGTTGCTTGAGCACGATGATACGTTTGTCGCGCTGGTGCCCCGGAATGGTCTCTCCGTAAACGCGTTTTGCCTGTTCCCCCATAAACTCGATAAAGCTCGCCCCATAGGCGATCTCGCCCTTGGCCTCGGCGTGAGGCTTGCCCTGTTCCGCGGTCAGGATGGTCGCAAGATCGTCCGCATGCGCCATCATCAGATCAAACCACTGGCGCATGACGCCTGCGCGCTCTTTCCCGGTTTGGGCCGCCCAGTCCTTCTGCGCCACCTCAGCGCGCGCGATGGCTTTGGCCACTTGCGCGCGGCTCAGATCCGCGACCTGCGCGATGACGTCGCCGCGTGCGGGGTTCGTGACGTCAAAGGTGCCGTTATCCCCATCAATCCATGCGCCATCCACATAGGCGCGCGTTTCCAGCAGGCTGGGGTCCTTCAGCAGTGATTTGAGGTTGGTTGCAGGCATGTCTTTCATTTGTCGTTCTCCCGAAAATGGCTGTTGTCTGCATTTCAAGTCTGACAATGATTGTCCAGTTCCACAAAACAGGAGGCGTGGATGAAACTGGATGATGCCTATGCCAATGCCGCCCATATCCCGCAGGCGGCGCAGTATCCGCCGCGCTGGTCCGAGGCGGCCGCCGCCTTTCGCGAGGCGATGGGTGCGCGCGCAGACCTTGGTGTGTCCTACGGGCCGAGCGCGCGGCAGGCCTATGATCTGTTTCATGCAGAGGGTCCGGCCCATGGAACGATGGTTTTCGTGCATGGGGGCTATTGGCTGAAATTCGGACGCTCCACATGGTCGCATTTTGCCAAAGGCGCATTGGCGCGCAATTGGAATGTGGCGATGGTCGAATATGATCTGTGCCCCGATGTGACGATCGCGCAAATCACCCGACAGGTCGCGACAGCGATCACGTCGCTTGCGGCGCGGCTCGATGGCCCGATGACCCTGAGCGGTCATTCAGCGGGCGGGCATCTGGTGGCGCGTATGCTGGCACCGGGCATGCTTGAGCCGGATGTGGCAGCGCGCATTCAAAAGGTCGCGCCGATTTCCCCGGTGGCGGACCTGCGCCCTTTGCTTGAAACCTCGATGAATGCGGATTTCAAAATGGACCTCGCCATTGCCGCAGCCGAAAGCCCCGTCTTGCAACCGCCCCCGGACACGCCGGTGTGCATCTGGGTCGGGGCACAGGAACGCCCGGTCTTTCTGCAACAAGCCGCCGCCCTTGCTGGGGCGTGGTCGGTGCCACAGGTGATCGTGCCGTCAAAACACCATTTCGATGTGATCGACGCGCTGTGTGATCCGCAAAGTGACCTTGTCCGTTATCTGACAACGTAAAAAGGCTTGATCGGTGCGCGTGTTTCGGCCAAGACGCTTGCAGGCTGTGGGCGATGGCGTCGCCCGAGAACCTTCGCCTTGATTGTCCTGAACGCCGGGACAGTTCAGTCAAAGGAGATGCGTCTATGACCACTCAATCCAAAACCGCACGTCCCGATATGTATCGCTATCACAACGGTGAGAAATCGCCGCTGCCTTTTGCCGCTGCAGAATACGAAGCGCGCCTGTCCGAGTTGCGTGAGCGCATGCAGGCCGTTGGCGCACAAGCCGCTGTTTTCACCTCAATGCACAACATCGCCTATTACTCCGGGTTTCTGTATTGCTCCTTTGGCCGCCCCTATGGTCTGGTCGTATCGGAATCCGAATGCGTGACCATCAGTGCAGGCATTGACGCAGGCCAGCCATGGCGGCGCAGTTTTGCGGATAACATCACCTACACCGATTGGCAGCGCGACAATTTCTGGCGCGCCGTTGCGTCGGTGACGGGCAAGAACAAGGTTGTCGGATATGAGGGCGATCACCTGACCCTGATCCAGCGGGACAAGATGGAGGATTTCCTTTCCCCGATGTCCATGGTGGATGTCTATGACACCACCATGCAGCAGCGCATGCATAAATCCGAAGCCGAAATCGCGCTCATCCGCCATGGTGCGCAGGTCGCGGATGTGGGCGGCTATGCCATTCGTGATGCGATCAAGGCCGGTGTGCGCGAGATCGACGTCGCCATGGCTGGCCGCGATGCAATGGAGCAGGAGATCGCCAAACGCTTTCCGGATGCGGAATATCGCGACACATGGGTGTGGTTCCAGTCGGGTCTGAACACCGATGGTGCGCATAACCCGGTGACATCCCGTGTTCTGGAACGGGGCGACATCCTCAGCCTGAACACCTTCCCGATGATTTCGGGCTATTACACCGCGCTGGAACGCACGCTGTTCGTTCAGGAAGTCGACAAAGCCAGCTTGGGCATTTGGGAAGCAAACGTCGCCGCGCATGAATACGGCATGAGCCTGCTCAAGCCCGGCGCGTCCTGTGCCGAGATCACCCACAAGATCAACGATTTCTTTGAAGAGCGGGATCTGTTGCAATACCGGACCTTTGGCTATGGTCACTCCTTTGGCGTGCTGAGCCACTATTACGGCCGTGAAGCCGGATTGGAACTGCGCGAAGACATCGACACGGTTCTGGAGCCGGGCATGGTCATCTCGATGGAGCCGATGCTGACCATCGCAAATGGTCAACCGGGCGCGGGCGGATATCGTGAGCATGATATTCTCGTCATCACCGAAGACGGCAATGAAAACATCACAGGCTATCCTTACGGTCCCGGCTTTAACGTCGTCGGCTGAGATCAATGCGATTTGCCAACTGACGCCCGGTCCGCCGGGCGTCTTTTCGTTCTGAGCCGTAAAAAGACGCAACTATTGCGGTCCCTCGGGCTGCAAGAGGCAAAACCGGTCCTATATCAAAGATAGAATAGGGAAAAGGACCAGATCTGTGGTATTTGCGCGTTTGATGGGAATGGCACTCGTTGCTCTGACGATTGTCTTTATCTGCCTGTGGTTTTACGCGCGTGCCGCCCGGCGCGAAAAATTGGAAGCGCAGTGGGATGAAAATCAAGGCCCCGGACGACGGGAAAGCTTTGTAAAAGCCGAATTGTCCACGTATGAAAGCACATTGAAGCGCAAGCTGATCTGGGGCGTTTATATCATACCCGGCTGTTTACTTGCTCTCCTGATATATGTGACCAATATGAGTTGAGGTGACTGATATGATGTTCTACGTGAAATGGGTTTTTATTCTGGTCTTTTGGGGCCTCATTGGATCCTTCCTGCATTATACCCTGCCTCAGGTGGATATCGTACGCATCACGGACACCTATGAAAAACGTGAAACACCCGGAACCAACAGCATATTCTGGTCGCGTGGCGGCGCGGGCACCGGAGAAGATGCAACCGGGCGCGACGTATTCTTCATTCAAACACGCATGGTGAATGACCGGATCATGGTTTATCGGAATGAGGATACGGGATGGAGTTGGCCGCCCTATTTGAAATTCGATACATCAAACCTTCAGGCAGAGGCCGCAGACCTGCGTTCAACTTCCGGGGACCCGCAATATGCGGCAGTGCGCCACTATGGCTGGCGGATCGAATTCCTGTCTGTTTTCCCCAATGCTGTGTCTGTTTGGCCTGTTGACGGGCCTGATGCCAGTAAACCCCTGCCTTGGGTGAACGGCATTATTCTTGCCATCCTTGGCTTTTTTGGCTTCGCCATCTGGAGGCGCTGGCGGCGGTTTCGTGAGGCGCGCATCGACCCGAAGCTCGAAGAGCTTCAGGACAGTTGGGAAGCGACCGAAGACGCCATGGCCGAGAAACGCAGCAGGTTGCGGCGGTGGTGGGCCATGCGGGCCAGTCGGTAAACCTGCAGCGGATCGTTATTCTGCTTTGGCGACCATGCGGCCCATATGACGCGCACCCAAAATATGCACGTGCAGGTGCGGCACTTCCTGCACACCGTGCTCTCCCGCATTTGAAATAAGACGGTATCCATCCCCGGTATTCAGACTGACGCCTTCCATTTCGCAGACCTTTCCTATGGTGCGCGTATAATCGACGATCTCCGCGTCCGACGCCTCGCTGGCGAAGTGATCGTAGCTTACATAGGCCCCTTTCGGGATAATAAGCACATGCGTCGGGGCCTGCGGGTAAAGGTCACGAAAGGCGAGGCTGTGCTCGGTTTCAAGCACTGTTGTGTTGGGAATTTCGCCGCGCAGGATTTTGGCAAAGATGTTCTGGTCGTCGTAAGAATAGCTCATGGGTCTCTTTCGATCTGAAAACAGTGTTTGATCCTGTGCAATATCGCAGGCAATTGCCCGAGGAACAGGGGAAACTGCGTCAGGGTGGCCTCGATATCTGATCTGATCACCATTTCTGCGCATCTGACAGGGGTTTTTATGCCCGCAACGCTGCTTGCGCCTCGTCGCAATAGTGTGTGTGGCGTCTACCGCGTTAGATCATCCATGGCGAAACACATAGATGGGGGTCTCGTCTAAGCGGCATAAAACCCAAGATGCGTGGACCCGTAGGTGTCACTGAATTTTCCTGCGGAGCGGCCTGACGCGACTGATGTCATTTACTTGCACCAAGACACCAAACTGCCTACATCACGGTCATGTCACAGGTGAAATCATCCTCCAAATCTGACCCGAACTACAAGGTTGTCGCTGAGAATCGCCGCGCGCGGTTTGACTACGCCATCGAAAGCGATGTGGAGTGCGGCATCATATTGGAAGGCTCCGAGGTTAAATCCCTGCGCGAGGGGGGGGCTAACATCGCGGAAAGCTATGCAGCTGTCGAGGACGGTGAGCTATGGCTCGTCAACAGCTATGTTGCCCCCTACAAACAGGCCAAAACCTTTCAGCATGAGGAACGCCGTCGCCGCAAGCTGCTGATCAGCCGCAAGCAGATGGCTGATTTCTGGAATGCCACGCAGCGCAAAGGCATGACGCTGGTGCCGCTGGTGCTCTACTTCAATCACCGGGGCATGGCCAAGATCAAGATCGGCGTCGCCAAGGGTAAGAAGCTGCATGACAAACGCGAAACAGCGGCCAAACGCGACTGGTCGCGGCAAAAATCCCGCTTGATGAAGGATCACGGCTGAACCGCGCTCTATCTTAGGTGCGCGGGCTTGCCAGTTTAGCCCCGTGGCGTTACCCAGAAATGGTCCTAGAGCGCAGGGGTAAGCTGATGACTGACGATCCGAAAACACTTGTTTCCACCGAATGGCTGGCAGAGCATTTGAAAGACCCTGACCTGCGTATACTGGATGCATCCTGGTATCTTCCCGAGGCCGGGCGGAACGCCAGACAGGAATATGACGAAGGCCACATCCCCGGCGCGCGCTTCTTTGATATCGACGAGATTTCGGACAGCCGCTCTGATCTGCCGCATATGGCGCCGCGCAGCGAGAAATTCACGTCCCGGATGCGCGCACTTGGTGTGGGTGATGGCCATCAGGTGGTTGTCTATGACGGTGCAGGGTTGCTATCGGCGCCGCGGGTGTGGTGGTTATTCCGGCTGATGGGTCAACAGAATGTTGCCGTGCTGGATGGCGGTTTGCCCAAGTGGAAAGCGGAAGGGCACGAAATCGAAGACATGCCCCCGATCGTGCGCGACCGCCATATCACGGTGCGGTTCCAAAACCATCTGGTGCGCGATGTCACGCAGGTGTCGGCTGCGTCCAAAATCAAGGATCACGCCATTGTCGATGCGCGCGCGGGCAACCGGTTCCGCGGCGAAGCGCCTGAACCCCGCGAAGGGCTGCGGGCGGGCCATATTCCCGGCTCGCGATCTCTACCTTACACAACGCTGTTAAATGACGACAAGACGATGAAATCGCCCGAAGAATGCCGCCAGATATTCGAGGCGGCCGGCGTGGATCTGGACAAACCGATCATTACCTCCTGCGGTTCGGGGGTCACAGCGGCCGTTCTTGCGCTGGCTCTTGAGCGGATGGGGCATAAGCACTGGTCTTTGTATGACGGGTCCTGGGCAGAATGGGGGATGTTCCCCACTGTGCCCGTCGCCACGGGAGACGCATGATGTTCGAGACCCTCAAGACGCGCCCCGCTGACGGAATCCTCGCATTGATGCAGATGTACAAGGATGATCCGCGCGACAACAAGATCGACCTTGGCGTCGGCGTCTACAAAGACGCGACGGGCCTCACGCCGATCATGCGTGCGGTCAAGGCTGCCGAACACACCCTGTGGGAAACGCAGGACAGCAAGGTTTACACGGGCCTCGCGGGCGACCCGGCATTTTCGGACGCGATGATCGCCTTGGTGCTGGGCAGTGCTGTGCCGCGCGACACGGTGGCATCCGTGGCGACACCGGGCGGAACAGGTGCTGTGCGACAGGCCTTTGAGCTTATCCGCATGGCGCGGCCGGACGCTCGGGTGTTTGTGTCAGATCCGACATGGCCCAACCACATTTCCATTCTGAACTATCTGGGGATGGACGTGGTGCGCTATCGGTATTTCGACAGTGAGACCCGCGGTGTTGATTTCGAGGGCATGATGGCCGACCTCAAGACGGCCCGTGCGGGGGATGTGATCTTGCTGCATGGATGCTGTCACAATCCAACGGGCGCCAATCTCAACCTGACTGAATGGCAGGCTGTGGTCGCGACACTGCTCGAAACGGGCGCGGTCCCAATGATCGACATCGCCTATCAGGGCTTTGGTGAGGGCCTTGAAGAAGACGCAGCCGCCACACGTCTAGTTGCATCCTCTGTGCCGGAATGCCTGATCGCGGCCAGTTGTTCCAAGAACTTTGGTATTTACCGTGAGCGCACAGGGCTGCTGATGGCGATCAGTCAGAACACGGCTGCGCGGAAACTGCATCAGGATACGCTTGGATTCCTGAACCGGCAAAACTTCAGCTTTCCGCCCGATCACGGTGCACGCTTGGTGACGATGATCCTGACCGACGATGCGTTGCGCGCCGATTGGCAAGCGGAACTGGAAGACGTGCGCCTGAACATGCTGGGTTTGCGCCAGCAACTGGCGGATGAGTTGCAGCGGCTCTCCGGCTCAAACCGGTTCGGGTTTCTGGCCCAACACCGCGGTATGTTTTCGCGGCTGGGCACCTCTGCGGATAAGGTCGAAACGATGCGCGAGAAGAACGGTATTTATATGGTGGGGGACAGCCGTATGAATATTGCAGGGCTGAACGCACAGACGATTCCGATGCTCGCCAAGGCGATCGTTGATGCAGGTGTTTGAACACTGTAACGGGCCTGCGGCGGCTAAACTGCCGGATCGGGTGGCAACAGCGTGAACCCGGCGTCATAGCTGCGATCCATTAGTGCCTGCCGCCGCGCATCCGACCCGCTGGACCCGTTGAGCACCTCAAGGCGGCGCGGGGACAGACCGAAATAGCCGAATGTGCCGTTCATCCAGACGGTTTCCAAGGCTGCTTTATAGCCAGCCGCGTCCATTTCGTCTGACCTTGCGCCCGCAGGAACAAGCAGCACGCCTGACCGGGGCCTGAGTAGTGACCTGTTGGGATCATCCAGCTGGTCATAGGCCCAGCCCCATGTCCAGACGCGGTCCACCCAACCTTTCATCATCGATGGCATGCCCCACCAGAACAGCGGAAACACAAGGCACAGCGCATCGGCGCGTTCTATGCGGGCTTGTTCGGCCACAACATCTGCCGGGTCCCTTGCCTGTGCGTCTCTTTCTATGTCCTCCATCGACCATAGCGGGTTGAAACCCTCGGCATGCAGATCAGTTAGTTCAACGGTGTGGCCAGCCGCCTGCGCGCCCTCCATGAACCGTTGTGCAACGGCGGCACTAAAGGATGTCGGATTGGGGTGATCCAGAACGGTCAGGACATGCATCGGTGATTTCCACAGTATCTTTCAGCCCAGCCATTTTAAAGACTGATCGTGTGATACTCTGCATGCTCAACCTCGCTTTAGGTCAAGTGCTTTTTTGTGTTTGGTCTAGGGGCCGACCCACCAACATGCGCCGTTATTCTGACCACGGGTTGGGTCGCTGCTTTCTGTGGGCATAAAAAAACCCGGGCGTTTGCACGCCCGGGTCATTGCTAACCCTCTGGGGAGGAAGGGGTCAGCCTTTTGCGAACTCAGGGTAGGCTTCCATGCCAAGCTCGGAGACGTCGAGACCGTTGATCTCGTCTTCTTCGCTGACGCGGATACCGATGACTGCCTTCAGGATGAACCAGACGACCAGCGATCCCACAAAGGTGAACACACCGTAGGCAACAATGCCTGTCAGCTGCGTCATCAGGTTTGCGTCGCTGTTGTAGAAGACAACCGCGATCGTGCCCCAGATACCGGCAAACAGGTGAACCGGAATCGCGCCGACAACGTCATCAATCTTGAACTTGTCCAGCATTGGAACCGCAAGAACCACGATGATACCGCCAACTGCACCGATCCAAAGCGCGCCAAAAAGCGTTGGGGCCAAGGGTTCGGCTGTGATGGACACCAGACCCGCAAGCGCACCGTTCAGCACCATTGTCAGGTCGGGTTTCTTATACAGCAATTGCGTCATGACCAGTGCGGTGACAGCACCCGCTGCTGCGGCCATATTGGTGTTGGCAAAGATGCGCGATACATCGGAGACATCGCCAACGGTGCCCATGGCAAGTTGCGAGCCACCATTAAATCCGAACCAGCCGAGCCAGAGGATGAACGTACCCAGTGTTGCAAGCGCAAGGTTAGAGCCCGGCATCGGGTTAACGCGACCGTCTTTGTACTTGCCCAGCCGTGGCCCGAGTACGATAGCACCAGCCAAGGCAGCCCAGCCTCCGACGGAGTGCACAACTGTGGAGCCCGCGAAGTCAGAGAAACCCATTTCGGACAACCAGCCACCGCCCCACTGCCAGGACCCGGAAATCGGATACATAAAGCCTGTGAGTACGACAACGAATGCCAGAAACGGCCAAAGTTTGATGCGTTCTGCCAAAGCGCCGGATACGATGGACGCTGTTGCAGCGACAAACACGAGCTGGAAGAAGAAATCGGACCCTACAGACGCATAATCAAGCGCTGCATCAGCGGCGGCAACACCGACAGGGTCGAGCACCGTTTGCCCGCCCAGTGCGAAGAACCCATTGAAGTCGCCGGGATACATCGTGTTGAAGCCGACCATCCAATACATGATCGCAGCAATCGAATAGAGCGCGATGTTCTTGGTCATCTGCATGGTGACGTTCTTGGACCGCACAAGCCCGCCTTCGAGCATCGCAAAACCTGCTGCCATGAAAAAGACGAGAAAGCCCGCCATACAGAACAGCAAAGTGGTCATGATATACGGGCCGATCTCGTCAAAGCCCGGTGCCGCGTCCTGCGCGACTGCCAGCGACGGCAGCGCAATGAGCGCCGCTGCGGTGGCGAATGTCTTAATGTTTGTCATAATACTTATCCCTAAGTTGTCGCAGCTTCAGAGCGCGTCTTCGTTTGTTTCACCGGTCCGCACGCGAACAGCCTGATCGACCCCGAGCACGAAGATTTTCCCGTCTCCGATCTTGCCGGTATGTGCGGTCTTGGTGATTGTTTCGACGATCTGATCGACGGCCGGTTCCGGCACGACAATCTCGATCTTTACCTTCGGCACGAAATTGACAGCATATTCTGCGCCGCGATATATTTCTGTGTGGCCCGATTGTGAGCCGAAGCCCTTAATCTCAGTGACCATCATGCCACGCACGCCAGCATCGGTGAGCGCCTCGCGCACCTCTTCCAGCTTGAAAGGCTTGATTGTTGCAATGATGAGTTTCACCTCGTGTCCCCTTAACTGTTGCAGGATTCCCTGCGGTGGTTGTGGCGATAGAAAACGACAGGGACACAGGGCATTGGAAGTTTCCGGCATGACATTGCAGGCGCTAATCCGGAAAAACGATTAAAATATAGGCTATCAAATATTTTTGCCTAAAAAATAATCAAATAAATGATCAACATGACGTGCCGGAGCGGGTCACAATTTGTGAAAAAGCCGGTTAGAGTGTCGAAAACAACAACGGGCCGGGCAGGTTCTTCATGAGTAATACATCCAAAGGTAAAAAGCCCTTGGTCGCGGATAAACGTTATGTGTCCCGCAAGGCAAAAACGGCGAAACCAAAACCACGGCAAGCAAAGAAGAAGCCGCGCCGTGTGGCCAAGCAACGCGGCGGCATCATCGGGTTTTTCCAACGGATCATCCGGTGGGTGCTTCGGCTGATCTGGCGCATTACGTGGCGTGTTGGGTTCGTCACGGGGCTCGTGCTTGCCTTGGTGGTTGGCTATTATTACACCACGCTGCCGCCAGTCGATCAGTTGCTTGACGCGCGTGCGCGCGGCTCAGTCACGATGCTGGATCAGGACGGTCAGGTATTTGCGTGGCGCGGCGATCAATTCGGCGGCGTGGTGACCGCGCAAACCGTGTCGCCACATCTCAAGAACGCGATTATCGCCACCGAGGATCGCCGTTTTTATCGTCATTTCGGCATCAGCCCGCGTGGCATTGCAAGTGCCGTGCGCATCAACCTGAGCGAGGGGCGTGGGCCGTTGCAAGGTCACGGCGGGTCAACGATCACACAGCAGGTGGCAAAGCTTTTGTGCCTTGGGGTGGCTTTTGACCCCGAAACGCAGACCGAAGCGGAATATGAGCGCGAGTGCCGCCGCGGCACGGTCAAGCGCAAGGCCAGCGAAGCGATCTATGCGCTTGCGATGGAGGCAAAGTACTCCAAGGATGAAATCCTGACCATCTACATGAACCGGGTATTTCTGGGTGCGGGCGCGCGCGGGTTTGAAGCGGCGAGCGAGCGCTATTTTGGCAAGTCGGCTGCAAATGTGGAACCGGCAGAGGCGGCCATGCTGGCAGGTCTTTTGGTGGCACCGACACGTTTTGCGCCCACAAATGATCTGACACGCTCGCAACGGCGGGCAGCGACAATTGTGCGGCTTATGAACGAACAGGGCTATTTGAGCGATGCTGAGGCGCGCAACGCACAGCAGAACCCCGCGCAATTATCGCAAGCCGCTGAGGCGCGTTCAGGTGGGTATTTCGCAGATTGGGTCATGTCCTCTGGCCCGGAGTTCTTTACGCGTAAAACGACGGAAGATGTCATCATCAAGACAACCCTCGATCAGCGCATTCAGCGCAGTGCCGAAGAGGCGTTGAAATGGGTCTTTGAAAACAAGGTGCGCGAAGGCAGCAAGGCGCAGGCGGCCATCGTCGTCATGTCCGCAGATGGTGCGGTGCGTGCCATGGTCGGCGGGCGAAATACGAAAGTGTCTGGCGCTTTTAACCGGGCGGTGCAGGCCAAGCGGCAAACCGGTTCGGCGTTCAAGCCGTTTGTTTATGCCGCAGCGCTGGATCTCGGTTATTCACCGAATGATACCGTTACGGATGAGCCACTTACGATTGATATTCCAGGATCTGGCCCATGGTCGCCGCGCAACTATACGAACAAGTATTACGGCAAAGTCACATTGACCCATGCGCTGCGCGACAGTCTGAACATCCCGGCAGTCAAGGTTTCTGAATTTGTGGGGCGCGACCTTGTGCGACAGGTTGCAAATGGTTTCGGATTGGAGAGCGACCTTGCTGCGGGGCCCGCGCTTGCGTTGGGCGCATCGGAAAGCACGTTGATTGAAATGACAGGGGCCTATGCCGGCATCCTGAACGGCGGCTCATCTGTACAGCCATACGGGTTGGTCGAGCTTCGGCTTATGGGCGATCAGGAGCCGTTGATGGGCACTGGTGGCGGTATTGGTGAACGGATCATTCAGGAACAGGCCGCCCGTCAGATGGTCTATATGATGGAGAAGGTCGTCTCTGAGGGGACCGGGCAGCGTGCAGCTTTTGGCAATTGGCAGCTGGCGGGTAAAACAGGCACGACGCAAGCCGCGCGGGACGCCTGGTTTGTGGGTTTCTCCGCCGAGTACGTGGCCGGTGTCTGGATGGGGTATGATGACAATACGCCGTTGACCGGTGTCACGGGCGGTGGTTTGCCTGCAGAGATCTGGCGTGAGACGATGGCCCGCGTGCATGAGGGGATGCCGCTGACGCCGCTTCCGCTACAGACACCGGGCGATAATGGTCGCACACGCGAGGACGACAGGGATAACAATCGGAACAGCGGCGGGGCCGTCGGCCTGCTGGAAGGTCTGCTGCGCGATATTCTAGGCGGAACTGGCGGCGGCGGGCAGCCGCCGAAAAATGTCAGCGGTTCGGATCGTTGATCCCTGTCCGATTACCCTGCTTTTTTCAGGTCATTGACAACAGCATTGATATCGCCGCCGCGTTTGTCCAGCATTGAACCGATTTCCGTGCGTTCGGTCAGCAAAAGATTGACGCCTTCAATATAAATATTGAAGAACTTGTCACTGCCAGAGCGGTCAGACACATGGAAAGAGACGTCAAACGGGCTTTCTCCGCGCAGGTATGCCTTGGTTTTGACCTCATAGCCGGAGCGGATTTCCTTGACGGATTGAACTTCGACCCGGCCACCGATGAAATCGCGGAAACGCTTGCCGTATTTGCGGGCGATATATCCTTTGAAGGCGTCAGCAAAAGCGCGCTTTTCAGCACTGCTGGCGCTGCGCCCGTCATTGCCCAAGGCGTATTGAGCCATGATGTTGACGTCGGCGTATTTCACAAACAGACGCTCAAGATCACCGAGAATGGCTGCATCAGATTTGCCTGAATTGATGACTGCCTGCAACTGCGCGACAACGTCATCTACGAGGGTGCGGGCCTGCTGTTCGCTCAAGGCGAAGGCCGGTGCCCCCAACAAGCCGAGGAAGCCTGCCGTGGCTGCGAGGAAAGTGCGTCGGGTTGGTTCAAACCGCATGTCTGCTCTCTTTGTTATTCTGCGTAAGGATCAAGATAGGGATCTTCTTCGGCTCCGCCAGAGCTATCAAGCTCAAACCGTCTGTTTTGCAGGTAAACTGATCGCGATTGGGCGTAACTATCGGCACTGTCGTACAGGATAGAATCAATGGTCCCGCTGATCTTGTCGCGGGTATTCAGCCAAGACCCCGCGCGCGCTGTAGGCGGCACATACTGCTCAGGGCTGGTATCAATGGTCGCAAAGGTCAGCGGGTTGGTAAAGAAGTCAGTGACAAAACCGACCGCGTCACGCTGCGTCGACGGCCCAAAGATCGGCAGTTCGATATAAGCACCCTCACCGACACCCCAAACGGCCAATGTCTCACCGAAATCTGTATCGTGTTCCGGGATGTTCAATTCGCTGGCCGCATCAACGAAGCCCGCAAGTCCAACCGTTGTATTCACCAGGAACCGCGTGGTGGCGAGGCCAGCGCCGCGCAGATCACCCTGCAAGAGGCTATTGACCGCAACACCGGGCATCGACAGGTTTTCGGAAAAATCATTCACCCTGTCGCGTATTTCGACCGGCAAAACCGCCGCATACCCTTTTGATACTGGACGAACGAGGTTTTTATCGAGACCCTTGTTGAACCGATGAACGGCTCTGTTCTGCGATTCATAGGGGTCGTTGATCCCATCGGTGCGCGTTGCCGGATCCTGAGACGTAGCACATGCAGATAGCGCAAGAGCCACCACCATAAACGACATGGGTTTTAAAAACTTCTGAATACGGGCAAAATCTAACAATTGCGGTACCTTATGGTTGTGGTCCGTTCCCACGGAGCTCTGGTCTGTGCGATCCGAATGACACGGTCCTAAAATCTTCGGTGCGTGCGAACGTCGGTCACGGGTTCGGCGCGCAAGTGTACATCCGGCTTACCTACTAAACCGTAAGCGACTTGGCGTCATTCGAAAAACACCTGTGCAAGATGCATGTGTCGCCTTGGCGCGTCAACAAGCGCGGCGGGATATTGCCTGACGCTTGCCGGATGTGTCTTTTTGCTCTGCGGGGCGGTGTTCGCGCACTGGTTCTGTACCGTCGTCCGGATGATCACTGTCTTTCGCGGAGTTTGTCGATTTTTGAGGCCAGGGAGCCAAAATTTGACTGGACGCGCCACACGCGGGCCTTAAAAGGTGGGGCTTGGTGCGTTTTGCAGGGTCGCGTCGCCACTGGTCTACCTCATACGATCAGACCCGATAACAGGAGTTTAAAATGAGCTTTACATCCCGACTTGCAGAACTCGGAGTATCTCTTCCAAGTGCGCCAGCACCTGCGGCGAATTATGTGCCCTATGTCAAAACCGGGAACACAGTCTACGTGTCGGGTCAGATCTCAAGCGATTCGCAAGGCATGATCACTGGCAAACTGGGCGAAACCATGGACATCGAGGCGGGGGCCGCGGCGGCGCGCTGCTGTGCGATCAGCCTTTTGGCGCAGGTTCAGGCGGCCTGTGACGGGGATATCGAGCGTTTGGTCCGGGTGGTCAAACTGACGGGCTTTGTGAATTCAACCGCTGAGTTTACAGATCAACCCAAAGTCATTAACGGGGCATCCGATTTTCTGGTCGAAGCTCTGGGGGATGCAGGGCGTCATGCGCGCTCAGCGGTTTCGGCGGCGTCTCTACCTTTTGGTGTCGCGGTAGAAATTGAAGGCATTTTCGAAGTTCAATGACTCCTCTTCTACCTGAGGCGTTTCTTAGCCGTCCTCTTGCCCACCGCGCGCTACACGACATCAAACAGGGCCGTCCGGAAAACAGCCGGGCGGCAATAAAGGCTGCGATTTCTGCCGGTTACGGTATTGAGATCGACATTCAGCTGAGCGCAGATGATCAGGCCATGGTGTTTCATGACTACAATCTGGCGCGCTTGACAGAGGCGCAGGGCCGTGTGCGCGATACCTCTGCTGCCGACTTGCAGAAGACACAGTTGCGCGCGGGTGCAGAAGGCATTCCCGGCTTGCCTGAAATCCTTGATCTGGTTGCGGGGCAGGTGCCTCTGCTGATTGAGATCAAGGATCAGGATGGGGCGATGGGCCCCTCAATCGGTCCGCTCGAAGCCAGTGTGGCACGGGCTTTGCAAGGGTATGCCGGGCCCGTCGCGCTGATGTCGTTCAATCCCCATTCGGTGGTTCGTTTAGCAGAATTAGCACCGGATATCCCGCGGGGGCTGGTGACGAGTGCCTATAAACCATCGGTACACTTGCATGCGTCAGTGTGTGATACATTGCGCGAGATACCCGACTATGATCGGGCGGCCTGTGCGTTTATCAGCCATGAAAAAGACGACCTTGCCCGCCCGCGTGTGAGCGAATTAAAGGAAAACGGTGCGCGAATCCTGTGCTGGACGGTCAGATCGCCCGAGGAAGAAGCGCAAGCGCGCCAGATCGCTGACAATATCACCTTTGAGCAATATCTCGCGCCGATTGCTGCTTGATCAAATTGGCCAGTGCCACACATAACCCTTGTAAGATTGGGATGGGATTATGTCAGAGCAAGCAGTTGAAATTCGGCTGATATCTTCCCTGCGGGAGATTGGCCAAAAAGAGTGGGACGCTTGCGCATGTCCCGAAGAAACTGACGGTGCGCGTGCAATCGACCCCTTCACGACCTATCGCTTTCTCGATGCGTTGGAACAAAGTGGTTCTGTCGGCACCGGCACCGGCTGGCAGCCGCAGTATCTGACCGCTTGGATATCGGGCAAGCTGATTGCCGTGGCCCCGATGTATGCCAAATCGCACAGTCAGGGCGAATATATTTTCGACCACAACTGGGCGCATGCCTATGAGCGCGCCGGGGGCAGATATTATCCCAAACTGCAGATCGCGGTGCCGCATACGCCTGCGACGGGGCGACGCTTCCTGATTCGCCCGGGGTTTGAGGAAACCGGCTTTGCAGCGCTCACCCAAGGGGCGGTTGAGTTGGCCACAAACAACCGTGTGTCATCGCTCCACGTGACGTTTTGCACGCCGCAAGAGGCTGAGCGCGGTGCGGAACTGGGGCTGATGCGGCGCAAAACGCAGCAATTTCACTGGCTCAACGATAAATACGCGGATTTTGACGTCTTTCTGGACACGCTCAGCTCGCGCAAGCGCAAAAACATCCGCAAGGAACGCGCAAAAGCGCAGGCGTTCGGTGGCACTATTCAAACGTTCACAGGTGATGAATTGCAGCCAGAGCACTGGGATGCGTTCTGGGCGTTTTATCAGGATACCGGCGCGCGCAAATGGGGCACGCCCTATTTGACCCGCGCGTTTTTCGATGTCGCGCAAGAGACCTTGCGGGACGATATGGCCCTTGTTTTGGCGGAGCGGGACGGGCGTTGGGTTGCTGGTGCTTTGAATTTCATTGGCGCAAACACCCTGTTTGGTCGGTATTGGGGCTGCACCGAACACCACCCGTTCCTGCATTTTGAATTGTGCTATTATCAGGCGATGGATATTGCCATTTCGCTTGGTCTTGATCGCGTGGAGGCGGGCGCACAGGGCGAGCATAAACTGGCCCGCGGTTACTTGCCGACTCCAACTTGGTCATTGCATTGGGTTGCTGATCCGGGTTTTAGAGACGCGATTGATCAATATCTGACGGCTGAGCGCGAGGCCGTGGATCAGGAAATCAGCGTGCTGACCACCTACGGTCCCTTCAAGCGCGCCAAAGTTGAGGAACAGGAATGACAGAAAAGCTAAGCACCGAAACGCGCGGCCCTTTGCTGGAGCCGCTTTTTGCCTCAGGCTGGGAAATGGTCGACGAGCGGGATGCGATTACAAAGACTTTTGTTTTCGAAAATTTCGTCGATGCCTTTGGCTGGATGACACGCGTTGCGATCTGGGCTGAAAAATGGAACCACCATCCTGAGTGGGACAATGTTTACAAAACGGTGAATGTGGTGTTGACCACACACGATGTAGGCGGGCTGAGCACATTGGATGCAAAACTGGCTCGTAAAATGGATAGTCTGACAGGATAAGGTAAGATGCAGGGATTATTGCAAACTGAAGTATGGCAGGGAAAGACGGTCGCAGATCTGCTTTCGATAGAATTTTTGATGTCTGCAGTCGGATCTGTCGTGGCGGCCATTGCGATACTGATCCTCGGCTGGATCATTTCGGCCTGGCTTCAGGGGCGGGTCCGTGCGCTTGGGCGCAAGCATAAGAACCTTGATGATATGTTGTTCGACTTTCTATCGGCCATTGTCAGGTATCTGGTGCTCGGCTTTGCAATCCTATTTGTCCTGAACACCTTTGGCGTCCAGACCACATCGGTGGTTGCGGTTATCGGTGCAGCCGGTCTTGCCGTTGGTCTGGCCTTGCAGGGCACTTTGTCCAACATCGCGGCTGGCGTGATGCTGATCCTGTTCAGGCCGATCAAACTGGGTGACTTTGTCGATGTCGGCGGGACAATGGGCACGGTTCAATCCCTGACCCTGAACTTTACCGAACTCGCAGACCTCAGCAATGCGCAGGTTATCATCCCCAACGCGCAGGTTTGGGGCAATGTGATCACGAATTACTCTGCCAATGCCACGCGCCGCGCTGAATGGACGTTTGGTGTAGGGTACGGCGTGAACCTCGCGGAGGCCGAGAGGATCATTCGCGATACAATCATGGCTGACCCACGTTCCAAAGCCGACCCAGCGCCGTTCATTCAGGTCAACAACCTCGGCGCAAGCTCGGTCGATTTTCTGGTGCGGGTCTGGTGCGATGCGGGTGAATTGTTCGGCTATCAGGCCGATATGAAACGCAAGGTCAAAGAGGCCTTGGATGCTGGCGGCGTGGATATCCCATTCCCCACAACAACCATCGTTCAAGCGGCAAGTTAACGCTGCCACGACATAAAGCAGCCCGGGTGACAGATATCGCCCGGGCTGACTTGTTTCTACATGTTCGCCAAAAGCGCCTCACCAGCGGAGACTTCGCAGGTGCCGGGGCTCTCTTCTTCCTGCAGCAAGGTCACCTTGCCGTTCTCAACCAGCATTGCATAGCGTTTGGACCGATCCGTCAGCCCTGCGGGTGGCGCGCTGAAGTCCATGCCAAGCGCTTTGGTGAATGAACTGTCCGCATCGCCAAGCATTGTAATGCCTGCTGCCGTGGCGCCAGTCGCTTCGCCCCATGCCTGCATGACGAAAGGGTCGTTCACCGAAACACAGATGATCTCCTCCACGCCCTTGGCGTCGAACTGTGCTTTCGTGCGCACGAAGCTTGGAACATGTGCGGAATGGCACGTGGGCGTGAACGCGCCCGGCACTGCAAAGATTACAACCTTACGGTTGTTGGTTTTCTCGGCCATTGAGACAGGCGCTGGTCCCTCCGCACCCATGTGCACCAGAGTTGCGTCGGGAAGTTGATCGCCTTGCGAAATTGTCATGTGCTAAGCCTTTCAGGTATTTGCGTTTGGTCTTGGCAAAGATATAGGGTGCGGGGTCTTGGGCGACCAGTAGTTTCCGATAGGGGGAGAGCAATATGAGCCATGTCGTGGTTATAGGAGCGGGTCAGGCGGGATCGTCCTGCGTGGCCAAGCTGCGCAACAGCGGGTTCGACGGTCAGGTGACCCTGATCGGTGCGGAAGCGGTTGCACCCTATCAGCGCCCGCCCTTGTCCAAGGCCTATTTGATGGGCGAGATGGCGCTTGAGCGTCTGTTCCTGCGGCCGGAACGGTTTTATGCGGAAAATGACATCGACCTGCGTCTGAACACGGTCGTGGATGCCGTCGATGCCGGTGCGCGCAAGGTCCATCTGGCAGGCGAAACGCTGGACTTCGACGATCTGGTCTTTACCACAGGGTCTACCCCGCGCCGTCTGCCTGCCGCGATTGGCGGCGATCTTGGCCATGTCTTTGTGATGCGTGATCTGGCGGATGCTGATGCGATGACATCGCATTTTCGTGCAGGCGCTCGGGTCTTGATCGTTGGCGGTGGGTACATCGGGCTGGAAGCCGCAGCGGTGGCGTCCAAATTGGGGTTGCGTGTGACCCTCGTTGAAATGTCTGACAGAATTCTGCAACGCGTTGCCGCGCCGGAAACAAGTGATTATTTCCGTACTCTACATATGAGGCACGGCGTCGATCTGCGCGAGGGAATCGGGCTGGAACGGTTGATAGGCGCTGAAACAGTGACCGGTGCCCAATTATCAGACGGCTCGGAAATCGCGGTTGACTACGTGATTGTTGGGGTTGGTATTTCGCCGAACACCGGGCTTGCCGAAGCCGCCGGGCTTAAGATTGATAACGGGATCGCTACGGATCAGCATGGGTGCACCTCGGCGCCGCATGTCTGGGCGGCGGGGGATTGCGCGTCTTTTCCCTATCAGCAAGGGCGTATCCGGCTCGAGAGCGTGCCGCATGCCATTGATCAGGCGGAAACCGTGGCCGAAAACATCATGGGCGCTGAAAAGGAATATACCGCCAAGCCTTGGTTCTGGTCGGATCAGTACGATGTAAAGCTGCAGATTGCCGGGTTGAATACAGGCTATTCAGATGTTGTCCCGCGCATTGGTGAGGGGCAAACGGCGTCATTCTGGTACTACAAAAGCGACAGGCTTTTGGCTGTGGATGCGATGAACGACCCGCGCGCCTATATGATTGGAAAGCGGTTGATCGAGGCGGGGAAAACGGCGGATCGCACCCTCGTTGCGGACCCATCGGCAGACCTCAAGCCGCTGTTGCAGGGGTGAGAATTATCGCAGGCCAGTTTCGCAGCGTCGCGCTTGCCAGCGTGGGCAAAGGCGACGCCGCCGCGCACCTGCGCCCAACGACGGACCGCGTGCGCGAAAGCCTGTTTAGTGTTCTTTCCCATCACGATGTGATCGACGGCGCGCGTGTGCTCGACCTGTTTGCAGGGACTGGCGCTTTGGGGCTTGAGGCCCTGTCGCGCGGGGCGGCGCATGTGAGTTTCGTGGATGATGGGCGCGTTGCGGGGCGTTTGCTGCGGGAAAATATCCGCAAATTGCGGGTTGAAGACCTGACGCAGATACACCGCTGCGATGTGCGTCAGTTGCCAGAGTGTAAATCGGCGCCCTTTGATCTGGTGTTTCTGGACCCACCCTACGGCAAGGGCCTTGGCGCGGCCGCCCTTGCACGTGCCGAGGCGGGCAACTGGCTGTCACCGGATGCGTTCGTGGTCTGGGAAGAGGCCAGCGCGATGCCGCCGCCCGCAGGATATACCGAGGTCGATCACAGGAAATACGGCGACACACATATCACCTTGTTGTCGAAAACCGCCCCATGATGTGCTAGGCTGCGATATGTTCGCAACCTCCCTGTCGCATCTTTGGTCCATGCCCGCGCGGGACACAGCCAAACCAGAACCGCCACGCAAAAGCGCCGGGCCGGTGTTTATCGGCGATGCGGTGCAGCCGTGGGGCGGTGAAACACTGTTGCTGGCCTTGCTGCGCGAAGAGGCGTCAAAGCGTATGGACGATGCTTAGCCGGATGTCGGGTGGAACCTGCCAGCAGGGGACAGCGTAAAGATCTCCGCACCATCCGCCGTCACACCGATGGAATGTTCGAACTGCGCAGAGAGTGTTTTATCCCGTGTCACTGCGGTCCAGTCGTCGGCCAGCGTTTTGGTTTCGGGCCGCCCCAGATTTACCATTGGCTCAATGGTAAAGAACATGCCTTCTTCCAGAACCGCGCCGGTGCCGGGTCGGCCATAGTGCAGGACGTTGGGCGGTGCATGAAACACACGCCCCAACCCATGACCGCAGAAATCCCGCACGACTGACATGCGGTTGTTTTCCACGAAACTCTGGATGGCATATCCGATATCACCAAATGTGTTGCCGGGTTTGACGGCTTCGATACCGAGCATCAGCGCGTCATGCGTCACCTGAATGAGTTTCTGTGCCTTTTTCGGCGCGGTGCCTGCCACATACATCCGGCTGGAATCACCAAACCAGCCATCCACGATCGCAGTGACGTCGATGTTCAGGATGTCGCCATCGCGCAGCACATCGTCATCGCGGCGCTTTTCCGGATCCTTGGAAATTGTCTCGCTACCACTTTTCGGGATCGGCGCGCCGGGAATGCCATGGCAGACGACATTGTTGACCGAAATGCAACTGGCGTGTTTATAGCCTTTGTAATTGATCGTGGCAGAGGTGGCGCCCGCCTCTTCGACCATCTCTTCGATCTTCTTGTCGATGGCACCCGTGGTCTGCCCGACGAAAACAAGATCGGCAATGTCGTCCAGTATCCGCGCCGTCAGCGCACCGGCCTTGCGCATGCCTGCGAAATCTGCGGCGTCGTATATCCTGATGCCGTCCTTGGTCTGGCGGCCTTTGAGGTCCTGATTCACCTGCGTCTCCATCGTGCGTCTTTCGCGGCCTTCTAACGCGCCTTGGGTGCGAGAACCAGACCACATCACAGGCGAATGGAAATCGCGTCTGCGACCTCAATGCCCTGCGCCGAGATATTGGTGCCCAGACAAAGAGTTTCAACGCCAGCGTCCCGTGCGCTGCGAAATGCCGCGGCGTAGGTCGGGTCGATATCCTCTGCCAGCGTGAAACTTGTGCAATCCGTGCGTTGCACAAGGTAAAGCATGATCGCTCGATGACCCGCCTGCGCCATAGTGGCCAGTTCTTGCAGGTGTTTGGCGCCGCGCGCCGTGACACTGTCGGGGAATTCAGCCTGCCCGGTCTGGCGGCTCAGGGTCACGCTTTTGACTTCGACATAGGCATCCGGCAGGCCTTCCTCGCTCAAAAGAAAGTCAATCCGGCTGTTTTGACCGTATTTGACCTCGGGTCTGACGGTGCCATAGCCCGACAGGGCCTCCACATGTCTGGCCTTGAGCGCTTCTTTCAGCACGCGGTTAGGCAGGGAAGTATCCACACCGGTGAAATGCCCGTTCTCGTGATCCACCAGACGCCAGCCGAATTTGAGCTTTTTCTTGGGGTCATCGTTCGGTTCAAGCCAGATACGGGTGCCGGGTGCTGCCAGACCCATCATGGAGCCGGGATTGGCACAATGGGCCGTGACCTCTGCACCGTCGGCATCAAGCACGCAATCCGCCAGAAAGCGTTTATAGCGGCGTGTCAGACGGGCGGAGACAAGTTCGGTTTGAAAGCGCATGATCTGAGGTCTATACCTGCCGCGAAGACAGACGCAAGGACGCTTGAGACATGCCAAACCCCAGTGCCGCCATGTTGGTCATCGGAGACGAAATCCTGTCCGGCAGGACGCGCGACGCGAATATGTATCATCTGGCAGGCGAATTGACCGAAGCCGGGATCGATCTGCGTGAGGTGCGCGTTGTGCCGGATGAAAAGGCCACGATTATCGAGGCCGTGCGCGCCCTGTCGCAGCGGCATGAGCATGTGTTCACCAGCGGGGGGATCGGACCGACCCATGACGACATTACCGCCGATTGTATCGCCGAAGCCTTTGATCGCTCGATTGATATCCGCGCCGATGCGCGCGCGCTGCTTGAGGCGCATTACGCCAAGTCGGGCACTGAGTTGAACGCCGCGCGGTTGCGGATGGCCCGTATTCCCGAAGGCGGCGTGCTGATCGACAACCCCGTTTCCGTGGCACCGGGGTTTGTCGTCGAAAATGTCTATGTGATGGCTGGTGTGCCGTCGGTTTTCCGCGCCATGGTTGCGGCGGTCCTGCCGACCCTGACCAGCGGCGCGCGGATCATTTCTGAAACGCTGCAGGTTGACCGGGGCGAAGGGGACATCGCGGGGCCCTTGGGAGAGTTGGCGCGGCAATACCCGGACCTCAGCATGGGGTCCTATCCGTTTCAAAAGACGACAGGCAGCTATGGGGCAAATATTGTGATCCGGGGTACGGATGCCTCTGTTGTGCAGGAGGCGATGTCCAAACTTGCACTGGCGCTGCAACGGTGACCCTGACGCAGGCGCAACTCTTTGCCGCGGTGGATGCGACATGGCCTGCGGCACGGTATATCGAAACCGCGCATTGGCTGCTGCGCGAGGGACAAGGGGGCGGCAAGCGTGTTTCGGCGGCGACGCTGCGTGCGGGCATTTCTGACCCGGATATCGAAGCTGCCGAGGCGGAGATGAAACAGCTTGGTCAGGATGCGCTGTTCATGTTGCGGGAGACGGACGACACGCTTGACGCGACGCTTGATGCACGCGGCTACGGTCTGATCGATCCGGTTGTGATCCTGACGTCTCCGGTTGCTGCGCTGACGGGCCAGCCGGTGCCACGTTTAGCGGCCTTCACCATTTGGGAGCCCTTGGCGATCATGGCTGAAATCTGGGCCAAGGGCGGGATCGGTCCGGCCCGTCTGGAGGTCATGGCGCGCGCCAAGGTGAAAACGGCCATTCTGGCGCGCAACAATCAGCGCCCGGCGGGCACGGGTTTTGTGGCCGCACATGGTTCTGTGGCGATGGTGCATGCCGTTGAGGTCCTGCCCGAACACCGTCGTCAGGGAACGGCGCAGTGGATCATGCGCGAGGCTGCCTTTTGGGCGCGCGCGCAGCAGGCGGAAACCATGGCTGTCTTGTGCACTAAAGAGAACACAGCAGCGCTGGCCCTTTATTCCAGTCTGGGCTTTGAACCGGCGGCGCAGTACCATTATCGTCATAAAATCCTTACCGGAGACCTTCGTCATGGCTGATCATTCCCTTCCAACAGCATTGAACCTGCCAATGCAGGACCCGCTTCCGGCCCATACGCAAAAATACTTTGATGTCTGCATGGAAAAGCTGGGGATGATCCCGAATGTCCTGAAGGCCTATGCGTTTGACACTGATAAACTGGACGCGTTCACCGGCATGTACAACAATCTGATGCTCGCGCCTTCGGGGCTGAGCAAGCTGGAACGCGAAATGATTGCGGTCGTCGTGTCCTCTATCAACAAGTGCTTTTATTGTCTTGTTGCCCATGGTGCGGCGGTGCGCGCAATGTCTGGTGATCCGGCTTTGGGCGAAGCGCTGGTGATGAACTACCGGGTGGCTGATCTGGATTCGCGTCACCGGGCCATGCTGGATTTTGCCACGAAAATGACGCAGGCAAGCGCGACCATAGAAGAACCTGACAGGCAAGCGTTGCGCGATGCAGGCTTCAGCGACGCCGATATCTGGGACATTGCCAATGTGGCGGGCTTTTTCAACATGACCAACCGGGTGGCAAGTGCGACGGATATGCGCCCGAACGCTGAATATCACGCACAGGCCAGATGAGCATATGGCATGCATTTTGCGCCGCGGTGACGTTGGCCCTGACGGGATTGGCCGCCCCTCTTGCGGCACTTGAACTGGAATTGCCCGCGAGTGCCACGCTGACACTGGAACGCGCGTCACCTGTGGACAGTTTCGATCTGCCGGTAGCGCCGTTTGATGGCGCTTCTGTGCCCGCACGATCCATGGAGGGTAGAGTTTTACGCCGCAGCTGGCGCATATCCTCACCGGGATTAACCCCCTTGCAGGTGATCACCCCGTTGCGGGCCCAGTTGCAGGCGCAGGGGTTTGATCTGGCATTCGAATGTGACGCGCCCACATGTGGAGGCTTCGACTTCCGGTTCAACATTGAGGTGCTGCCGGGCCCCAACATGTACGTCAACATTTCACAATACCGCTATCTGACGGCGTTTTCAGCAGAGCCGGACGGACCCCGGCAAGCGGTCGGCATCCTGGTCAGCACGACGGCATCATCATCCTATGTGCAGGTCGTTTCGATCGACGAAAACACAGATCTGTCCGTGATTGTACCCAGAGAGCGGCCTGCAGAACGTGAACCCATTCTTGCAGAGCGAAATTTGGATCAAAGCGTTCAGATGCTGCCACAGGACGGGCGTTATGTTCTGCCAGGACTTGCGTTCGCGATTGGTACATCGGATCTCGGGCCGGGCCCGTTTCCGGCACTCAAAGAGCTTTCGGAATTTTTGTCGACTACAGAGGGTATACGCATTGCATTGGTTGGTCATACCGACACGACTGGCGCGCTTGCCACGAATATCTCGCTGTCACGCGCGCGGGCGCAATCGGTCCGCGCACGGTTGATCGAGGTATATGGCGTTGCGCCTGACAAGGTTGATGCAGAGGGCATGGGCTATCTGGCACCGATTGCAACGAACCTCACGGACGAAGGGCGTAGGCAAAACCGTCGCGTAGAAGTGGTTTTGTTAAATACTCAATAGTCGTATCGCGCGCCCTTAATATCTGCGATACCCGACTGCGCGGGGAGCTTTACCATTCCGCAGGTCCTTTTTCGGCAAAGGAGTTGACCAGAAAATCGATGAAAGCGCGCACCTTGGGTTGGGTGAAACGACCGGGGGGATAGACCGCGTAAATGCCTTGCGTTTCCATTGGGAGATCGGGAATTGCGTCTTCAACCAGACCTTTTTCCATCGCGTCCGCGTACAGAAAGCTGGGGAGATACGCGATCCCAAGCCCTGAAATGGCGGCGTTCAGCAAGGATTGACCATCATTGACACTAAGCCAGCCAGCGGTACGCACCTGACGCTTTTCACCTGAAGGCGCGGTGATTTTCCACACGTTGCCCGAGGACTGGTTGGAATAGTGCAGTAACTTATGTGCGTTGAGGTCATCGATCTTTTCGGGACGTCCGTATTTTTCGAAGTAACCCGGACTTGCGATCATCCGTTTGGTCGTCTCGGTCAGTTTGCGCGCGCGCAATGTGCTGTCCTCAAGCTCGCCTATCCGCACGGCCATGTCGAAGCCTTCCGAGATCAGTTCAACGTAGCGATTGTTGAGCACCATGTTGACGGTGATATCCGGGAAATCCGATAGAAATTCGCTGAGAACGGGCGACAGGTGGTTCACGCCAAAATCAGTGGCGACAGAAATCCGCAATAGCCCCGAAGGCGCGCTTTGCATGGATGTCACCAATGCGTCGGCCTCTCCTGCGTCGTTCAAAACCCGGCGTGCGCGGTCGTAATAGGCAAGACCGATTTCGGTCGGGCTGACCCGCCGCGTTGTTCTGTTCAAAAGCCGTGCGCCGAGCCGCGCCTCAAGGGAGGACACATGTTTCGAGACGGCGGATTTCGAGATGCCCAGTTTCTTGGCAGCATCGGTAAAGCCACCCTGATCCACAACCATCGCAAAGGCTTCCATTTCCGTGAGCCGGTCCATCACTCTTCCCTTCGAATTACTTCGCCGTCTTTTATGACGGGCAATTCGGGCAGGAACGCGGCAGGTCTGAGACAGTATCACGTTTTTTGACCAGATCGTTCGTTATGTGGAAACCGTTGGGGCGAATACTGATGCGATAGCCTGCATTTTATGGTGGTTTCGGTACGGAGTTGGTTGATTTCGGTTCGTTCTTTAGCGCTTCAATCATAGCGAGAAATGAGCAATCTTAGTCAAATTGATCTGAAATTTGTCGAAAATGTGGCGCAATTCGGTCCGAATGAGGCGCGGCGTGTAGCTGAAAAACCGCAATTGAGAATCATTCCAGAGTTGCTCGCAGCGTCGGAAACGCTGAAGCTACACAATGTGTTGAGGAGGCGGTTCTGCCTGTATTGCTGGACGTGTGATCGGCTTAGGCTACCCTCTATGAATACAATCTAAGGGAGGATTCTGAAATGAAACGCATTACCAGCTTTGTCTTGGCACTTATCCTGACCACATCTTTTGGATGGGCCGGGGGTGAGACGCCGGCAAACCCCGATTCAGAAGTGTACTTTATCAACCTTGAGGACGGACAAACTGTTTCTTCACCATTCCGCGTGAAATTTGGGTTGCGCGGCATGGGCGTCGCCCCTGCGGGATCGGAAGCGGAGATGACGGGGCATCACCACCTTTTTATCAACCGCCCCCCTTTGGGTGAGGGTGAAGATGGCGCAGATGAATTGGCAAATGGTATCCCGTCTGACGAAAACCACATCCATTTCGGTGGCGGTCAGACTGAAACGGAAATAGATTTGCCGGTCGGGCGGCATACGCTGCAGCTGGTTTTGGGTGACGCGGGGCACGTTCCACACTCAACGCCCGTCGTGTCTAAAGTGATCACCATCACGGTCGAATGACCGATTAGAGTATCGCAGCCAAACGCGTGCCCTGATCAATCGCGCGTTTGGCATCCAGTTCAGCCGCAACATCCGCGCCACCGATGATATGGTAGGGCGTGCCTGCGCCATCGAGTGCATCAGCGAGCGTTCGTTCGGGCAGCTGCCCTGCGCACATCACGATTGTGTCGGCCTCGATCAGCGTGGGGTTTTCGCGGGCCTCGCCAAAGGATACCAATAGCCCGCCGTCCTGAACACTTTCGTAATTCACGCCGCCCATCATCTTTACATTCTTCATTGCCAGCGCCGCTCGGTGTATCCAACCTGTGGTCTTGCCTAACCGTTTGCCGGGCTTTTCCGCCTTGCGCTGCAACAAGGTCACATCACGCGCGGGCGGAGCGGGTTGCGGCCCCTCTGGTGCAAGACCCGACCGGTTTTCGCTCGGGTCGGAGACACCCCATTCACGCATCCATTCGGGCAGGTTTACCGTCGGGCTCTTGCCTTCGTGAACAAGGTATTCAGCCACGTCGAACCCGATGCCGCCCGCGCCCACGATCACAACGCGTTTTCCAACCTGCGCCGTGCCGCGCAACACCTCGATATAGCTGACAACATTAGGTGCATCCTGCCCTTGGATGCCGGGATCGCGCGGGACCACACCTGTTGCAACGATCACCTCATCATAGGATTTCAGATCGCCCGCACCTACGGGCTGCCCCAGTGAAACCGTGACACCGGTGGTGTCCAGCATGGTACGGTACCAATCCACAAGGCCCCAGAACTCTTCCTTCCCCGGCACCTGTTTCGCCATATTGAGCTGGCCGCCGATTTCATCCGCCTGATCGAACAGCGTGACATTATGGCCCCGCTGCGCCGCTGTGATTGCCGTGGAGAGGCCTGCGGGGCCTGCCCCCACGATGGCGATGGTCTTTGGTTGTGCCGCAGTTTCGATGGTCAGTTCAGTCTCATAACAGGCGCGCGGGTTGACAAGACAACTGGAGATCTTGCCGCTGAACGTATGATCCAGACAGGCCTGGTTGCAGGCGATGCAGGGTGCGATTTCGCCCGATTTGCCGCGCATGGCTTTGAGCACAAAATCCGCGTCCGCCAGCATGGGGCGCGCCATCGACACCATATCAGCGCATCCGGTAGCAAGCACCTCCTCGGCAACTTCGGGCGTGTTGATGCGGTTGGAGGTAATGACCGGAATCCCGACCTTGCCCATCAGCTTTTTGGTGACCCATGCAAAGGCCGCGCGGGGTACGGATGTGGCGATTGTCGGAATGCGCGCTTCGTGCCAGCCGATGCCTGTGTTGATGATCGTGGCCCCTGCCGCCTCGACCGCCTGTGCCAGTTGGGCGACCTCATCATGGGTGGAGCCGTTCGGGATCAGGTCAATCATCGACAGGCGGTAGATGATGATAAAATCCGCGCCCACAGCCGCGCGGACGCGGCGCACGACCTCAACAGGCAGGCGCATGCGGTTTTCATATGACCCGCCCCAACCGTCGGTGCGCTTGTTGGTATGGGTGACCAGAAACTGGTTCAGGAAATATCCCTCAGAGCCCATGATCTCGACGCCGTCATATCCGGCGGCCTGCGCGCGGGCGGCGCAGGAGACGATATCGCTGATTTGCTTTTCGATCCCATCGGCGTCTAACTCGGTCGGCGCGAAAGGCGAAATCGGGGACTTGATGGCCGAGGGTGCGACGCATTTTGGCCCATAGGCGTAGCGACCCGCGTGCAGGATTTGCATGGCGATTTTGCCGCCCGCCGCATGCACGCGATCCGTGATGATCTTGTGGTTTGCCACATCCTGATCGCTGACCATCATGGCCGCGCCGGGCAGGACAGAGCCTTCGAGGTTGGGGCCAATGCCGCCTGTGACCATCAAGGCGACCTCGCCTCTGGCGCGTTCGGCATAAAACTCAGCGACCCGGTTCCAGTCCTTGGTTTCTTCCAGACCAGTGTGCATCGACCCCATCAACACGCGGTTTTTCAGCGTCGTAAAGCCAAGATCCAGCGGCGCCAGTAGATTTGGATAGTTGGCCATTCGAAACCCTCCCCGGTCGTTATTGTTGTGACATCGCATTATCCGGCAAAGCCTGTCACGCACAACGCCGCGTCACAATCGCAAATGCGTATGCTGGGGTGGTCTTGATCCCTTTTGGCGCAACCGGGCTTTCGTGCGATGGGTTTCTTGCGTATGCCTGACAAATCATTAAGCACATGAAAAACCAAAATGCGACCCAGCGGAAAAGGACCCGTCATGACCCCAGAAGAGATCGCCAAGCTGCCGTATCGTCCTTGTGTGGGTGTGATGTTGATGAACGGTCAGGGCGAGGTTTTCGTCGGGCAGCGGCGCGACAACAATATTGCCGCATGGCAGATGCCACAGGGTGGTGTTGAAAAAGGTGAAGACCCGCGCGCTGCGGCGCTGCGTGAGTTATGGGAAGAAACGGGTGTGAACCCTGAATTGGCCGAGGTGGTGGCGGAGACGGAAGACTGGCTGCCCTATGAGCTGCCTTTTGATCTGGTGCCAAAGCTGTGGAAGGGGCGATACCGTGGGCAAGAGCAGAAGTGGTTTCTGATGCGCTTTCACGGGGCAGACAGCGATATCAACATCGTGACCGAACATCCGGAGTTCTCACAGTGGCGCTGGCTACCTGCGGCGGACTTGGTTGAGAATATCGTTCCCTTCAAGCGCGACGTTTACGTGGCCGTATTGGATGCCTTTGAGGCGCATCTTTAGGGGTCAAAGATTGGCACGTTCGGGCTTGCGTTTCTGGGTAGAATACCAGCGATACGCGGATCATCGTCTATTTCGACTTCTTGCCGGACGGGGGTAAAACCGCTGCGGCGGTAAAAATGGAGCGCTTGCGGGCTGTCGAGTGTACAGGTGTGCACGTGCAGCAGCGAAATGGGCCTGGTCCAGGCCCGCGTGATCGCTTCGTTCATAAGGCAGCGCCCGGCGCCGGTGCCGATCAGAGCAGGGGTCAGGCCAAAATACGCCAGTTCACAGACGCCATCCTCGCGAAAATCCAGTTCCAGCAGGGCTTCGTCCGTGCCATCTTTGGTCAGCGTGTAATGTTCGACCTTCGGGTCTTGCAAGATCGCGGTCAAATCTGTGTCGTTCAGTTTCAGCCGACCATACCAAAGCCAGTTCAGCGACCCCACGCGCTTAAAAACATCGCGAAACCAGAGCGGATCGGCTTCAACTCTGCGAAACGTCAGGTTGGGCGGCAGCGGGCGCTCGGTTATGGGGACCTGTTGGCGCATTTCAAGATAGGTGACGATCATCGCCACCTTGCCAGCGGGGATAGTATGAAAGCCATCGCCAAGCATTGTCAGGCTAACCCGGCCTTGCGGAATTCGGCCATCATGTCGATCAGGGGCCGTGGGCCGACGTGGCTGATGACTTCGGCCGCACAAAGATTGCCCATCCGTGCACAGGTCGTCAGATCGCGGCCCGTTGCCATGCCATAGAGGAACCCGGCGGCGAACTGATCGCCTGCACCGGTTGCGTCCACGGGTGTGACTGTCTGCACGGGAACATCAATGCGCTCGTTGCCGGAAACGACGGTGACGCCGTCGCCTGATCGTGTGCATACCACCAAGGGGCAGATCGCGGCCGTTTTCGCGAGCGCGGTTTCAAGATCGGTCTCAAACAGCGATTCAATTTCGTGCTGATTGCCGATCACGTAATCAAGTTCGTTCTCGATCAGCGTCAGGAAATCAGAGCGGTGCCGCTCGACACAAAAGGGGTCGGAAATGGCGATCCCTGCTTTACCGCCTGCCGCACAAGCCAGACGGGAGGCTTGCAAAAACGCCTCTTTGCCGTGGTCCTTGTCAAACAAATACCCCTCAAGAAAGATGATCTTGGCATTGGATGCGACTGTTTCGGGCACGTCCGCCGGGCCAAGGTCCGTTGAGATGCCCAGATATGTGTTCATCGACCGCTCACCATCGGGGGAGACGAAAATCATGGAACGTGAGGTTGGCAAATCCCCGCCCTGCACAGGCGCGTTCACGAAATCAGTGCCGCCATCGCGCATGGACTCTGCGTAAAACCGGCCCAAGGCATCGTCGTGCACACGCCCGATAAAGGCAGTCGGCAGGCCAAGAGCGCCGACACCCGCAATGGCATTGGCAACCGAGCCGCCCGGTGTTTGCAGGCGATCCTGCATCGCGCCATAAAGCACCTCGGCCCGGTCGCGTTCGATCAGCTGCATGATGCCTTTTTCGATGCCCATATGAGCGAGAAAACTGTCATCGGCATGGCTGATCACGTCGACAACGGCGTTTCCGATGCCGACCACTTCGTATTTTGTCATTCGGTTTTGTCCTCAAATGGGCAGAGATCGTTTATAATGCAGGTCCGGCACAGTGGTTTGCGCGCTTTACAGTGGTAGCGCCCATGCAAAATCATCCAATGATGCGCATGCAATTGAAAATCTGCCGGAATGTTATCTTCGATGGCGCGTTCGACGACATCGACTGTCTTGCCTGGCGCGATCCCGGTGCGGTTCCCGAGCCGAAAGATATGCGTATCCACGGCCTGTGCAGGCTGTTGCCACCACATGTTCAGCACCACGTTGGCCGTCTTGCGACCCACGCCCGGTAGGCTTTGTAATGCGGCGCGGCTGTTTGGGACGACGCCGCCATATTGATCCACAAGAATTTGGCTCAGCTTGATGACATTCTTGGCCTTTTGACGAAAGAGACCGATCGTCTTGATGTGTTCGGTGACACCGTCAATCCCGAGGTCCAGCATTTTTTGTGGCGTGTCTGCGATCTTGAACAGCGCACGTGTGGCTTTGTTGACGCCCGCGTCCGTTGCCTGCGCGCTGAGGGCGACAGCCACAACCAGTGTATAGACGTTCACATGCTCCAGCTCGCCTTTGGGCTCAGGATCAGCCGCGCGAAAGCGGGTGAAAATCTCCCGGATCGTATGATAATCGAGTTGTTTTGCCATGGTGGTGGTATGCGTTCTTTCCTACGGACGGGCAAGAGCATGATCCGCCGATTTGACTGTGCGGCGTAAACCGTCGTTGCGTGCCTACATGCAGTATCGTAATTTTCTGTGAACCGGGACGTCGTATAACCGCATGAAACGGGTCGCGTGGCCCTCGATAACGGCGTAAACATACGCCATGACACAGCACCAGACCCTGCCGCAAGATTCCGAAGGCGCCTATCATTACCACGTGATCCGCCGGGCGATTGATCTGATTGATCAAACCGACCATCCCATTTCCCTCGACGACATTGCGGCGGATATGGGAATGAGCCCGGCGCATTTCCAACGCGTGTTCTCGCGTTGGGTGGGCGTTTCCCCGAAACGGTATCAGCAATATCTGACACTGGGGCACGCCAAGACGCTGCTGAGCGAACGGTTTTCGACGCTCGCGGCATCTCATGCGGTCGGTTTGTCCGGCAGCGGTCGGCTGCACGATTTATTCCTGAGATGGGAAGCGATGAGCCCGGGGGAGTTCGCGCGCAAAGGGGCTGGCCTGACCATATACTGGGGCTGGTTCGAAAGCCCCTTTGGCCCGGCAATCGTCATGGGCACGGAAAAAGGCATATGTGGCATCGGTTTCGCAGCGGAAATGGGCGCGGAACCGGCATTCGAAGATCTTGCCGCGCGCTGGCCGCAGGCGTCCTATGTCGAAGACCCGATGATGCTGCGCCCATGGGTGTTGCAGGCGTTTGGGGCCAAAGACGGGGCGCTGGATACCACACCGTTGTTTTTGATTGGTGCGCCATTCCAGATAAAAGTCTGGGAAGCGCTTTTGTCCATTCCGACGGGCCATGTCACGACCTATTCCGAAATCGCCCAAGCTGTTGGTGCGCCGCGTGCGGTGCGCGCGGTTGGCACTGCCGTGGGCAGAAATCCGATCAGTTGGATCATTCCCTGTCATCGCGCCCTGCGTAAATCGGGGGGATTGGGGGGATATCACTGGGGAATACCCATGAAACGCGCCATGCTTGCCTATGAGGCGGTTGAACTGGAAACGTGATTTTTACCGGCAGGATGTCGCTTGTCGATTTTTCCCCTTTGTTTGCCGGGCTGCACATCCCATATAAGCTGACGGACCATAACGCCGCCCCGCCCGAACGGGGAGGCAACCGAGAAGGCAGTAAATATGAGACTATTCAGTAAACCAATGGCTTTGGCGATGGCAGGGATTTTGGGTTTGGCCGCTTGTACGGATCCCGCGCAACTGAACCAAGACCCCAACTTATCCAACACGCAGCAAGGCGCGTTGATCGGTGCAGGGGCAGGTGCCTTGGCGGGTGCTTTGTCGCGTGGGGATGGCAACCGGGACAAGGGCGCAGTGATTGGCGCGGTTGTCGGGGGCGCAATTGGCGCAGGCATCGGCTATAATCTTGACCAACAGGAAGCGGAGTTGCGCCGCGATCTGGGCAATGACGACGTGCAGATTACCAACACGGGCGACCGTCTGATCGTGAGCCTACCGCAAGATTTGCTTTTCGCGACCGACAGTTTTTCAGTACGTCCGGATTTGCAAAATGACCTTTATACGGTTGCGGGCAGCCTGCAAAACTATCCGGCTTCGACCATTCAGGTCATTGGGCACACGGATAGCGATGGGGATGCCGCCTACAACCAACAACTGTCCGAACGGCGGGCGGGATCGGTTGCTGGTATCCTGATGAATGCTGGCGTCACGTCGTCCCGACTACAGACAATCGGACGCGGAGAGAGCCAGCCCGTCGCGAGCAATCTCAACGAAACAGGCAAGGCGCAAAACCGTCGGGTAGAGATCGTTATTTTGCCAACTGCATAAACGGGCATCCACATGAAAAAAGGCCTCGCTCCAAGGGCGGGGCCTCTTGCCTTTCCCGGCTGGCGCATCACTGTATTCAAAAATTGAAAAAGAGGTTTTAAAAGATGGCTCAACTTACACTTCTGGGAATATCCGGGGCGCTGCGGCAGGAATCGACCAACAGCATGTTGCTGCGTGAAGCAGCGCGGCTCTTTGGGAAGTGCACCTATGTCGAAGCCAACCTGCGACTGCCGCTTTATGACGGAGATGCGGAATCAGCGCATGGTGTGCCGAGTGAGGTTCAGACGCTGGCGGAGCAGATCGCAGCAGCCGATGCCGTTGTTATTTCGACGCCAGAATACAACAAAGGGCCGTCCGGTGTTTTGAAAAATGCTCTGGATTGGGTGTCACGGACCAAAGACGCACCTTGGAAATCGAAACCTGTTGCCGTCATGTCTGCCGCCGCGGGTCGCGCAGGCGGGGAGCGTGCGCAAATGGTGCTTCGCGGGTTTATGGTGCCTTTCCAGCCACGTATCCTGCAAGGTCCTGAAATGCACTTGGCCGATAGCAGCAACCAGTTTGACGACAATGGGCAACTGGGCTCGGAGTTTTATCAAAAAACATTGACGGAGTTGATGACGAAGCTGCGCGAGGAAGCTGCGCGCTAGGCTGCATTGTGTGATCTCGGTTTTGCCACTTTGACCGCTCTTGGTCTTAGAAGGACGCGCTTACTTCAAATCCATCTGGAATCGCATTTTTTCCTTCCAGCAATAAATCAGCCATCACATGGGCGATTTTTGGGGCCATGCCAAAGCCGATTTTGAAGCCGCCGTTTGCAATAAAGTGCCCGTCCCGTCCCGGCCATGCGCCGAGCATCGGGGCGCGGCTTCGGCTGCGTGGACGCACGCCAGCCCATCTTTCCAATACCATGGCTTTTCCCAGGGTCGGAAAGACCGTGCGCGCTTTCAGTATCAGTTCATCGAGTTGTTCGTCAGTCGTATCAGACGCTGCATATTCCCTTTCGGAGGTGGATCCGATGGCGACGGTGCCGTTTGCATGGGGTACGATATGCAACCCGTCGATAAAGAGTTGCGGCTTACCAGCAGCGTCATAGTCGAACACCGCCGCTTGACCCTTTACACCATTCCCGACCATGCGATGGTGCGTTTCAGAGAGCTTTTCCAAGCCATGAACGCCGGTGGCCCAGACGACCTGCCCTTTGTCTGCAGCTTCTGTTTCAATGCTGAGCCCTCGATTTTTAAGTGCGATGGCAAGCGCGTTTGTTGCCAGTCGAGGGTGTATCAAGGCGCTGAGGTTGTCTTTTATCAGCCAACCTGTTGGGCTCGGCGGCGACCATTCGGATGTCATCGAAGGTTCGACCAGCCACTGAGCATGCGCGCCCCAAAGCTGCTTGGCGGTATCGCATCTGCGGTGCGCAAGTGTCAGGGCATGTTGATCGGCAATTGGTTGCAGGCGACCGCTTCTGATGTAGCCGGGGTTTTCGCCGCTTGCCTCAGCAACGTCAGACCAAAAACCCTCTGCCATGAGCAAGCTGTCCAATTGAAACGCTTTCTTTGGGTTCCAATTTTCGGGTACATGAGGGGCAAGCGCGCCGACCACGCCGCCGCTGCTGCCCGCACCAGCGCCATATGGATCAACAATCCGCACGCTTGCACCGCGTTGCAGGCAAACCCAAGCGATTGATAACCCGAGAATACCCGCACCGCGAATGGTGACATCAATCATTGCCAAATTGTGGTTCCTACCTCAGGGTCATTTCAGTTTCCGTAACCTTTACAAGGCGCGCGCGTGCAGAACCAGACCGCAGATGTAACATGGCAGTCGGAGAATGTTCCAGTGTCGGCCCGTTTTGATGACCCTTATTACAGTCTTGAAAATGGTTTAGCGGAAACGCGGTATGTTTTTCTTTCTGGCAATCGTTTGCCTGAGCGGTTTCACGGGAATTTTCATATCGCAGAGCTTGGGTTTGGTACGGGAATGAATTTTCTGGCGGCGGCTCAGATGTGGCAACTGCATGCGCCGGGTGGGCAGATGCGTTTTACCAGCTTTGAAGCCTACCCGATGAAACCCGCTGATATGTCCAAGGCGTTGAGCACCTTTAAACAAACGAACCTGCCTGTTGATCGCTTACTTGAGCTATGGTCTCCCGAGGGGGGCGTTTTTGAACTTGCGCCCGACATCCAGCTTGAGGTCATCATCGGGGATGCACGTTCAACCGTGGCTCACTGGCAGGGGCAGGCAGATGCGTGGTTTCTGGATGGATTTTCGCCTGCAAAAAACCCGGAATTATGGTGCGAACAGCTTTTGAAGGATGTGGCATTACATACCGCACCGAATGGAACATTTGCGACCTACACAGCGGCTGGTTTTGTTCGACGTGGGCTGGACGCGGCGGGTTTTGACGTCGAACGTGTCGCGGGATACGGCCGCAAAAGGCATATGAGCCGCGGCGTTTTACGTGGCTAGGACAGGGCGCGCGCCAGTTTTCGCCCTATTCCCCTTTAGGTGCATAGTTCAATAGGCTGGGCCCCGTTAGCTCCTCGCTAAAGGGCAAGGGTAAAGGGGCTTTACCAAGTTGTGCGCGGTAAATTGGCAAGCTCTCGGAGACGCGCATGACGTAGTTGCGCGTTTCGCGAAATGGTATGTGCTCGATCCAATCCACGATTTCAACATCGCCGCGTCGTGGATCACCATAGTCCTCCATCCAGCGGTCTGGCCTGCTGGGACCGGCATTATATCCGGCTGACATCATGATCACATTGCCCGAAAACCGCCGCGCGAGCGTCGACAGGTAGGCCGCGCCTAACTCTGCATTGTAGACGGGGTCCGAGATCAGCCGTTGCGTTGTGTGTTCAGAGGCGCGCCCCAATTGCCGTGCGACCTCAGCGCCCGTCCGCGGCATGATTTGCATGAGACCCCGCGCACCAACGCCGCTCTGAACCCGGGCGTCAAATTCGCTTTCCCGACGCGCGATTGCGAGTGACATTTCCGGGGCCATTGGCAAAGCGCGTTGTGCCAGCGGGTGCAGCGCATAGTACCCGTAAGGCACTACAATTGCGCGCTGGGCAAGGCGTTTGCCAATCATGACCGCCAGATGAGGCTGCCCGGCGTCAACCGCAGCTTTGGCCAGCAGCGCGCCGTCCTGTGCATCAAGGCTCTCTGCCAGATGTGTCCAGAACCGCTCCGCCAGATTGAGTTCACCGGAGGCCTGCAATAAGAGCCCCGCCTCAAAAAGAGGTGTTTTGGCAAGGTCCGATGTGCGCCAATCCTCTGCTGGTTCGGAAACAGCAAGTTCTAGATCAAATGGAAGACCCGCGCGCTCAGCGGCAAGTAAACCATAAAACGACGTCTGATGTTGTGCGGCGGAGGCATAGGCCTGATCTGCTACTGCAACATCCCCCATTGCTTCATATGCGCGACCACGCCAGTAGCCAGCGCGCCCCTTTGATATTGGGGAGCGGACGGCAGCGTCATGGTTTTCAAAGTGTTTCAATGCCGTTTGCGGTTCTTGCAGTTTTTGCAACGCGATGTAGCCCGCGAGCCATTCCAGGTCGGAATAGGCGGACCCGCCGGTCAGAAAATGCCGTGAGGCCAGTTCGTATGCCCTTTCTGCGCTGCCGTTTCGCATTTCATATCGCGCCAGTGAGCGTCTGCGGTTTGACCAAGATTCGGGTCGGCCCAAACGTTCCGCGCTTACGGAGGTGGCTAGCATCAAATCCTTGGCATCATCGCGGCGACCTTTGCGGACGCGCCACATGAACCGCTCATACTGCAGGCCACCATCCTTTGCATTGCTGTCCGGCACAGCCGCGATCAGGGTGTCGACGCCGGGTGTCTCTTCGCGCAGGGCAAGCCGTGCCTTAGCCGCAGCAACCGCACCCTTTGAGGCCATATCAAACATGCGGCGTGCATTTCCGACAGCGCCTTGCCAGAGCATCGAATCAAGGCGTGCGTCGTGATGCGCACTTAAAATGCGCCCGTGAGCAGCAATATATTCTGCCTGATCCGAAGCACCCATCGCCATGTTGCGCCACGCGCCTACAACGATGGCTTCCGCCTCATCGGCGCGTTGGCGCGCTTTGAGGGCCTTGGCGAAACGCAACGCGCTTTGCGGCGATTGCGGTGGTGTTTCCTCGAAAAACGAGATGACCCGGTCATCGCTTTGCGTCATCAGCGTGGTTTCTGATTGCCGCCTCAGATACCGCTCCCCCGGCCAGTCGGGGCGACGTTCAAGGAATGCCGCCACCTCTTCATAGGTGCCAAGCCCATCCCGCAGGCGCATCCATTCAATAACATCGGCGGCCACTTGCCCATCGCGTGCTGCAATCCGCGATGCTGCCTGCCAATTGCCGCTGCGCGCCGAGTCCAATGCCCAGCCCAACGGGCGTGGCCGTTCGGCGGACACGGGCAAAGCGGTGATTAAAACCAGCACAAGACTAATGAATAAACGCCTGATCACTTGCATTTCCTAGGGTTTGAGGGCTAGAGGCTCTCATACATATGACTTCGATGATAGGGATCAAATCACGATCCTGCTTACATCTCGTTAACCCAGGCCATTTGCCGGCCACAATGCTTAAGGAGCGTGAATATGTTCAAAGGTTCTATGCCTGCCCTCGTCACGCCGTTTCGGAACGGCGAGCTGGATCTGGAAACGCTTAAAAAGCTGGTGGAATGGCACATCGGTGAGGGCAGCAACGGTTTGGTCCCGGTCGGTACAACTGGTGAAAGTCCGACGCTGACGCATAAAGAGCATGAAGCCGTCGTTGAGGCAGTGGTCAAAGCCTCAGCAGGGCGTGTGCCGGTTATTGCAGGGGCCGGGTCCAATAACACGCTTGAGGCGATCCGCCTTGTGCGCCATGCGGAGGCCGTCGGCGCGGATGCCGCGCTTGTGGTGACGCCCTATTACAACAAGCCCACGCAATCGGGGCTGATTGCGCATTTCACGGCGCTGCATGATTGTGCCGATCTGCCGATCATTATCTATAATATTCCGGGCCGCTCAGTCGTTGATATGAGCCCTGAAACCATGGGCAAACTGGCCGAACTGCCGCGCATCATCGGCGTTAAGGACGCCACCGGTGATCTGGCGCGTGTCTGCGATCAGCGCAGCACCTGTGGCCCGGATTTCATGCAGCTCTCCGGTGAAGACGCAACGGCGCATGGGTTTAATGCGCAAGGCGGCGTTGGCTGTATTTCGGTGACGGCCAATGTCGCACCCAAACTGTTGAGCCGGATGCAGGCGGCGTGTCTGGCCGGTGATTATGCAACCGCGCTGAGCATTCAGGACCGGTTGATGCCGCTACACAAGGCGATCTTTACCGAGCCCGGTCTTGTGGGGGTCAAATATGCGATGTCACAGCTTGATCTGTGTTCAGAAGAGGTGCGCCTGCCACTGACCGCCTTGTCCGATGAAACCCGCGCGCTGGTCGATGCGGGGCTGAGGCATGCCGGTCTGATGAACTAGAGCGACTGACGAAATACCTGAAATATTACGTAACGCGTTTAAATCTTTGATTTCAGGCAGCGTTACGTGATTCAGGTTTTTCGCATGACGTTATCAAGAAAGCGGGCGGAAGAGGATTCCGCTCATTTTTTCAGGGTCCTTGATCATGCAACCTGCTGTTTCAGGGCTTTCAGCGCTTGCCGTAATAGAGGCCGACGACGTGTTCTGCTTCGGCAAAGAACAGCCAGCGGGCCGTCAGAACACCTGCAACATGCGAGACAAGTGCGAGAACGCCGAGGATGTGCGAGAACGGCAGCATCAGCAGGATGACCGGCAGGACGACCATCAAGAGCAGCGAAATGATGCGCAGCTTGGCGGCGTGTTTGCGCCCGACCACATGCACGAATTCGCGCAGCAGATAGTTGGTGCCGGTGTGTGGCGGTTCAAACGCGCGCACGCTCCCCGCTGAGCCGAGGCCCGTTGCGGTGGCCAATGTCGTGCCTGAGGCGGCGAAGGCCTTGTCGCCTTGCATCCATGCCAAAAGCTGGATGGCGCCTGCGAGGAGTAACAGAACGACGGCAATGCTGACCTGCCCGGCGAGCAACGCGCCCCCGGCGACGGAGAAGGAAATGAATTTAACAGGCGTCAGCGGCATGTTCCAGCGCGGTATGGTTTTGAGCTGAGTATAGATCATCGAAGTGGTAAAGACGGTTGCCAGCGACAAACCCGCCCCGATCAGCCCGAGCAGGGCGAAACGGGTTTCCAGAAAGACGAGACCGGCGCCGTAGAGCCCCATGAACACCAGCGCGCCGACAGCGCACCATGCCTCACGGCTGAGCCAGCTGGAACGCCATTGGCTGAAGGCTTTGATCGCGCGTTCCGGCCGCCCGAGGTGGAAAGTCGAGGCCAGCAGTCCGCCAACCGCCATGACGTAAGCGATTGCAAAGAAAGCAAAAGCTGTCCAGCCTGTGACAGCGGGCATGCCAATGCCCAGCCAGACCAAAAGGCCAAAGCCAAGGCCGCTGAACGTCGTGAAGAATATAACAGAAGGGGCGGGGTGCATCAGAGCTTCTCCAGCGTTTTGTCGAGCCAGCTGAGAAAGCCCTTCGGCTCCGTGGCGATGGGTTCGAGGAAGGGCGCGAGGACATCGAATTCGGGGCCTGCGTCGGGCAATGTGTCTTTTGGGCGCGGTGGCAGGTATTGGTTGACGGGCTTGGTGCCCTGTTCGGGCATCAGGTCCATGCCGCCGCGTTCTGCCACCAATTGGCTGACGGCACTGTCCGGGTCACCCAGATCGCCGAAGTGGCGGGCGTTTGACGGGCAGGTGCGCACGCAGGCAGGTTCGCGGTCTTCCTCGGGCAGGTTTTCGTTATAGATACGGTCCACGCAGAGGGTGCATTTCTTCATGACGCCTTCGGCCTGATCAAGCTCGCGCGCCCCGTAGGGGCAGGCCCACGCACACAAGCCACAGCCGATGCAGTCGCTTTCATTGACCAGCACGATGCCATCTTCGACGCGCTTATAGCTGGCCCCGGTTGGGCAGACCGTCACGCAGGGCGCGTCCTCGCAATGCAGGCAGGATTTCGGGAAATGGATCAGCTGTGCGGCACCGACGTCCGGTTGCACCTCATAAGAATGCACGCGGTTGAGGAAGGTGCCGCTGTTGTCCGCGCCATAGGCGTTCTGATCCGACAGGGGAGCGCCGTAGTATTCCGTGTTCCACCCTTTGCAGGAAATCACACAGGCATGGCAGCCGACGCAGGTATCAAGGTCGATGACGAGGCCGAGTTTCTTGTCGGTTTTGGCTGGCAGAGTGGTCATGCGTGGCCCTCATTCTGTAGTGGTTTTTCGACGTCGGTACAGCGTCGGTATTGCGTCGGTATCACGTCGGTGGCAGGCGCGCGCATCATTTACCCACCTTCCACGTCAAGTCTTTGGGACCTGTGCCAACCGGAGACTTGATCGGGTCAAGGGCGGGTTGTGCCTCAACCGGTGCGTCGGCTTTTTCGATCCGAACCTTGAGGTCAAACCACGCGGCCTGCCCCGTGATCGGATCGGAGTTGGCCCAGCGCAGACCATCACCCTTGGGCGGCAGCAATTCATGGATCAGGTGGTTCAGCAGGAATCCACGGGTGGCCTCGGGCGCGTTTTCCTCAAGCGCCCATGCGCCCTTGCGCTTGCCAATCGCGTTCCATGTCCAGATCGTATTTTCATTCAGCGCGGCCATTTCCAGCACGGGGACGGTGATCTCTCCATGAGGGGAGGTTACTTTGGCCCAGTCGCCATCGGACAGGCCGTTTTCGCGCATCAGTTTGGTGGGGACATAGAGCGGGTTGTGCCCGTGTAACTGCCGCAGCCATGCGTTTTGGGAGCCCCATGAATGATACATGGCCATCGGGCGCTGCGTCAGTGCGGTGACAGGAAAGGCGTCGGCCTTGTTTTCTGCCTCGCAGGAATACCAGATCGGCAGCGGTGACATTTTTTCTGCATATTGGGCGCGCAGGTGATCGGGCGGCTGGCGCTCGCCATGACCTTCGGCTGCCAGCTGGAATTTGCGCATCGGTTCCGAATAGAGCGAGAAGAGGTAGTGCTGAGGGCTGTCATACAGCCCCATGCCCACGGCCCAGTCCTGATAAGCGGCATTCCACGGTTTGTAATACTGCGCCCCGGCGGGAATATGTTCGACAAAAAAGCCGCCGTTTTCGATGTAAAGTTCAAGCTGGCTCTGGTTGACTTCACCGCGCCCTGATTTCTCACCATCAAGGCCCCTGAAGCCCGCGAGCGGACCTATGCCCGGTTTGCGTTCATGGTTGACGATGTAATCGGCGTAATCCTCGTATTTCTGGCTGCCATCATCATTCACAAAACCGGGCAGCCCCAGTTTGGCACCAAGGGTGCAGAGCATGGATTGAAACCCGATGACGTCGCGGTCGGGTTCGATCACGGGCCAGCGGATCGCATCGGCTGCCGCATCTGCCTCGCAGATCGGGCGATCCAGCAGCGAGATACAGTCGTGACGTTCCAGATAGGTGGTGTCGGGCAGGATCAGATCGGCATAGGCGACCATTTCAGAGCTATAGGCATCGGAATAGATGATTTTGGGAATCACATAGTCGCCGTTTTCGTCCTTGTCGGTCAGCATGTCGATCACGCCGCGCGTGTTCATCGAGGAGTTCCACGACATGTTCGCCATATACATGAAGAGCACGTCGATCTTGTAAGGGTCCCCCGCGTAGGCGTTGGAGATGACCATATGCATCAGCCCGTGGGAGGACATGGGGTTTTCCCAGGTGAAGGCCTTGTCGATGCGCGCCGGGGTGCCATCGTCCTTGAGGGCCAGGTCTTCGGGGCCGTGCACAAAGCCCAGATGCGGGCCGTCGAGTGGTGCGTCGGCTGTGACCTTGCAATGCGGCTTGGGGTGGGCCGTCGCCGGTTTCGGATAGGGCGGTTTGAAGCGGAAACCGCCGGGCACTTCGACGGTGCCGAGGATGATCTGCAGGGTGTGGAGCGCGCGGCAGGTCTGAAAGCCGTTGGCATGGGCGGAGATGCCGCGCATGGAGTGAAAAGACACAGGCCGCCCGATCATCTTGTCGTGTTTCTCGCCCCGGAAATCGGTCCACGCGTGGTCTAGCTCGAAGGCTTCATCAAAGGCGACGCGGGCCAGTTCGGCGGCGATGGTGCGAATGCGACCTGCAGAAATGCCACAGCGGTCGGCGACATTTTCAGGGGCATATTGTTCATCAAGATACATCTCCGCCATCTGGTGAAAGACGGGGCGGTGGGTTTGGCCATTGGCCTCGTAGGTGGCTGCGAGGTCGGGTTTTACGCCGGGTTGATCGAATGGCGTCGGCTTGCCGGTGGCGCGGTCCATCACAAGTTCTTTGCCGTTGGCATCGCGCATCAGCAGACCGTGATCGGCGGCGCCGGGGTTGTTGATCACGAGCACCGGCGCATTGGTGTATTGCGCAAGGTAGTGCAGATCCATCCGGCCCGCTTTCATCAGGCAGTGGATCATTGAGAGGATGAACAAGCCATCCGTGCCCGGCGTGATGCCCACCCAATCGTCTGCCACCGCATTATAGCCTGTGCGGATCGGGTTGACGCCAATGACGCGCGCACCGCGTTTCTTGATCTTGCCGATCCCCATCTTGATCGGGTTGCTGTCGTGATCCTCGGCCACGCCAAAGAGCATGAAGAGTTTGGTGTGGTCCCAATCGGGTTGGCCAAACTCCCAGAAAGCACCGCCAATAGTGTAGATGCCCGCCGCTGCCATATTGACCGAACAGAAGCCACCGTGGGCCGCGTAATTGCAGGTGCCGAAGTTTTGCGCCCAGAAGCTGGTGAAGGACTGCGACTGATCGCGGCCTGTGAAAAACGCGAGCTTTTCGGGGTTGTCGCGGCGCACCGGTGCCAGCCAGTCGGTGGCGATTTGCAGGGCTTCGTCCCATTCGATTTCCTGAAAGTCGCCCGCACCGCGTTCGCCGACCCGTTTCAGCGGTTTGCGCAGCCGGGACGGGGCGTTGACCTGCATGATTCCCGCGGAGCCTTTGGCACAAAGGACGCCCTGATTGACCGGGTGGTCCTTGTTGCCTTCGATATAGGCGACCTTGCCGTCTTTCATGTGGACGTTGATGCCGCAGCGGCAGGCGCACATGTAGCAGGTGGTCTTGCGGACCTCGTCGGACACCTTTGGGCTCAGATCAATCTTGGGCTGGTTCATTGGGTGCTCCTTATGGGTTCACGCGGGGCCTCAGGCTCTGGCCTGAAGGACGGTGACGGCGATCATATTCGTGACATCGCTGGCGACGCAACCGCGCGACAGATCATTGGCCGGTTTGGCCAGCCCCTGAAGGACGGGCCCGATGGCATCGCAGCCGCCGATGCGTTGCGCGATTTTGTACCCGATGTTGCCTGCATCAAGGTTGGGGAAAATCATGACGTTGGCAGTGCCTGCCACCTCGGAATCTTTGGCTTTGGAGGCGGCGACCGCAGGAACAAATGCCGCGTCGAATTGCAACTCGCCATCGGCCTTGAGCGTCGGGTGGTTCTGTTTCAACAGGTCCAGCGCATCGGTGACTTTGCTGACCTTTTCGTGGTGCGCGCTGCCCTTGGTTGAAAAGGACAGCAGTGCGACGCGGGGCTCTTTGCCCAGCAAGTGGCGGCATGAGGCCGCCGATGCCACCGCAATTGCCGCGAGTTCCTCGCAGGTGGGGTCAATCACGAGGCCGCAGTCGCTGAAGATCATCGCATCGCGCCCGGAGGGGTGGTTTTCCGGCAGGGCCATCAGGAAAAAGCCCGAGACCAGAGGGGCGTCTTTTGCCTTGCCGATGACCTGCAGGGCGGCACGGACGGTATCGGATGTTGTGTGTACAGCCCCGCCCACAGTGCCGTCGGCATAACCCAGACGCACCATCATGGCGGCAAAGACCAGAGGATCCTGCGCGCGCCGCGCTGCAACCTGTGGCGTCATGCCTTTGTGCTTGCGGATGTCGTGCAGGGCGGTTGCGACCTCATCCGTCAGGGCGGAGTTTTCGGGGTCTTCGATTGCGATGGCCGGGGCGTTGGGCAAGCCCGCGCGCACAAGTGCGGCCTGCACCGCGTCCTCGGGACCGATCAGGGTGATGCGGGCGATGCCGGATTTGACAGCCGTCACCGCCCCCTCGACAACGCGGGGATCGGTGCCTTCGCTCATCACGATGTGAGCAGGCCGTGAGGCTGCGCGATCGATTAAATCACGCAATACGCTCACGGCCTGTTCCCTTTTATGCGGATGCTTCGGTGCACCCGATATCAGACAGTCTGGGGGCGCATGTCAGATTTGCTGATGCCAGCAACCTGGACAGGCTTTTTCATCGCGTCGCGGCGGAAGGGATCGCCGAGCTCCTGATTGATCATCGCCTCGATCAGCGTGGTGATGCCGTTTTCCATTTGATCCTTGATCGCCTGGTTGAGGGCATCTGTCAGTTCCTCCTGCGTGCGGGCCACGACACCTTTCAACCCGCATGCATTGGCGATGCCGGCGTAGGAGACGTCTTCGTCAAGCTCGGTGCCCACGAAGTTGTCCTCGAACCACAGGGTCGAGTTGCGTTTTTCCGCGCCCCACTGGTAGTTGCGGAACACGATCTGTGTGATCGCGGGCCACTCACCACGGCCGATGGCGGTCAATTCGTTGACGGCGATGCCAAAGGCACCGTCGCCTGCGAAACCCACAACCGGCACCTCAGGCTGACCAATCTTGGCGCCGACAATGGCGGGCAGACCGTAGCCACAGGGACCGAACAGACCGGGCGCGAGATACTTGCGCCCTTCTTCAAAGGCCGGGTAGGCGTTGCCGATGGCGCAGTTGTTGCCGATGTCCGATGAAATGATCGCTTCGACCGGCAGCGCGCTTTGGATCGCGCGCCATGCCATCCGTGGTGACATCCATTCAGGCTTGGCCGCACGTGCCCGGACGTTCCAGTCGGTGCCCGGATCGTCCTGCTCATGGGTGAGCGAGGTCAGTTCCTGCGCCCATGCGGATTTTGTCTGTGCGATGTGAGCTTTGCGTGCTTCGCGGCCCTCATCCCCTGCGGTGTCCGACAGCTGCGAAAGAATGCCGTTTGCAACTTTTGCTGCATCGCCGACAATGCCGATCGACACTTTTTTGGTCAGGCCGATCCGGTCAGGGTTGATGTCCACCTGAATGATTTTCGCATCTGCAGGCCAGTAGTCGATGCCATAGCCGGGCAGGGTCGAGAACGGGTTCAGGCGCGTGCCGAGGCACAGAACCACATCAGCTTCCTTGATCAGCTGCATGCCCGCTTTGGAGCCGTTGTAACCCAGCGGCCCTGCAAACAGTGGGTGGTTGCCCGGAAACGCGTCGTTGTGCTGGTAGCCGACACAAACCGGTGCGCCCAAACGCTCGGCCAAGGCGCGGGATGCTTCGATCCCACCTTTGGACAGAACCACGCCCGCACCGTTCAGGATGACAGGGTTCTTGGCGTTGGACAGCATTTCAGCCGCCTGAGCCACGGAATTTTCACCGCCGGGGGATACTTCGAATTCAATCGGGTCGGGGATTTCGATGTCGACCACCTGGGTCCAGAAATCACGCGGGATGTTGATCTGCGCCGGGCCGCTGAGGCGTTTGGCTTTGGCGATGACGCGGGTCAGCACTTCGGCGACACGGGTCGGGTCACGTACTTCTTCCTGATAGGCGACCATGTCTTCGAACAGTTTCATCTGCTCGACTTCCTGAAAGCCGCCCTGACCGATGGTCTTGTTCGCGGCCTGCGGCGTCACGAGCAGCAGCGGCGTGTGGTTCCAGTAGGCGGTTTTGACGGCGGTCACGAAATTGGTGATGCCGGGACCGTTCTGCGCGATCATCATCGACACTTTGCCGGTGGCACGGGTGTAGCCGTCAGACATCATGCCTGCGGAGCCTTCATGCGCGCAGTCCCAGAATTTGATGCCCGCATCGGGAAAAATGTCGGAGATCGGCATCATCGCCGAGCCGATAATCCCAAAGGCGTGTTCGATACCATGCGCTTGCAGGGTTTTTACAAAGGCTTCTTCAGTAGTCATTTTCATGGCGGGTGTTCCTCCGGGGGTGAAATCCATGCGCGAATCTAGGGTTGCTTGTTATCTAATGTATGCGCTTACATTGTGTTAGGGCCAATCTGATCAGCTGTTTAATGCCAGATTTGACATGGCGTCGATTTCTTTGGCAACGCGGCCCACGCCCTGCGCTATTCGGGTGGCGGGAATGGACGAATAGGCCAGCCTGTAGAAGTTTCGGGGCTGTGCGGCACCGGCGAAAAACGAGTGTCCCGGTTCGATCAACACGTCGCGGGCGCGCAGCCTGCGGGCGAGCTCCTGCGTGTCGACGTTTTCGGGGGCGCGCATCCAGAAAGACGAGCCGCCATGCGCGCCTTGCCCTGCGATTTCGAGCTTGTTTTGCGTAATTGCGGTGCTCATCACCTGTCGGCGTTCGTGCAGGGTGCTCCCCATGCGACGGATCAGCGCGTCATGATGGCCAAGCGAGAGGAAATAGGCGGCTGTGCGTTGTATGTGGCCGGGCGGATGGCGCAGCACCGAGGCCCTGAGCGCGCGCGCCTCGCGGATGAAGGGTTCGGAGCCAACGAGGTATCCCAGACGCAGGCCCGGAAACAGGGATTTGGAGAAGCTGCCGACATAAATCACGCGCCCATCCGCATCCAGACTCTTGAGCGCGGGGGAGGGGCCCTTCAGAAAAGACATCTCGAACTCGTAATCATCCTCAACGATGATCGCGTCCATGTCAGCAGCGCGTTTCAACAGCTCATGGCGGCGCGCCATGGGCATCGTGCCGGTGGTCGGACACTGGTGGCTGGGGGTCGTGAAAATCACATCCGTGTCTGGTGGAATGGCATCGGGGGGCAAACCATCCGCGTCCAGCCGGACAGGGGTTACATGGCAGCGCGACTGCGAAAGAATGTCCCGGAGCGCATGATAACAAGGGTCTTCCAAAGCGGCGCGCCGCCGTTGTGTCAGCAACACCTGCGTGGTGAGCCAGAGCGCATTTTGCGCGCCGAGGGTGATCAGCACCTGCTCGGGGCGGGCGGCGATCCCGCGCCGGGGCAGGGTGTGGCGGGCAATGAATTCGATCAACTGCGGGTCGTCCTGATCGTAGTAATCGGTGGTCAGGGCGGTAAAGTCTTTTTGCCCCAGCGCCTTGAGCGCGCAGAGCCGCCAGTTGGCATGATCAAAAAGCTCGGGGTCTGCCTGTCCGTAGATGAAAGGGAAGCGATAGGATTCCCAGTCGGGGGGTTTGCGCACAGTGTCCCCGCCGGAAAACCGTTGACCAATCGCGCGGGTCCAGTCGACTGCATCCGTCCTGATGGGGCCGGGGGCGAAGGCAGGCGGAACCGGGGCGTTTTCCGACACGTAATAGCCCGAGCGGCCCCGCGACGTCAGGTAATCATTCGCCAGAAGCTCGGTATAGGCGATGGTCACGGTAATCCGGCTGACGCCCAGATGCGCGGCCAGCCGACGTGTCGAGGGCAGCTTTTCAGCGCGCTGAAATCGACCGGACAATATGCCCTGAGCGATCATTTGCTGGATCTGTGATTGCAGCGTTCCCTGTGCGTCAGGGTGCAGAAAGAACGTTTCGACGGGAAGAGCCATAAATACAGCCTATACTGGACTTATATGCCATGCAATCTGGTATTATGCACAGTCCAAAAGCCTCTATGCCTGCGAGGGCATCCCGCGTTTTCACTTGTTGTCGGTCAGATAATGAAACCAGAAGTATCAAAAACGCACAAATAATCAAGAGTAAAGCGTGTTGATTTGATCTGAGTCAGGGCGCGCGGGCCGTATAACGGCGATACTTGGGGCAGTTACAGTCAAGGAGCCAATGATGAAAGATGCCCCCCAAGACCCACTGCCCGTAGAGGCCGCAGCTACCGAAGATCAGAAAGCCGTTTTTGAGCAATCGGAATACCCCTACCCGGAGAAAATGAACCGGGCGGAGTATGAAACGCAAAAAGCAGAGTTGCAGGTTGAATTGCTGAAGGCGCAGCTTTGGATTCAGCAGACAGGGCAAAAGGCGGTCATTCTGTTTGAGGGACGGGATGCGGCGGGCAAGGGCGGCACGATCAAGCGCTTTACCGAGCATATGAACCCGCGTGCGGCGCGTGTTGTCGCGCTGAACAAGCCGACGGATGAGGAACGCGGTCAGTGGTATTTCCAGCGCTACGTCAAACATCTGCCCACGGCGGGAGAGATCACGCTCTATGACCGCAGTTGGTACAACCGTGCCGGCGTTGAGCGCGTCATGAATTTCTGTGAGCCCGGAGAGTACCTTGAATTCATGCGCCAGACGCCGGAATTCGAGCGGATGCTCACACGCAGCGGCATCCGTCTGCGCAAATACTGGTTTTCTGTCACGCAGGATGAGCAGCGCGCGCGGTTCAAATCGCGCGAAACCGACCCCCTCAAGCGCTGGAAGCTGTCGCCGATTGACCGCGCCAGCCTGAACAAATGGGGGGACTATACCGAAGCGAAAGAGGCGATGTTCTTTTACACGGATACCAAGGATGCGCCCTGGACGGTTGTGCGCTCAAACGACAAGAAACGCGCGCGGCTGAACTGTATGCGGCATTTCTTGTCCACCTTTGACTATCCGGACAAGGATACATCCGTTGCTACCGCACCCGATCCGTTGATCGTGCGCTCGGCCAGTCATGTGGTCACAGATGCCGATCATATCCTCGCCTCCTCATTGCATCCTGGTACCCGCAGGTCCTGACAATCCAACAAACGGAGAAAACGATGACACATGTCCCACACGAACTGGCGGAAGAATTTCCACATATGCAACAGGAAATGAGCGATCTGAAAGCCAGAGATGGCCATTTCGCGAAACTGTTTGATGAGTATCACACGCTGAACCGCGCGATCCACAGGGCGGAAACCAACGTCGAGCCGACAGATGATTTTCACATGCTTGAGATGCGCAAGAAACGGCTGCAGCTCAAGGATGAAATCGCGGCCTGTTTGACATTGGCCTGAGCGCCAAAGACACACGTTAGACGGAAAAAGCCCCGGCAGTGCCGGGGCTTTTTCATGCAGCGTTTCGCATTCTGTGATGCAGGGCCTGAGCTAGCCGAAAACGCGCCCCATTGCGCCATCCACCGCGTCGCAAATGTGATCGATGTCGTCTTTGGTGGCGATCAGGGCGGGCGAGAAGCACAGCGTGTTGTTTTTGCCCGGCAGGGAGCGGTTGGTCACGCCGATGATCACGCCTTGTTGCATGCAGTCCGCGACAACCGCTTGCGCGAGCTTTTCGTCAACCGGTTTGCGCGTGTCGCGATCTTCGACCAGTTCGGCACCGAGGAACAGTCCTTTGCCGCGCACCTGACCGATGGTTTTGTGCTTGTCCATCAAGCCGCCCAGACAGTCGAGCATATAGGCGCCCTGCTCGGTCGTGTTGTCCAGCAGGCCTTCTTCTTCGATGATCGACAGGTTTTCGAGGGCCGCTGCCGGACCTGCCGTGCAGCCCCCAAAGGTCGAGATGTCGCGGAAGTAGTTCAGCGGGTCCGAGGCGTCATCCTTGAACATGTCGAAGACTTTTTCATTGGTCACAAGGCAGGCGATCGCCGCATAGCCTGATGCCACGCCTTTGGCCATGGTGACCATATCCGGCTGGATGCCGTAGTGCTGATAGCCAAACCATGAGCCGGTCCGACCGACGCCGCAGACGACCTCGTCGATATGCAGCAGGATGTCGTATTTCTTGCAAATCTCCTGAACGCGTTCCCAGTAGCCATCGGGGGGCGTGATCACGCCACCACCCGCGGTGACCGGTTCGAGGCACAGGCCGCCCACGGTATCGGGACCTTCGGCGATGATCACCTTTTCGATCTGATCCGCCGCCCAGACACCGTAGTTTTCCCGTGGTGCGCCTTCCTGTTCAAAGGCGCGGTACTCAAGGCAATGGGGCACACGCACGAAGCCGGGCGTGAAGGGGCCATATTGCGCGTTGCGCTCATCCTGCCCACCCGCTGACAAGGCGGTGATCGTGGTGCCGTGATAATCGCGGTCGCGGTAGAGCACCTTGTGCTTTTTGCCGCCATAGCGTTTGTGCGCGATCTGGCGCACCATCTTGAAGGCTTTCTCATTCGCCTCAGAACCGGAGTTGCAATAGTAAACGCGGCTCAGCCCCGGCATCTTTTCGATCAGACGCTCGGCGAACATGGCACCGGGGATGGAGCCTGCGGAGCCTGCGAAATAGTTCAGCTTGATCAACTGGTCCCGCACGGCGTTGGCGATGCGTTCGCGGCCATAGCCGACGTTGACGGTCCAGACCCCACCCGAGACGGCATCAAGATGCTCTTTGCCCTTCTGGTCCCAAACCTTCATGCCCTTGCCTTCGACGATGATGCGCGGGTCGGTTGTCTCGTAGGGTTTGTGCTGGCTCAGATGGTGCCAGATGTGCGCGCGGTCTGCTTCGACGACGCGGGAGATATCATTTTCATTGAAATTGCCGTCCATGATTAAGACCTTTCGTATGGTACTTCGTTGTCGTGGGATTCGGTGACGCTGCCACAGCTTAGCAGAAGGTGACAGATTTTTGACCTTTGTCAGTAGGTCCAGTTTGCCTGTGAGTATAGTGCCAAAACAGAGGGGTGTTTCTACACAACAGCACAACTTGAGGTTTGATTTCGATGAAATCATGATGTGCTGGGACAGGGGCGGGCATATTCCCGTGGGTAAACTGCCGATTTCAGATGCGCAATTTTTGCAGGTCTGCACCACATAAACACACAGAATGCTGGGGTCTCACATCTAAAGGGTAGATCGCGCAAACAGCGGTGTACTCTCGCTAACTGGACTCATGGACAGTGCGAAAGTGGTCATTCCACTCTCTTCAAACTACGCCCCACTGTGCGCGGGCCGACAGCGGCGTTGAGCGTCCGCAGTCAAAAACGTTCGTGCCTGTCGGGGCCAAAGTATCAAAGGAGTTCAAATTCCGCGCAGTTTCATCCCAATTGGGTTCTGGCCGCAACAATTGCCTTGCAGGAGCAGACATTCTGACATTGGATGATGCAGTGTTCGAAAAACAAGACTGGTATAAAACCGGGACGCACGACAAAAAACGCCGATCAAACAGGATCGGGTAACGATCAACGGGAGACTTAACGAATGATCAAAAAAACAGCATGCGCATTTGTAGCCGGGGCCGTCATGGCACTGAGCGCGCAAACTGCAACCGCCGCCGATGGCGAAATCACTGTCGGCTATTTCCTTGAGTGGCCCATGCCATTCCTCGCCGCCAAAGCATCCGGCGCATATGACGAAGCGCTGGGCATGACAGTGAACTGGGTGTCTTTCGAAACCGGAACGGCGATGTCTGCGGCGATGGCCTCGGGTGATGTGCAGATTTCAGTGTCGCAAGGTGTGCCGCCTTTCGTGGTCGCAACCTCGGGCGGACAGGATATTCAGGTGATCGACGTGGCCGTATCCTATTCGGAGAACGACAACTGCGTGGTTGCCGAAGCGCTGGAGATCGACAAGGACAGCGCGGGTGAGTTGGCGGGCAAGAAAGTGGCCGTGCCACTTGGTACTGCCGCGCATTATGGCTTCCTGCGTCAGATGGACCATTTCGGCGTTGATCTGGCCTCCTTGCAGGTGGTCGATATGGCCCCGCCAGAGGGAGCTGCGGCACTCAGCCAGGGCGCGGTTGATTTCGCCTGCGGTTGGGGCGGTGGTCTTGCGCGCATGAAGGAATACGGCAACGTGCTGTTGACCGGTGCGGAAAAGCAGGAACTGGGCATTCTGGTGTTTGATGTGACATCTGCGCCTGCGTCCTACATCGCGGAAAACAGTGAAACCGTGGCGAAATTCGCCGCCGTCACAGCAGCAGCCAATGCGGAGTGGAAGGCAAACGGCAGCGATGAGATGCTGGCCCTGATCGCGGAGCAGTCCGGCATGGACGTTGAGGCTGCGCGCAGCTCGATTTCCACCTTTGAGTTCCCATCGGTCGAAGAGCAGCTTTCCGAGGCGTGGCTCGGTGGCAATGCGGCAAACTTCATGAAGGGTGTTGCAGATGTCTTTGTCGAGGCAGGGTCCATCGATTCAGCGCTTGATAGCTATGAGGACGCCGTGAACACAGGTCCGTTGTCCGCTGCGGGCAGCATGTAAAATTGTTGGAAACGGCGCGGGGCCAACCCGCGCCGTTTCACTTTTGGGGCCACAGACAGGTCCGATCCTGTCCGGCCGGCCGCTCTGACCAGAGGAACAGGTAGGGACACGATGACCGGACTTTCCATAAATAATCTGTCGATGCGTTTTGAATTGCCAAACGGTGATCACGTACAGGCGTTGCAGGATGTATCACTGGACCTCAAGGCGGGCGAATTGCTCAGCGTGCTTGGGCCATCGGGCTGCGGCAAGACCACATTGCTGAACATCGTCGCGGGCTTTCTGGCCCCGACCTCGGGTGAGTTGATCCTGAACGGCCACCGCATTACCGGGCCGGATGCTGAACGCGGTATGGTGTTCCAGCAAGGCGCGCTGTTCGAGTGGATGTCGGTGCGCGAGAATGTGGCCTTTGGCCCATCGATGAAGGGCATGCCAAAGATCGACAAGGACAAGACGGTGGACCACCTGCTGGACGTTGTCGGCTTGCAGGATTTCAAGGAAAAGGCGGTTTACGAGCTGTCAGGCGGGATGCAGCAGCGCGTGGCCCTTGCCCGCTGTCTGGCGAATGACCCGGATGTGATCCTGATGGATGAACCGCTTGGCGCGCTGGATGCCTTGACGCGCGAAAAGATGCAAAGCCTTGTGCTGAAGCTCTGGAAAGAGACGGGCAAGACGATCATTCTCATTACTCACTCGGTGGAAGAGGCGTTGCTGCTGGGCGAGCGTTTGATCGTGATGGCCCCGCGCCCGGGGCGCATTCACAAGGAATACCGCCTGCCTTTTGCGGATCTTGGCGTTGATTCCGACCTGCGAGAGGTCAAGAAACACCCCGAATTCGGGCCGCGCCGCGAGGAAATCCTGAACATGATCTGGGATATGGAAGAAGAAATTATGGGCAGTTCGGAGGACGCGGCATGATCCCTCTGCTCATTTACATCATCATTTTCACGGCCGCCTTTTTCATCGTCACCAAAGTCGTGCAGCGCGCCGGCACCAAGGATTACACCTCGCTTAAAACCGTGACCTTCGGGGACGAAAGTGCCGTGCGGCCCAACCGGGCGGCGGGTGTTATTTCGATCTTCACGATCTTCCTGCTCTGGGGCATTTTCACCGGATCAAACCTGTTGCCGGGTTTTCTGCATGCGCCGGGGCCTTTTCTGGGCACATCGACGTTCACCTATACCGCACAGGTCGAAGGGCAGGCCCCGGATGACGCAACCGTCACGGTCGTCGTGCATCCGCGCGAGGTCGACACGGATGCGCCGGAGGTCGAGCCGGGGGATGGCTTTGCCAAGAACGATTCCGCCGCGATTGCGCAATGGCGCACGGGCCTGATCAATGTCGCCCGTAACGATGATCTGACCAAACAGGACGGCGCGCAGGTCATTGCCATCAACGGGGAGAAGATCGCGCCGGGGGAAACTGTGGATGTGGAGGGTGGTTCGGTCACGCTGACGGATAAAGGCACGCCCAATTTTGCGCCGACCCGGGGCTGGCAGATGGAGCCGCTTTACCTGCCGTCGCCGGAGGCCGTCTGGGTCCGCTCCATCGAAATCGCCAAAGAGGGTTTCCGTAATTTTACTTTGGTAGAGCATCTGGGATATTCGCTGTTTCGCGTGGTTGTCGGCTTCATGCTGGGCGCTTTGGTGGGCATTCCGCTGGGCTATGCCATGGGCCTGTCGGACTGGTTCCGTGGCTGGTTTGACCCGATCGTTGAATTCATGCGACCGGTGCCGCCCTTGGCGCTGATCCCGCTGGTCATCATCTGGGCGGGCATCGGGGAGTCCGGCAAGATTATCCTGCTTTTCCTCGCTGCCTTATGGATCATGGCGATTGCGGCGCGCTCAGGCGTGTCGGGGGTCAAGATATCGAAGGTGCACGCGGCCTATAGTCTGGGGGCCAGCAAATGGCAGATCATGCGATATGTCATCGTGCCCAACTCCCTGCCCGAAATTTTCACCGGCGCGCGCGTTGCGATGGGTGTTTGTTGGGGCACCGTTGTGGCCGCTGAACTTGTCGCAGCCGAACAGGGGGCGGGGATGATGATCATGACCGCGTCCAAATTCCAGAATACCGACATCGTGATCATGGGGATTATCCTGATCGGTGTGATCGGCTTTGGCATTGATATGTTGATGCGCTGGGCTGAACGCATCCTTGTGCCGTGGAAGGGCAAAGGCTGATCCTTGGGGTGTCAGACAAGAAAAAACGGGGCCGTATGGGCCCTGTTTTCGCAAAAGTGAATGTGTCGCGCCGGTTTACTGCGAAAAACGGGTGACTTGCAGGGCAATTTCAGGGCATAGGTACCGGGGCATCGAAAACACAACTGTGTTGGGAGATGGTCAAAGACCTTGTGTGATCATCCCACTCAAGACACATGTAAGAAACGATCGCGAAGAGGCAGACACCAATGACATCCGAAACTCCGTTTAGGGAGGCCACGCCGGTGTCGCCTTCGCCGGGCACTTCTGCGGGCTGGGTCCGTATCCTTGCGCAATACAGAGAACCCAAGCTGGGCAGGTCGATTTTCGAAGTCATCGTGACGCTGGCGCCGTTTGTCGCCATATGGGCCGTTGCATGGCTGCTGATCCCCGTCAGCTATCTGGCCAGTTTTGCGCTGGCCTGTCTGAACGGTTTGTTTCTTGTCAGACTGTTTTGCATTCAGCACGATTGTGGGCATGGCTCTTTCTTTGCGCATCGGGGCCTGAGCGACTGGCTGGGCCGGGCCTTGGGCGTTCTGACGCTGACGCCCTATGACGTCTGGCGCAAGTCGCATTCCATGCATCACTCGGGTGCCGGCAATCTGGAACGGCGCGGCATTGGCGACGTCATGACGCTGACGGTTGACGAGTATCACGCCCGCAGCGCTTTGGGCCGTTTGCGGTATCGTGCGTATCGCAACCCGGTTGTGCTGTTTTTGCTCGGGCCGGCCTATGTATTCTATGTGGAAAACCGCCTGCCCTTCGGTCAGATGGACGGGGGCTGGCGTGTCTGGATCAGCTCTTTGGGCACGACGCTGCTGGCATCTTTGATTGTGGGTGCCATTCTCTGGTTTGGCGGCTTGCTGCCTGTCCTTCTTATCTTTGTGCCGACAACCATGGTTGCGGCGACTTTGGGTGTGTGGCTGTTTTACGTGCAGCACCAGTTCGAAGAGACCCATTGGGACCAGCAGGAAGACTGGGACATGTACGATTCAGCGCTGCATGGGTCGTCCCATTACGTGATGCCCAAATGGCTGCAATGGTTCACCGCCAATATCGGCATCCACCATGTGCATCATCTCTATAGCCGGATCCCGTTTTATCGCCTGACCGAAGTATTGCGCGATCATCGCGAGTTGGCGCAGGCCCAGAGGCTGAGCATCGCAGAAAGCTTTGCGAGCGCGCGCCTGCATCTCTGGGACGAGAAGCAGCGCCGCCTGTTGTCATTCTCGGAGGCGCGGCGCGTCTATCAGGCCGCGTAACCGCGCCTCAGCCTTTGCGGTGAGGTTTGGCATTCGGGCCTTTGCCTGTTGGTTTGCCCCTTTTGTGCGGCGGAACGAACCGTTTCGACGTATCTGCCGCACGCTTTTTGGATGCTGCCGGATCTTTCTTGGGTGCCGCTTTTGTATTGGGGCGCGCGGCACCACCATCTTCGCGGTGGGCTTTGTCGCGTGTCACCCGTTCGGCTTTGGCGCCGTCGCGTGCCTCTTTCGTCCATACAGGTTTGGCCTTGCCGGGCTTGCGATCTGCGGTGTCACCGCCGGTAGTCTTGGGCTTAGGCGTTGCCCCCGGTTTCATGGGAGAGCGCTCTGTTTTATGTGACTTCGGTGGCTTTTTGCCTTTGGCGGCGGCCGGTTTATACGGCTTGTCCTGAGGTTTTGCCTCACGTGCAGGTCGTGCGTCATAGGACGGGCGTGCCTCGCGTGCCGGTTTTGCGGCGCGTTCGGGTCGTGCATCTCGGTCCTCGGGCCGCTTTTTGCGGTACGGTTTCGCGCCGGGTTTGCCACCACCGGGGCGGTCCTGCCCCAGATCAGGTGCTTGGGCCAGACGTGTCAGGACGATCCCCGCCTCAAGGGTCATGTCCGGCCCGACGGCAGCAACCAACCCGTCCGCCCGCGACGCCAGCACTTCGACAAAGCTCTGGTCCTGTCGAATGCGGATCGCGCCGATATCGTCCTTGGTCATATCGCCCTTGTTGCAGATCATCGGCAAAAGGGTTCGGGGTTCAGCACCTGTGTCGCGCCCGACCGATACGGAAAACCAGACCGAGGGCCCGAAGGTTTTGCGGGGTCGGTCATCGGGCGTTCCGGCATCCGTCAACTCTTCGGGGGCGGAGCGTTGCGCCTGATAAAAACTGACAACAGCCTGCGCCAACTGCGTCGCAGTAAAGTCCTGCGCGAGTTGTGCGACAAGCTCTTCGGAGTCTTCTCCCACCGTGGCCGTCCACAGCGGGTCCGACAGCAGCCGCGTTGTATCCTGCGCGTTGACTTCGGCAGCGGAGGGCGGCTCGTCCCACTCCGCCTTGAGTTTGGCCGAGCCCAGCAGGCGGTTTGCTTTGCTGCGCAGTTTCGGCGGCACGATCAGGGCTGAGACACCTTTGCGCCCCGCGCGCCCGGTCCGACCGGAACGGTGCAGGAGCGTGTCGGAATTGCTTGGCAAATCCGCATGGATGACCAGTTCGAGGTTGGGCAGATCAATGCCGCGCGCGGCCACATCGGTGGCGACGCAGACACGGGCGCGCCCATCGCGCAGTGCCTGCAACGCGTTGCTGCGTTCGGATTGCGTCAACTCACCCGAGAGCGCGACGACCGAAAATCCACGGTTGGTAAAGCGCGTGGTCAGCCGCGCAACAGCGGCGCGCGTGTTGCAAAAGACGATGGCGTTCTTGGCCTCGTAAAAGCGCAGGACGTTGATGATTGCGTTTTCCACATCGCGCGGATGCGTGTTGAGCGCGCGGTACTCAATGTCGGCGTGCTGCCGGTTTTCGGACACGGTGGCAATGCGCTGCGCGTCACGCTGATAGCTTTCGGCCAGTTTGGCGATGGCCTTGGGCACAGTTGCAGAAAACATCAATGTCCGGCGATCTTTGGGTGCCTCATCAAGGATGAATTCAAGTTCGTCGCGAAACCCGAGGTCGAGCATCTCATCCGCTTCGTCCAGAACGACAGCGCGCAGGTTTGCAAGCTCGATATTGCCGCGTTTGATATGGTCACACAGCCGTCCCGGCGTGGCCACAACCACATGCGCGCCACGATCCAGCGCGCGCCGCTCTGTGCGCGTATCCATGCCGCCCACACAGGAGATCACGACCGCCCCCGCCTTGGCATAGAGCCAGGACAGTTCGCGCGCGACCTGTTGTGCCAGCTCGCGTGTCGGTGCGATGATCAGCGCCAGCGGGGTGCCCGCGGGGCCAAAGCGTTCCTGATCGTCCAGCAATGTGGGCGCAATCGCCAGCCCGAAGCCGACCGTCTTGCCAGACCCGGTTTGCGCCGAGACGAGCAAGTCCGCCTGTGCCAGTTCGGGTGCTGTGACGGCTTCCTGAACCGGGGTGAGGGTGTCATAGCCTTGTTCGGCCAGCGCATCTGAAAGGGTCTTGAGCACGAAATATCCTATCGGTAGAGCCACCATCTGTGGCTTCAGTCGGTCGCATTGCGACCTGTTGAGGCGTCGTTATGCCTTTGACGCTCAAGAGTCGATCACCTTTTCCGATCAGGCCCTCAGGTGTCGCGGGGCAACGACCCTTTGGCGCCGCGCGGGGCGGGCTTGCGCAAGCCGTTTCATTCTGATTGCGTGAGCGAAAAGTAACCCAAGGAAACCCACATGACGACAGAGACCCTGACCACCCATGATGCAGATGATGACCCGCGCAACCGCGACATCCTTATCTATATCAACGGGCAGCTTTTGCACCGTGATGCGGCGAAGGTGTCGGTCTATGACGCGGGCTTCATGCTGGGCGATGGGATGTGGGAAGGCATGCGGCTTTATGACGGGGTCTGGAGCTTTTTTGACGCGCATATGGATCGGTTTTTTGACAGCTGCACAGCGGTCTCTCTGGATGTGGGGATGGATCGCAGCGGGATCATGGAGGCGCTCAAGCAGACGGCGAAGGCCAACAATATGGTCACGGATGTGCACTGCCGTTTGATGCTGACGCGGGGCCTCAAGGCGAAACCCTTTCAGCACCCGTCCCTGAGCCGCACCGGCCCCACGCTGGTCATCATCATGGAACATTCCAAGCCCGCGACCGCCTTGCAGGATCGCGGCATTCGTCTGGCCACCGTGCCACAGGTGCGCGGTTTGCCGATGTCGCAGGATGCGAAATACAACAGTCATTCCAAGCTGAACTGCGTCATCGCCTGTTTGCAGGCGGAGCAGGCGGGGGCAGATGAGGGGCTGATGCTGGACCCGCATGGGTTTGTGAATACCACCAATGCCTGTAATTTCTTTATCGTGCGGCGGGGCGAGGTTTGGACCTCTACCGGCGATTACTGCATGAACGGCGTCACCCGGCAGACGGTGATTGATATCTGCCGCGCCGAAGGCATCCCGGTTTTTGAAAAGAACTATTCGCTTTATGAGGCATATGGCGCGCAGGAGGCGTTTCTGACCGGGACATTCGGGGCGCAGACTCCGGTTGCGGAAATAGATGGCAAGCCAATCGGGGATGGCACGCGGCCCGTTACGCAGCGCATTCGCGAGGTGTACAAACAATGGATCGCCAAGGACGTGGCCGAACAGGCCCATCGCTGGACCTGAGCGCGCCTATTCGGGCGTTGTGGCGGATTGCAGAAAGCTGATCAGGTCGGCGCGGTCCTGCGCCCCCGTGATCCGTTGCATCGGCATTTTGGAACCGGGGATATAGTGATCCGGGCCAAGGTCGAACAGCAGATCAACGGTTTCTTCAGTCCAGATCAGGTCTGATGTGGCCAGCGTGGGGGAGTAGGGATAGTCCTTGATCGCGCCCGCGGCGCGGCCAAACAGGTCATAAAGAGAGGGCCCTGCGCGCCGTTTCCCATCCGGTTCCAGCGTGTGACAGATCGAACATTTGCGTTTGAACTGGCGCTCGCCGTTGGTCATCTGGTCGGGGTCGGTCATGAAGGCGCGGGTGGTGCCGGTCATTTGCTCGGCACCGTCAAGGCTGCCCACGGGCCAGCTGTGTACCACGTCAGAAATGCCCCCGGCATGGATGTTCTGGCCGTCTGGTGAAAATGCCAGCGCCCAGACCGGCCCGGCGGGGGTGGCCTGAAAATCATCGGTGATGCGCAGGGCGCTGCTGTCGATCATCATGATGTAACCCTGCGCGTCGCCAATCGCGATCCGGTCCGTCTTGTCGCTATGGGCCATGGCAAGAATAGGGCGACGATCAGCAGTGAAGTCGCCGATTTCAACGCCCTCGGGCAGGGAGACCAGCCGCGTCCCTCCGTCGACGGCACCATAGGCCAGCCAGCTTTCATCAGGCGCGACCAGCAGGGTGTTGATGCCAAACCCGTGTTCCACCAGACGTTTCAGGAAGGCCCCGGTTTGCGCGTCCCAGACCCGGATCGTGCCATCGGCTGAGCTGGTGTAGAGGCGCGTGCCATCGGGGGAAAAGGCCACATCGCTGACCGTGTTATCATGCCCTTCGATCAGCACCGGGGCTGCGCCGTCAATCGGCCAGATGCGCACGGTCCGGTCCCAACTGGCGGAGGCGACGCTTTGCCCGTCTGGGGCGGCGGCAAGGCGGATGACCTTGGCATTATGTCTGCCAAGTTCGCGTACCGTGCTGTTTTGCGGGGACCAGAGCCGGACTGAATAATCATCCCCTGCGGATACGACCTGACCATTGGCCACGGGAACGACCGCATTCACAGCGGCTTCATGCCCCTCCAGCCACTGCGGTGTGCCGTCTGTCCAGATGCCGACCGAGTTGTCGAAACTTGCGGTCAGAATGGTGCCATCGGTCTGCGTGCTGATCCCCTTGACCGGCCCGCCATGGCCTTTGAGGGTGAATGCCTCCTGCGCTTGCGCCAGCGATGACAGGAAAAGGCCACAGGCAGTAAGGCCGAGCAGCAGCCCATGGCGGGCTGTGGAAAGGGTTTGTATCATGTTCATTCGACGTGTCGGCTTCCTGACTGGCGTATTCACACAAGGTGGCACCGATGTTGTGTCACCTTATCAGAGAAACCGTGAATGCGTCTATTCCCATGCGCTCCGTAGGTCGGGAGGCAAACACGGATCGGCATGTCCGGCTGTTGTTTTGACGGCACTGCGCGGCGGGTGACGCCGACACAGGTATTGACTTTTGCCTTTATATCGAGATATCTCGATTTATGGACATTGAAAGATCAATATCAGCGCTGAACAACCCGGTGCGTCGCCAGATTTTGGAATGGCTGAAAGACCGGTCAAACTTTCCGTCCGCACTGCCGGAGCACGAAGACCTTGAGGGCGTGTGTGTTGCGCATATTCAGGAGAAGGCAAAGCTGTCTCAGTCTACGGTATCGAATTACATGGGGGTGTTGAAACAGGCCGGTTTCGTTCGCGCAGAGCGCCATGGGCAGTGGACATTTTACCGGCGCGACGAAACGAACATTCGCGCGTTTCTTGCGGCTGTGCAGGATGAACTCTTGAGTCCACAGAAGTAGAGGCGCAGCGTGCCACATCGTAACCTGCGTTAATAAAGTGATATATCGAAATATGCCGATAGAAAGATAATGACATGAAGAACCCATTGGCCCAACCGCTTTGTCTGCCCTGCGGCGTTCGGCTCCAGAATCGAATTATCAAATCTGCCATGTCTGATTCCCTTGGTGATGGTGCGGGCAATCCGACCGGGGCGCAGATGCGTCTATATGAACGATGGGCTGAGGGAGGCGCTGCGCTGTCGTTGATTGGTGAAGTGCAGGTGGTCCCGGATTATCCTGAAAAGCCCGGCAATCTGGTTTTCGCATCAGATGCGGATCTTCCGGCCTTGCGGGAATTGGCAAAGCGCGGGTCCGTCAACGGCGCGCACATCTGGCCGCAGCTTGGCCACGCGGGGGCGCTGTCACATGCGCCGATCAGCAGGCCCAAAGGCCCCTCGGCACTGGATGTTGCGGGTCTGAAATGCGATGGAATGTCCTTGGATGACATTCACAACCTGCCCCAAGTCTATGCGCAGGCCGCGATGCTGGCACAGAAGGCGGGCTTTGGTGGCGTTCTTATCCATGCAGGTCACGGATTCCTGTTGAGCCAGTTCTTGTCACCCTTGTTCAATCATCGCACGGATTCCTATGGCGGCACGATTGGCGCGCGTTTCCGCATTATACGTGAAGTGCTCAGCGCCGTTCGGCAAGCGGTCGGGGCGGCTTATCCGGTTGGAATCAGGATCAACGCCACCGACAAACTGGAAGGGGGACTGACACATCACGACGCGCTGGAAGTCGTGCGTTTGTTGGACGACACATCCGTGGATTTGATCGACATCAGTGGTGGCACCTATTTCCCCGGCGCCGCATCAAGTTCGGATGAATTAGCGACCTCCGGCCCGTATTTCACCGATTTTGGCAAGAAAGCCAAAACAGTGACGTCTGTTCCCATCATTCTGTCGGGTGGGTTTGAAACGCGCGATCAGGCGCTGAAAACGCTGGAAGACAGCGCGGCAGATGCCGTCAGCCTCGGCCGTGCAATGGTGCTTAATCCAGCGATTGCAAACGCATGGCAAAGCGCTGCGGGGGGTGATCCGGCCTTTCCGAGATTCGTTTCGCCGCCGCGTGGTGGTGTTACCGCGTGGTATTCCATGCGTCTGACAGCGCTAGGCGAGGACGCTGAACACCTGTTTGATCCAAGTCCGCTGGAGGCCCTTGAAGCTTACGACAGGCGCGATGCGCTGCGCTGCGAAATCTGGCGTCAGCGCTTTGGTGCCGCCCGCCTGACACCTCACCGCTGACACAGGCCGTGATAAGGCCACGCGGCCTGTTCGCCGCTCGAAAGCGAAACTGCTTTCGCACCGGACGAAACCGCCCGGTGGCGTCACTGTGCAAATGGGAAGGGTGGTGGAGCCTAGCGGGATCGAACCGCTGACCTCCTGCATGCCATGCAGGCGCTCTCCCAGCTGAGCTAAGGCCCCATTGCGCCGCTGGATAGCGGCAGTGCGAAGCGGGATCAAGAGTAAAAGCGAACCCGCTGCGCAATTGGATCAGCTATCGTCATCGTCAGCTGCAACGTCAGCGATTTCCTCAAGCGGAACGCTGTCCGTGTCGTCGTCGTCATCGTCCAGCAGATCATCGTCGAGATCCACATCCACATCGTCATCGTCCAGTACCGCTTCTTCTTCGGTATCGGCTTTTTTCGCTTTTGCGGATGCAGCGTCTTCGGCGTCAGCTGCGATCATACGCGACTTGCTCAGGTCCACTTCGACGACTTCGCCAGTATAGGGGCTTACGATCGGACTAGCGTTCAGATCGTAGAAACGTTTGCCAGTGGTCGGGCAGAGGCGTTTGGTTCCCCATTCTTCCTTGGGCATGAAAACCCCCTTTGAATTTGCGGTTAAGGTGTAGATGATTCAGCGCAAGTGCCATATGAGGCGGTGTCTGTAAAGACCTGCCGCGTGTGGCAAAGCGCATGGCCGGCGATTATCGCAACAAGAGTAGCCATATGAACGATCCGTACCTGCCCGGAGACCCGCCAATCCCGCTGATCATCCGCCGCTCGGGACGGGCGCGGCGAATCTCTTTGCGCATTTCTCAATTGGACGGTCGCGTGACGCTGACGCTTCCGGATCGCGTTCCGGAACGCGAAGCCATCCACTTCGCGCAGGAAAAGGAGGCGTGGATTCGAAAGCATCTGGCCAATCGTACGGGAAACGTTGATGTGGGCCATGGTGTCGTCGTGCCGATTGGCGGGATACCACATCAGGTGACTGAGGGCGCGGGGCGTCGCATCAGTTTTGCCCAAGGACAGGTGCATGTTCCGGGCGCGGTGGATCGTGTGGGTAAACGTCTCGGTGCGCATCTCAAGGCGTTGGCCAGAACGCGCTTGGCCGAGGCCTCGGATCACTATGCTGAGCGGCTGGGCAAGCCCTATGCTGCGATCACGCTGCGGGACACGCGGTCGCGATGGGGCTCCTGCACGGCGCAGGGGCGGTTGATGTATTCATGGCGATTGATTCTGGCCCCGCCGGAGGTGCTGGACTATGTGGCCGCGCATGAAGTGGCGCATCTGGCGCAGATGAACCACTCGCCCGCCTTTTGGGCGGAGGTCGAGCGGATTTACGGCGATTACGCTGCTGCGAGGGCCTGGCTGCGCCGCGAGGGCAGTTCGCTGCACCGCTACCGGTTTGGGTAATTTTCGGGCCGGCACTTGACGCCCCGGGGTTTGTGATCACAAATGCAGCCATGATTTTAAACCAACGTCCCGCAGATGCGACACCCGTTGCACATGACCGCGTTTACCGATCCTTGCGCGGTCGCATCATGCAAGGTGCAATCCCGCCGGGCGAAGCACTGACGCTGCGCGGAATCGGTAAAGCCTACGATGTTTCCATGACACCGGCGCGTGAAGCGGTGCGCAGGCTGGTGGCGGAGGGGGCGTTGACCTTGTCGTCATCCGGGCGCGTTTCGACACCGGAACTCAGCAACGAACGGATCGAAGAGCTAGCCTCGCTGCGCGCCCTGATCGAGGTCGAATTGGCCAGCCGCGCGTTGCCGCGGGCGCATATGGCTCTGATCGAACGCTTGCAGACCATAAATTCCACCGTCGCCGAGGCGGTCGCCCATCGGGACGCGGTCAGCTATATCCGCACAAATCTGGAGTTTCACCGAACCCTCTATTTGCGCGCGCAAGCCCCGGCGATGCTGGCCATGGCGGAAACGGTCTGGTTGCAAATGGGTCCTACCATGCGTGCGCTTTACGGTCGCTTGCGGCGCAAGGAACCGCCGCATTATCACCGTTTGATTATCGCGGCCCTGCGCGCGGGCGATGAGCCGGGCCTGCGTCTCGCGGTGCGTTCGGATGTGACACAAGGCCTGAGGATGCTGGCAAGCTAAGGAGTGCCAGAGTTGTCCCGAAACGGTGCCTGCCTCAGGCGGCAAGGCCCTTTGACCCCAGTTCAAGGAATTTGTTGCGCCGCTCGGTGATGAGCGTTGTGCGATCTTTGGATGACAATTCGTCCACCATATCGGCAAGGGCACGGCCCACTGAGGCGATGGTCGTTTTTGCATCACGATGTGCGCCGCCCATCGGTTCGGGGATGATACGGTCAATCACGCCAAGCTGCTTGAGGTCCTGCGCAGTCAGGCGCAGCGCTTCGGCGGCTTCGCGCATCTTTTCGGCGTCTTTCCACAGGATTGACGCGCAGCCCTCGGGGCTGATGACGGAATAGACGGAATGTTCGAGCATGGCGACACGGTTTGCCGTGGCAAACGCGACCGCACCGCCCGAGCCACCTTCGCCAATGACCACGGAGACCAGCGGTACTCCAATCTGCAGGCATTTTTCGGTCGAGCGGGCGATAGCTTCGGACTGGCCGCGTTCTTCGGCCCCTTTGCCGGGATAGGCGCCGGGGGTGTCCACCAGTGTCACGACAGGCAGACCGAACCGGTCCGCCATTTCCATCAAGCGGATCGCCTTGCGGTATCCTTCGGGCCGGGCCATGCCGAAATTACGTTCAATGCGGGATTTCGTATCATTACCCTTTTCATGCCCGATCACCATGACGGGACGGTCCTGCAGGCGGGCCAATCCGCCCAGAATCGCGTGGTCATCGGCGAAGTTCCGGTCGCCCGCCAGCGGCGTATAATCGGTGAACAGGGCGTTGATGTAATCTTGGCAATGCGGGCGTTCGGGGTGGCGCGCGACCTGACATTTCCGCCAAGGGGTCAGCGTGCTGTACAACTCCTCCAGCAGGGTGCGCGCCTTGGCATCCAGAGCGGAGGCCTCATCGGTCACGTCCATTTCCTCATTTGCCCGTGCGAGGGCGCGCAGCTCTTCGGCCTTGCCTTCAATCTCGGCAAGAGGTTTTTCGAAATCCATATATTGCGTCATGAGCCACTCCGATTGAACGGGTCCTATATGGCGGGCATTGCCGGGCTTTGCAACGGGATCAAACGGGCCAGAGCACCGGAATAAGAGAGGCCATCAGCAGGGCGGCCATGGTCCAATTGAAAACCCGCAGCCGCAGCGGGTTCGTCAGGATGCGCGCCATTTGTTGCCCCAGAACCGCCCAGAGCGTGATGGATGGCAGGTTCACCAGACCGAAAACCAGAGCCACAAGGCCAAACGCAACCAGCGTGGCATCCGTTGCATAAACAGATAGCGCGGTCAGCGCCATGGCCCATGCCTTCGGGTTGACCCACTGAAAGGCGGCGGCCTGCAAAAATGTCATCGGCGTGCCCTGCGCCTCACCCGATTTGGCCGGGCCTGCACGCGCAATTTTCCACGCCAGCCATGTCATGTAGGTGACAGAGAAGATTTTCAGAACCGTATAGCTGGGGGGCCATGCGTCAAACATCTGGATGAGCCCGGCACCCACCGCCACGATCATCAGTGTAAAGCCGATTGCGATACCAAGCATATGCGGTACGGACCGGGAAAAGCCGAAATTGGCACCAGAGGCCATCAACATCAGGTTATTCGGCCCCGGCGTTACCGAGCTGACAAAGGCGAAAACCACAAGGGCAGAGAGTGTTTCAAAAGGCATGCGCAAAGAATGGCGCATTCTAAATACATTCGGATTGCAAACTTCACGGTTTTTGCGGATTAATCACAACTAATGAGCGATCTGGACCAAAGAACCGAACATATATTGCGTGAACTGACGGTCAATGGGCGCATCAGTAACATCGAACTTGCCGACCGTGTTGGCCTGTCGCCCTCTGCCTGTTTGCGTCGCGTGCAGGATCTGGAGCGCGCGGGCCTGATCAAGGGGTATCGCGCCGTGCTTGACCGGACCGCATTGGGGCGCGGGTTTGTCGCCTATATCGGTGTCGGCCTTCGGGAACATTCCAAGGCCAGCCAGGAAGCTTTTGAGCGCGCCATTGCACGCGCGCCCGAAGTGCGCGAATGCCACAACACCACCGGGACGATCGAATACCTTCTGCGGGTGGAATGCGCTGATCTGCCAGAATACAAATCGTTTCACACCGATACCTTGGGCGCCATTCCGCAGGTGAGTTCTATCACGTCCTATGTGGTGATGGGCTCCCCCAAGGACGAACGCGCCTGACGATGCGCCCGCCCTACTCAGGAGGCGATCATTTCTGACTGGCGCACGATCACTTCCGCCTGTTTGATGGAGGCGATATCAACCAGTCGCCCCTTGTAGACGGTTGCCCCTTCGCCATTGGCTTTGGCCTGTTCCATGGCCGCCAGAATTTCGCGGGCTTCGGTCACGGCCTCTTCCGAGGGGGTAAAGACTTCATTGGCGATGGCGACCTGCTTGGGATGGATCGCCCATTTGCCCACCATGCCCAGCGTGGCCGACCGCCGTGCCTGCGCGCGAAACCCTTCGTCATCCGAAAAATCGCCAAAGGGTCCATCCACCGGCAGAACACCATGCGTCCGGCAGGCGGCCACGATGGCCGTTTGCGCCCAATGCCACGGGTCTGACCAATATTTCTGGCCCTCGCGCAGCATATAATAGTTTTCCTGAGTGCCACCGATGCCTGTGGTTTGCATCCCCATGGAGGCGGCAAAATCGGCAGCCCCAAGGCTCATCGCGGTCATACGGGGGGAGGCGGCGGCGATTTCTTCGACATGGGCGATCCCGGCCGCAGATTCGATGATGACCTCAAAGGTGATCTTTTTGCTGCGGCCCTTGGCGGCCTCAACCGCTGTGACCAGCGCATCAACGGCATAGATATCGCCCGCGCAGCCGACTTTGGGAATCATGATCTGATCCAGCCGCTCGCCTGCCTGTTCCAGCAAATCCACCACGTCCTTGTACCAATAGGGCGTGTCCAGCCCGTTGATGCGGACCGACAGCGTCTTGGTGCCCCAGTCGATATCGGAGATCGCCTGAATGACGTTGGCGCGCGCTGAGTCTTTGTCGCTGGGCGCGACACTGTCTTCGAGGTCAAGGTTGATCACATCTGCCGCAGAAGCCGCCATTTTCTCGAATATCGCCGGGCGGGATCCGGGGCCAAAAAGCTGACAGCGGTTCGGGCGTGCAGGGGCAGTGGGCTGAAGGCGAAAGCTCATGTGGGACCTCATGGGTAATTTTATGTCGAATACTATCTCGGTTCTGGTATTAAATTGCGCCAGATGCTGCAAGTGCATTTCGCACCTGCAGAAAGTAATCTGAGTGCGCGGATTCGGCGTTGATGCAAGGATATTCTATAAAAACGTAAAACCTACGAAGAATCTTGTGCATGACGTTACAAATCAACAAATAACGCGACGTCATTGCAGCCCAAACCGGTGAAATTGCAGTGAAACAGGATCACAGGGGGCCATCGCGATGATCGAGACACCATATCTACTCTTTTTAGGCGACGCGCAGGACCAGCTCGCAGCCAAGGTTGCACAGGGCATCAAGGACTGGCGGCCGGAAAACGCAGTTGGTCAATTGCGCTTGCCAGGCTGTAAGGCAGACGTCGGCCTGCAGGACATGACGCTGCAACAGGCCAAGGAGGCGGGCGCGAAGACGGTTGTCATTGGCGTGGCAAACCGGGGTGGTTTTATCTCAAAGGAATGGCGCGCAGTCTTGGTTGAGGCGCTTGAGGCGGGGTTTGATCTGGCGAGCGGTCTGCATAATCTGCTGCGTGATGAGGGTGAACTTGTTGCGGCAGCACAGGTGCATGGGCGGACGTTGCATGACGTGCGTGTTCCAACGGATGCCTATCCGATTGCCAGCGGTGTCAAACGCTCTGGCAAGCGTGTTTTGGCCGTCGGAACCGATTGTTCGGTCGGCAAGATGTATACGGCACTGGCCCTTGATGCCTCCATGCGCGAGCTTGGCATGAAAAGCACCTTCCGGGCCACCGGGCAAACGGGTATTCTGATCACCGGTTCAGGTGTGCCACTGGATGCTGTGATTGCAGACTTCATGGCCGGGTCCGTCGAATATCTGACGCCAGACAATGACGAGGACCATTGGGACATCATCGAAGGGCAGGGCAGCATTTTCCACGTGTCCTATTCGGGGGTGACGCTGGCCTTGATCCATGGCGGGCAGCCTGATGCGCTGATCATCTGTCACGAGCCGACGCGCAAACACATGCGCGGCTTGCCGGATTTTGCGGTGCCTTCGATGGAAGCGGTGCGTGACATCACATTGCAACTGGCCCATGTGGCCAACCCGTCCTGTCAGGTCGTCGGGGTTTCCATCAATACCCAACATCTCAGTGACGCAGAGGCGACAGCCTATTGTGAGGAGATCGAGGCGCGTTTGGGGTTGCCGACAGTGGATCCGTTCCGGCATGGCGCGGGGCGTCTGGCGCAGGCACTGGCCGCATTGTAAAAGCCGACCTGCGGCGGGGATTCTTTCAGCCCGGGAAGGGAATACAATGAAAATTGACGTCTCGCGTGATGTGTTCAGGCTGGCTCAGGTGTTCACCATCAGTCGTGGATCGCGCAGCGAAGCACATGTCCTGACCGTGCGTGTGAGCGATGGCGCGCACAGCGGCTGGGGCGAATGCGTGCCCTATGCGCGCTACGGCGAAACACTGGACAGTGTGACAGACGAAATCCTCGGCCTTCCGCCGCAGATTGACCGCGCTGCCTTGCAAGACATGTTACCGGCAGGGGCTGCGCGCAATGCGGTGGATTGCGCCCTGTGGGATCTGGAAGCGAAACGCGCGGGCAAACGGGTCTGGGAACTGGCTGGTCTGGCGGCACCGGAACCGCAGATTACGGCCTACACGCTGTCGCTGGACAGCCCCGAAAACATGCATCAGCAGGCGGTTAAAAATGCCCATCGCCCTGTGTTGAAAATCAAACTGGGTACGCCTGATGATATGCCACGGCTCAAGGCGGTGCGGGCCGGTGCGCCAAAGTCAAAGATCATCGTGGATGCAAACGAAGGGTGGTCTGCCGAGGTTTACGCGGATCTGGCCCCGCATCTGGTGGCGCTTGGCGTTGCACTGGTCGAACAACCCTTGCCTGCGGGTCAGGATTCGGCGTTGATCGGCATGGACCGCCCGGTGCCGGTTTGTGCGGATGAAAGCTGTCACGACCGGGCCAGCCTGGCCGGTTTGAAAGACAAATACGATGTCATCAACATCAAGCTCGACAAGACCGGCGGCTTGACCGAAGCACTTGCCTTGCGTAGCGAAGGGGAAGCAATGGGGTACGGTGTGATGGTTGGGTGCATGGTTGGATCCAGCCTTGCCATGGCACCGGCAACGCTTGTGGCGCAGGGTGCGTCAGTAGTGGACCTTGATGGGCCGCTGCTTTTGGCCGAAGATCGGCAACACCCGTTGGAATTTGATGAAAAAGGCGTTCACCCGCCTGAAAAGGAGCTTTGGGGATGACATTGCGGACTGTCTACGTGAACGGCGAATACGTGCCCGAGAATGAAGCACGGGTTTCGATCTTTGATCGGGGGTTCCTGATGGCGGATGGTGTCTATGAGGTGACATCGGTTCTGGGCGGAAAGCTGATTGACTTTGACGGCCATGCGGTGCGCCTGCAACGGTCGCTGGATGCGCTGGATATGGCGAACCCGATCTCAAAAGAAGACCTGCTGGAAGTGCACCGCGAACTCGTCCGCGTGAACGAGGTCGATGAGGGCATGATTTATCTGCAGATCACACGCGGTGCGCCCGGCGATCGTGATTTCGCGTTTCCGGACCCCGACACAACCGAGCCGACGATCGTGCTGTTCACGCAGAACAAGCCCGGTCTGGCAGACAGTCCGGCAGCCAAGAAGGGCATCAAGGTCATCAGCATCGAAGACATCCGCTGGGGCCGCCGCGATATCAAGACGGTGCAGTTGTTGTACCCCTCCATGGGCAAGATGATGGCCAAGAAAGCCGGGGCCGATGATGCATGGATGATCGAAGACGGGTTCGTGACCGAAGGGACATCCAACAACGCCTATATCGTCAAGGGCAACAAGATCATCACGCGCGCCTTGTCGAATGACATCTTGCACGGGATCACGCGTGCCTCCGTGCTGCGGTTCGCGCTTGAGGCGCAGATGGAAGTCGAAGAGCGCAATTTCACCATTGATGAGGCGAAGGACGCGGATGAGGCCTTTATCACCTCGGCCAGTACTTTCGTGATGCCCGTGGTTGAGATCGACGGTGTGGCTTTGGGCGATGGTGTGCCGGGGCGCGTGGCGCAGCGGTTGCGTGAAATCTATCTAGAAGAGAGCCTTAAAAAGGCGATCTGACGTTTGGTTTTGCGTCTTTTTCAGCCTATCCGCTCCTAAAGAGATGGTCAGGCGTTTTTATTTGATGCCCCATAAATTCGCTATGCCGAAGCGCAATGATGCCTCGTATTCTGCGGTCGGGCGAAGGGGAGAGTGCCATGCTGACAAGAGAGACTTTGCCTCAGGCCGTCGGCAAGCCTTTGGGCACATCGACGTGGGTTGAGATATCGCAGGCACGGATTGATGCCTTCGCCGACCTTACGGAAGATTGGCAGCCGATCCATCTTGATCCGGTGGCTGCGCAATCGGCGGGTTTTACCGGTACCGTGGCGCATGGGTTTCTGACCCTGTCGATGCTCTCAGCGATGAGCTATGACGTGCTGCCCAAGATTGAAGGGGAGAGCGCTTCCATCAACTACGGATTTGACCGCGTTCGTTTTATTGCGCCGGTGCCTGCCGGTACGCGCATCCGAACGCAGTTTGAACTCGTCGATGCGGCACCACGGGGAGAGGGCTGGATGTTGCGACTGGCCGCAACGGTGGAAATTGATGGTGCGGAAAAACCGGCACTGACAGCGGATTGGCTTGCATACTACTTGTTCTGATACGCTGCCGCCGCCCGCGATCTGACCTGGGCTATGAAATGACATGCAGCCTGTGACAATCAAAGGCTGCATATGAGGTCAGACGCGGTGGAGACATCCATTTGGTGAGCGCCGACGCCCCAAGCTGGCCGTCACGCAGGTCAGGCTTTGCCGACGTTTTCGGCGAAGGCAGTCTTGAATGCCTCCTGTTTCTCGGGCGACGCTTCTGTCTGGTGGTTTGTCTTCCACTCTTCCATGGTCATGCCATAGAAAAGCTCGCGGGCTTCGTCCTTGCTCATTTCAATGCCTTTCTCGCCCGCCGCTTCCTGATACCAGCGGCTCAGGCAGTTGCGGCAGAAACCCGCAAGGTTCATCATATCGATGTTTTGCACATCGACGCGGTCTTGCATCAAATGCTGTTGAAGGCGGCGAAAGGCCGCGGCTTGCAGTTCGATCTCGGTTTGGGTTGGCATCGGGTACTCCTTGGCATCAGGGCTCTGTTAACAGATTGGTTCTGATGGACGTGCTGTCAACCATTGCAGTTCAGCTAAGTGTCATGTCATCAAGGTGTTAAATAATGCACTTACACGGTCTCATGGTTGCCCTCGCGCGCTGCATGACCCATAAAGCTCAAAACCCGTTAGCGATAACGGAAGCGAATGAATTTGGAAAAAGAGGGGCCGGACCGCTATGAGACGCCATCGCAATGTAAAAATCGTTGCCACTCTGGGGCCTGCGTCCAGTGACTACGACATGATCCGTGCTTTGCATGAAGCTGGGGCAGATGTGTTTCGCCTGAACATGAGCCATGGCAGTCACGAGGAAATGCGTGAGCGCCACCGGATTATCCGCCAGATCGAAGAGGATACAGGCGGCAGCATCTGTATTCTGGCTGATCTGCAAGGGCCAAAGCTGCGTGTGGGGGTCTTTGCCAACGAAGACGGTGAAACGCTTGTCGAAGGCGATGCTTTCCGCATGGATCTGGATGAGGCGCTTGGCGACAAGACCCGCGTGAACCTGCCCCATCCCGAGATTTTTGAAGCGCTCGAACCCGGTGCCAGCTTGCTGGTCAACGATGGCAAAATTCGCCTCAGGGTCGAGGACTGCAGCGACAGCCATGCCAATTGCACCGTGGTCGCGGGTGGCGTGATTTCGAACCGCAAGGGTGTCAATGTGCCCGACGTGGTGCTGCCGCTTGCGGCTCTTTCTGCCAAGGACCGCAAGGACCTTGAATTTGCCTGTGAGCTGGGTGTCGACTGGCTCGCGCTGTCTTTTGTGCAGCGTGCGGATGACGTGCTGGAGGCCTCTGATCTGGCCAATGGCCGCGCGGCCATCCTCAGCAAGATCGAAAAGCCGGCAGCCGTACACAATTTTGATGAAATTCTTGAGGCCAGCGATGGTATCATGGTTGCGCGCGGTGATCTGGGTGTGGAATTGCCGGTTCAGAATGTGCCGCCGATCCAAAAGCGATTGGTCCGCAGGTGCCGCCGCGCCGCCAAACCGGTGATTGTGGCCACGCAGATGATGGAAAGCATGATCGAAAGCCCGGTGCCTACGCGCGCCGAAGTCTCGGACGTGGCCACTGCAATTTACGAAGGCGCGGATGCGGTGATGCTCTCAGCAGAATCTGCGGCGGGGGCCTATCCGGTCGAAGCAGTGACCACCATGAACAACGTGGCCATCGAGGTCGAGCAGGACCCGACCTACACGCAGATCATCGAAGCCTCGCGCGAGGCCAAAGGACGAACCGTTGCCGATGGGATCGTGTCCGCGGCGCGCGAGATTGCAGAAACGACGAACATCAAGGCGATTTGTTGTTTCAGCCAAAGCGGCACAACGGCGATGCTGACGGCGCGCGAACGTCCCCGCGTACCGATCATCGTCATGACGTCCAAGGCCCGCACGGCCCGGCGGCTGACGCTGGCCTGGGGGTGCAATTGCGTCATCACCGACCAGTTGGAGCGTTTTAAACAGGCGGTGGTCAATTCTGCGCGCGTGGCGACCCGTCAGGGCTATGCCACCAAAGAGGACCTGATCGTGGTCACCGCTGGCGTGCCCTTCAATGTGCCGGGCAGTACGAACATCCTGCGTGTGGCCCCCTGTGATGAACGGCTGATCTTTAACACCGATCCGGAATAGGGCATGGCAGACTGGCCCTTCGCAGGCGTCATTCCTAATCTGCGATGCCTTCGGCGGCCCGCGCGCTGGAGCAATATTCGGAAGAGACGTTGAGATTGCGCCCGGCATAGGCAGCCGAAATCGTATAGTCGAGCAGGTAGATCATTGTGACGATCACGATGTATGCCCAGCGGCTGCGTTTGCGAAACGGGGCGAGCCCAACGAAGATTCCAATATAGAGAAACAGATTGAGCAAGAAGCTCAACAAAGTGAGGCATAGGTAGATCGAGAGGGTTGGCTGCGACACGGTAAACCGAGGGGTGCCGGAGCCGAAGTCCAGGACCGGAAGACACCCCATGGCGAACGCGCTGAAGGTCGGGACTTCTTCAGGCATGAATATCGACATGATGCCCAGTGCCATGGCGACCAATGCGTTGATTACCAGTACGTAAGCGCCTGCGATGAAGGCCTTGAGCGACAGGGCTTTATGAAATGGCAGGTCTACGCCGGCGAGACGAAGCCCACAAAACAGTGTCACGGATGTCACGGCGAGAATAAGGAAAGCCGTGACCGTGAAATGTTGCGCGAAATTGCGAAACTCATCGTTCAATCCGAACGGAAGGAACGCCATCAGCGATACGGAAAAGAGCACAAAGTAGTAAACAAGGGCATTTTGTACCGAGTTGCCCCCATTGTAGACCGCTTCTGCTAATTTCCATGGGCGGGTCAGAACGAGACCGAGCGTATCAAGCAGATCGCCAAGCGAAAATTTCTCTAATTCGAAAAACTTGATGAAATTCACAGTTTTTGACCTGAAACGATGTCGTAGACACAAAGCGTATCACGTTTTGCAATTCCGATGTAGGGCGTTGCCTGAATGAGGTGGTCACAGATGCTCAGTCCGGCCATGAAACTGGGGATTGGGCCGAAGATGTCTTGCCATACGCGGTTCGATCCCCTAAAGAGCGGCTTCTCGCCCGCGCGACCGGCCAATGTGGCATGCCGAGTCGCGCTTTAACCGATCTACAAACCAGGAGACGGAAATGCCCAAGATGAAGACCAAATCGAGCGCCAAAAAGCGCTTCAAGATAACGGCCACTGGCAAGGTTATCGGCGGCCAGGCGGGTAAACGCCACGGCATGATCAAGCGGAGCAAAAAGTTCATTCGCGACGCGCGCGGCACGACAGTTCTGTCGGAGCCCGATGCAAAGATCATCAAGGGCTTCATGCCCTACGACCGCTAAGCCAGAAGGAATACAGACATGTCCCGTACCAAAGGTGGAACAGTCACCCACGCCCGTCACAAGAAAGTCATCAAGGCTGCAAAAGGCTACTACGGTCGCCGCAAGAGCACCTTCAAAGTCGCGCGTCAGGCGGTCGATAAGGCCAACCAATACGCCACGCGTGACCGCAAGAACCGCAAGCGTAATTTCCGCGCGCTGTGGATTCAGCGGATCAACGCCGCTGTGCGCAGCCATGATGAAGCGCTGACATACAGCCGGTTCATCAACGGCCTGTCGCTCGCGGGTATCGAAGTCGACCGCAAAGTTCTCGCGGACCTTGCCGTACACGAACCCGAAGCATTCGGTGCAATCGTCAAGCAGGCACAGGACGCGCTGGCCGCATAATCCTGCGCCAGGCTCAACAGTCCAAAGCCGCTCTCTTTGAGGGCGGCTTTTTTGCTGTACAGACGGCATGTTGCGCGCGTGGTTTATCACTGGTTTTCGCCCATTGCGGGGTCATCCTGCGCGAAGTCCTGAAGGAAGGACAGGTTTTGCTCGCCCATGCAGCTGCAAAACAAAGCCTGCCCTCGCGCTGAAGCTGCGATGCAACCACTGTCGACTTATCAAGCAAAGCACTTGCCTTGATTTCATAAACAACGCTAAAGCATCGCCTGTGCGGCAAGGGTAATTCAGCCGGGCTCTGGGTCATGCAAAACGCGGATAAACTGCCTGTTGGCGCCCATCATCGCAGCGGTGGAAACCCGCGGTATCATCGGTGACGATCGCAAAAAACGGCTAGCGCGGAAAAAGCCGCGGTTCGAATGGGATGAAAAATGTTGTTCACAGCAAGCGTTATCAAGCTTTCCGACGACCACAGCATTGCAAACGGCACCGTGCGCATTGTCTACGCGTTTCCCGATCAGCCCAACCTTTTGATCAAGGTTTTCCATGCGTTCGAAAAACGTTCCTCGCGCAGGCCACTCAAGCGCCTCGCCTGGAAATTATTCCCCATGCTGAAATTTCGCACCATTCTGAATGAGTTGAAATGTGAGCTACTGGCTTCGCTCAAGCTTGGTGCGGACATCGAAAACATGCCGATTTCCAGAATGCTCGGTATTGTGCAGACCGATCGCGGCGTCGGCGTTGTCGTGGAACGTATCGATGGGCTGGACGGCGATCTTGCGCAACGGCTCAATCGGCTTTGCCGCCGTGGGCGCATGGACGAACCGGTATTGGAAGCGCTGAATGCTTTCGTCGACAGAATGTTCGACCTGCACATCGTGGCGCGCGACATCAATTTTTCGAATATTGTCTACGGGACACGCGGTGCGGGCGCGGCCTGTTTCCTGATCGACGGATATGGTGAGCGCAACCTGATCCCATTTCGCAGCATGTCCAGGCGAATGAATGATCGTTCGCTGGACCGACAGTTTGCAACGATCGCACGAAAGACAGGTCTCACGTGGAATTCGGATCAGCGTGCTTTTTCAAATTCCGGTTAGGTGATTTCCGGCTGTCGAAAGGGCATATAGGGGTTCCGGGCGCTTCTTTGGATCGCTGTCCTTTGCGGAACACGCACAGCTGCGTGTGAATGTGTCTCAGCCGTCAACGCCTCGGCCCCGCGCAACTGCTGGCTTGCCATCAGGGACTGTTCTGCTAGGAAACAGGGCAAATCAAGGGACGCGCGGAATATGGACGATCTCAAGCAAAAATACTTAAGCCAGATTGCGGCGGCGCAAGACGAGGCGGCGCTGGAATCGATCCGCTTGGCGGCTGTCGGCAAGAAGGGTGAGGTCGCCCTGAAAATGCGTGAGCTGGGCAAGATGACCCCGGAAGAACGACAGGTTGCTGGGCCTGCCCTGAATGCCCTGAAAGATGAGATCAATTCGGCTCTGGCTGCTAAAAAAGCAGGCTTGGCGGATGCTGCACTGGATGCCCGTCTGCGCGACGAGTGGCTGGATGTGACCCTGCCCGCGCGCGACCGCCCCCGCGGGACGATCCACCCGGTCAGTCAGGTCACCGAAGAGGTCACCGCCATCTTTGGCGAGATGGGGTTTTCGGTCGCCGAAGGGCCGCGCATTGATACCGACTGGTATAACTTTGACGCGCTGAATATTCCGGGCCACCACCCGGCGCGGGCCGAGATGGACACATTTTACATGACGCGCGCCGAAGGTGACGAACGCCCGCCGCATGTGCTGCGCACCCATACGTCCCCTGTGCAAATCCGCACGATGGAGGCGCAGGGCGCGCCCTTGCGCATCATCTGTCCGGGTGGCGTCTACCGCGCGGATTACGACCAGACGCATACGCCCATGTTCCATCAGGTCGAGGGGCTGGCGCTGGACAAGGACATCTCCATGGCGAACCTGAAATGGGTGCTGGAGGAGTTCTTTGCCGCCTTCTTTGAAATCGACGGGATCAAGACGCGGTTCCGCGCCTCGCATTTCCCCTTCACCGAACCCTCGGCGGAGGTGGACATTCAGTGTTCGTGGATTGATGGGCAATTGCGCATCGGCGAAGGGGATGACTGGCTCGAAGTTCTTGGCTCCGGCATGGTGCACCCCAAGGTGCTGGCCGCCGGTGGGATTGACCCCGACCAGTGGCAGGGCTTTGCCTTCGGCATGGGCATCGACCGGATCGCCATGCTGAAATACGGCATCCCCGACCTGCGCGCGTTCTTTGATAGCGACCTGCGGTGGCTGCGGCATTACGGTTTCGCATCGCTGGATCAGCCCACGCTGCATGGTGGGTTGAGCAGGTGAGGGATTTCCTGATCGCGTCTTTGAAAAAAATTGCTTCACGGAGGCGGGGGGCAGGCGTTGGCGCGGTTGGCGCTACTTGGGCATTGAGTAACTTTTTTGGAATTTCGCTTGTCGCTCATACCTCGGGTGGTGTCCTTTTGACCGGGGGTTCTGGCTACATAGCAGGGACCTTCATTTCCGCGACGTTCGTTGCTTTGTTTTGGTGGATTTTAGTGCCCATTGCCGCTGTTATCGGTATAGGATTTTATTTTCGTCGGCATGTCATTGGCGGCTTCGATTGGATTGTTAACTGGCTCTACCATTGGAGAAATAAACAATGAAATTCACCCTCTCCTGGCTCAAAGAGCACCTCGACACCACCGCTACGCTGGACGAGATCACCTATGCGCTGACCGACCTTGGTCTTGAGGTCGAGGGCGTGGAGGACCGTGCGGGCAAGCTGCGGGACTTTACCATCGGCTACGTCAAATCAGCGGAAAAACACCCGGATGCGGACCGCCTCAAGGTCTGTCAGGTGGCGACCGATGAGGGCGACAAGCAGATCATTTGCGGCGCCCCGAACGCGCGCGAGGGGATCACCGTCGTCGTGGCCAAGCCCGGCGTCTATGTGCCCGGCATTGATACGACCATCGGCGTGGGCAAAATTCGCGGCATCGAAAGCTTTGGCATGATGGCCTCCGAGCGCGAGATGGAGCTGTCCGAAGAACACGACGGCATCATCGAATTGCCCTCGGGCGAGGTCGGGCAGTCTTTCGTCGACTGGCTGGCAGAACATGACCCGGCCAAGGTCGACCCGGTGATCGAGATCGCGATCACCCCGAACCGGCCCGATGCGCTGGGTGTGCGCGGGATTGCGCGTGATCTGGCGGCGCGCGGCCTTGGCACGTTGAAGCCGCGCGATGTGGCGGCCGTCGAAGGGGTCTTCCCCTGTCCGGTGAGCATCACCATCGAGGCCGATACGCTGGAGCAGTGTCCGGTGTTTTTTGGCCGGGTGATCCGGGGTGTCAAGAACGGCCCAAGCCCGCAGTGGCTGCAGGATAAGCTGCGCGCGATTGGGTTGCGCCCGATTTCGTTCCTCGTCGATGTGACGAACTTTTTCACCTATGATCGCAACCGCCCCCTGCACGTCTTTGACGCCGACAAGATTGAAGGCAACACCCTGCGGGTCCATCGCGCCAAGGGTGGCGAAACCCTCGTGGGGCTGGACGAAAAGGAATATACCTTTGCAGAAGGCATGACGCTGATCTCTGACGCGGCCAATGTGGAAAGCATCGCGGGGGTTATGGGCGGCCTTGCGACGGGCTGCACGGCAGAGACCACGAATGTCTTTATCGAAGCGGCCTATTTCGACCCGGTCCGCACGGCCTATACCGGTCGCGCGCTCAAGATAAATTCCGACGCGCGGTATCGGTTTGAACGGGGCATCGACCCGGAATGGACGCCCTACGGGATTGAACATGCAACGCATATGATCCTTGAACATGCAGGCGGTGAGCCCTCCGAGGTCATCGTTGCGGGCAAGATACCTGACACCAACCGGGCCTATAAACTGGATGCCGCGCGGGTGCAGTCGCTGGTGGGCATGGACATCCCCGAAAGCAATCAGCGCCAGACGCTGACTGCGCTGGGGTTCCGCCTTGAAGGCAACATGGCCCATGTGCCAAGCTGGCGGCCCGATGTGCAGGGCGAAGCGGATCTGGTCGAAGAGGTGGCGCGGATTGCCTCGCTGACCAAGCTGAAAGGCAGACCGCTGCCCCGGCTGGATGAAGGCGTGTCGCGCCCGATCCTGTCGCCGATCCAGCGGCGCGAAGCTATGGCACGGCGTACCTGCGCGGCCTTGGGATACAACGAATGTGTCAGCTACAGCTTTATTGATCAGGCCTCTGCCAAGCTGTTCGGTGGCGGAGAGGACGTCACCCGGCTGGAAAACCCGATCAGCAGCGACATGAGCCACATGCGTCCCGCATTGCTGCCCGGTCTTTTGCAGGCGGCAGCGCGCAATCAGGCGCGGGGCAATATGAACCTCGCGCTGTTTGAGGTCGGCCCTGCCTTTCATGGCGGCGAACCCGGAGAACAGCATTTGCTGGTCAGTGGATTGCTGATCGGGCGGACGGAACCCAAGGATGTGCATGGCGCGTCCCGCGCTGTTGACGTCTATGATGTCAAAGCGGATGCGGAAGCGGTTCTGGCGGCCATCGGTGCACCTGCCAAGGTGCAGATATTGCGCGGTGCGGCCCCATGGTGGCATCCCGGTCGGCATGGGATGATCTGTCTGGGGCCCAAGAAAGTCCTGGGTGTATTCGGTGAAATCCACCCGCGGGTGCTGGCGGCGATGGACGTCAAAGGGCCCGCGATGGGCTTTACGATCTGGCCCGCCGAGGTGCCGCTGCCCCGCAAGAGTGGCGCGACCCGTGCTGCATTGCAGATCAGTGACCTGCAAGCGGTGGAACGCGATTTTGCCTTTGTCGTCGATAGCGGTGTCGAGGCACTGACCCTCGTCAACGCAGCAATGGGGGCTGATAAAGCGCTGATCGAGGACGCGCGCGTCTTTGATGAATTTATCGGCGGCTCTTTGGGGGAGGGAAAGAAATCCCTCGCGTTGACGGTGCGGATGCAACCCGCGACCCAGACGCTGACCGATAAAGACATCGAAGCGGTCAGCGCAAAGGTCGTGGAAAAGGTGATCAAGGCTACGGGTGGTGTGCTGCGCGCCTGATGCGCCTGTGCCCGTGGGGCGCTGCGATACGTGAATGAATTCAAAGGAGGTGCAGTATGGCATTGAAAGTATATCTGTCGGGGGAAATCCACACTGACTGGCGCGAGCAGATCGTGGAAGGCGCGCAGGGTCTCGATGTGAGCTTCAACAGCCCGGTGACCGACCACGCGGCGAGCGACGACTGTGGCGTTGCGATCCTTGGCGCAGAGGACAATAAGTACTGGCACGACCACAAGGGTGCGATGGTCAATGCGATCCGGACGCGCAAGGGGATTGCAGATGCCGATGTGGTTGTCGTGCGGTTTGGCGAGAAATACAAACAGTGGAACGCGGCCTTTGATGCGGGCTATGCGTCTGCCTTGGGAAAATCCCTGATTATCCTGCATGGGCCAGACCACGCGCATGCTTTGAAAGAGGTCGATGCCGCAGCACTTGCCGTCGCGGAAGATCCCAAGCAGGTTGTTGATATTCTGCGGTATGTGTTGACCAGCACTTTGCCTTCGTAACCGAAAGCCCCGAGCCGCAGGTGATCTGCGCTCTGTTTTCTGGTCCCGGCGCTCATTGACGCGCCGGGCCTGTTTTTCCCCCGTGGATGCGCCTTACAACACGGCTCTCATATGTTAACCAAAGGTTAACGGCCATGTTCAGGGCCGTCATTAATAGTACGAGGGAAAAATGCTCAACGAATTTAAAACCTTTATTTCAAAGGGAAACGTCATGGATATGGCGGTCGGTATCATCATTGGTGCTGCCTTTACTGCCATCGTTTCATCTCTGGTCGCTGACCTTGTGAACCCGTTTATCGCGCTTTTCACCGGTGGCATCGACTTCTCCGGGTGGTTCTATGCGCTGGACGGCGAAACATATGCGTCACTTGCAACGGCGACTGAAGCAGGTGCGCCGGTCTTTGCTTTTGGCAACTTCATCATGGCCGTGATCAACTTTATCATCATCGCCTTTGTGGTTTTCATGCTGGTCAGGACCGTCAACCGCATCAAAGATGCAGCTGAGGGTGAAAAGGAAGCTGTCGCCGAAGAACCCGCCGGTCCAACCGAGCTGGATATTCTCAAGGAAATCCGCGACGCTTTGGCCAAACAAAGCTGATCGTTCTACATGATAAAAAAAGGGCCTGCCGGCAATTACCGGCAGGCCCTTTGCTATGTGCTGGGGCGCGCGCTGCGGAAAGCCGGCGTATCAGTTCCCGCCCAAGTTAAGCGCAGGCAATGCAAGCCCGCCCTGTCCCGAAGTTTGAAGCGGGGCCACACCGCCAACAGGCGCGCTTGTGATTGAGGCCTTGATGATGGCGTTGCGCTCGGCTGTCTTGCTGGGCACGAATACTGGTTGCGCGCCTTGCTCCATTGAGGCGATGGCCGTTTGGTACCAGCCGGTCGATGCGGCAGGTGACTTCGCAGTGCCAAAGCCCCAGCGCAGGTGATGGCCCATGATCTCGCTATAAGGCATCTGGCCAGCGGCAAGCATCGAAGCTGCACCGCCAAGCGCCATCTGCGCGTCGTCCTGACGATAGCCGAGGCCCAGACAAATCTGCCCGTAAGCGCCAGCGGTCTGCATATTGCCTTGGAAAACGCTTCCCGCCACTTGCTGCGCTTGTGTTGCGACAAGTTTGACGTCGCCAGTGCCGATCTGCGCAATTGCCGGTGCCATCGCTTGCGCGATCTGACTGCATTGTCCCGCGAAGACGTCTTCGTTTTGACCTGTCTGGCTGATCAACCCCTGACTCTGTGTGATCGAGAACGCGCGCGCCTCGCAGAATTGCTCTCCGAGGGCCTGTTCGGGGTCGTTGATGTTGTTTGCAAGGATCACACCCTGATTGGCTTGCGTCATGCCAGATACCAGTTCGCAATGGCTGGCCATGGAGGTGACAGCCTGCTGCGCGCCAAAGGTGATCGGTGCGATTGAAAGCGGCGCCTGAGCTTGCTGTACGCCCGCATTGTTGTTGAAGCCGCCGTTGTTGGCATTGCGGTCAACGACGCCATTGTTATTCTGAACGTTGTCTACCTGACCACCATTGTTTCGGAAACGGTTGGCGTAGTTCGGGTCAGCGAAGGCCTTGAGCAGGCCCCGTGTGCCCTCATTCGCGACAACCTCCGGATAGGCGGCACCGCCGCCTGCCTGAAGCCGCTGATGCGCACCGACAAGTTGTGAGCGCTGCCAGTCATCCAATCTGCCGGTGGGCTGCCATCCCATGTAGTTCTGGTATTCGGAAATTCCGGCACGCGAGCGCGGCCCAAGGGATCCATCGGCGGCGCCGACGTTAAATCCGAAGCCGTTCAGGGATGCCTGCACTTCACGGTTCTGCTGGCGTTGGTAGTTGCTGATCGATGATCGTTGCTTTTGTTGTTTCTGCGCGCGTTGGTTTTTGCCAATCTGATTGTTGAGCAAAGCGCCCAAGGCGGCCCCGGCGACAAAGCCTCCGATTGTGCTGTCCGCCTTTGCGCTTGTTGATGTGATCATCAAAGTAGCTGCCACAACAGCCGCAATTCCATTTCGCTTTTTCATATCCAATACCCCACAGAAAAATCTTTAATTTGCCTGATTAAATCAGATTCGCCCCTCCGCTGCACGGTTTTTTTCCACAATTACGGGGATTTGATCGGCAAAATATCACCTGATTTAAGTGATATCTGTCGAAAACCGCGCCCAATTTACCCCGCGCATGTCCAAAAGGCCGGGTGGGCGCTTATTGCACCGACTGATTGCCACACGACGATTGACGTCAATTTTTTTATGCCGTTATCTGGAGGCGCGGGAGCAAGGGAGTAGATCTGGTGCATGGTGACATGCGTCTGTTTTTCTTCATTCTTTAAGCGTCTGACAGCAGGTCGGAGCATTCAACCGCGCAGTTTTGATTTTGTACCGGCGCTTACCGGTGCGCCAGTTATTTTGCGGAGCCTGATATGGCCGAACACTTTTTGACCAAGACGCGCATCGACCTGAGCCGTTGCATTGATGCGGGCGAGGCACCTGCGGTCGAACAATACGAGGCATTCAACGCGCTGCTGATGGCCAAGGCAGGCCCTGATGTTGCCAAGCTTTTTGCTGAACCATTGGTCAGCAAGGGCAATGATCAGGCCGCGTCGACGGTCTCGTGGTATTGTGATCGGGCGGGGCAGGGCGTGCCCCTGTCGAAACTTGATACGGCTGAGCAAAACGAAGTTGCAACGGCCCTGCGCGCGCGTTTGTCCACGTTGAAGGACCTGTTGGATGATCCCGAGGCCGCGCCTTTTGTAGCTGCAGCATTACACATCGGCGGTGCGGGCGATATCTGGGCGGTAGGCGGTCATCCTGTTATCGTGAACTGGGGTTTGATGCCAGCGGAAGGGTCAGACGCTGCGACCCGTTCGATGCATTACGCGCGCACGCTCGGACCTTATCTGGCAATGGATGGCGCACCACCCCTGACGGAACAGGAACAGGAACAGCGTCGGGGTGACAAGGTCGCCGCGGTCGCGGCCGCCTCAGCCATCGCTGGCGTTGCGGCGGGCAGCGCAGTGAGCGCTGGCACGTCCGATGCAGCCCAGCCTGACGCGCAGGCGGATGTGGCGACCGGCGCAGGCGCCTCCGCAGGCGGATCAACCGATGATCCGTCAATACCCGTTGCAGAGCAAAGACCTGCCCGGGGGCGCGTACCGCTGATCGCCTGGGTGCCGCTGGTTCTGCTCTTGCTGCTCTTCGGGGGGGCGCTGGCCTGGCTGCTGGTGCCGGGGAACCGCATTTTTGCGGATGATGGTGTGCAACCTGCAATCACGGATGAGGATACACTGCGGGCCGCTCGCGAGATCAACCGCGCGCTGGAACAACGGCTGGCCGATTTGAACGTGGCGCTTGAGGGCGCTGTCTGTCGCGCGGATGGCACTTTGCTGATGCCGGATGGGATGACCATTGAAGGTTTGCTTCCACCGGGTTTCGATGAAGGCACGTTGCGTGCGGGCGAGATCATCAAAGCGGACCGCACACCGATCCTGCCCCCCGCCTCTGATCGGGTGATGATCCCTCCGGCGGACGGGGTTATTCCCGACACCGCGACGTTGCTCAACCACATTGATGACCGCACCGCGATGGTGGTCGCCGTCTCCGATCAGGGCACAGGCACGGGCACGGGGTTTTTCGTGGGTCCGGATTTGCTTGTTTCGAACTTTCATGTGGTCGAAGGGGCGGATGCGCAGAATATCTTCGTGGTGAGCAAGGCGATGGATGGGCTCAAGCGTGTCGAAGTGTTGAAATCGCTGGGCCCTGTGGCCGAAGTCGGTGCGGATTTTGCCCTGCTGCGGGTGCTTGATGTGAACCAGCCGTTTTATACGCTGCGGCAAAGCGATCAGTCGATGCGGCTGCAATCGGTCATTGCTGCGGGCTATCCCGGCGATGTATTGCGGATCAACAGCGACTTTCAGGCGCTCAGCAGCCGCAACAATTTTGACGTACCAGATTTGATCGTCACCGACGGCACCGTGAACTCAGAACAATCGCTTTCGGATCAGGCGCGCGCTGTGATCCATTCAGCACCTTTGTCGGGCGGCAATTCAGGGGGGCCACTGGTTGACATGTGTGGCCGCGTGGTGGGCGTCAATACCTTCGTCTATCAGGGCGAACTTCGGAACCTGAACTTCGCGCTTTCCATCGATGACTTGCTGGAGTTTTTGGCGGGTACACCTGCGGCCCCCGTCATATCGAGCGATGTTTGCGAGCCTTTGGTTGCGCGCCCTGCGCCTGTTTCTGCTTCGGCGGGGCAGTGACGGGTTAATGGTATGAATGAATCCTTTCTGACCAACACCTCGACCGAAGGGTTGCAGCCGCTGGGCACGGCCCCTCAGCGGTCCTATGAACTTGTCAGCGACACCGTGCGCGAAGCTTGCGGTGAGGCCGCCGCCGCGCTTTTCGCGGAGCCCGTACCGACGCAATACGGGGATCGGTTTGACTGGTACGCCACGGTGGACGGGCAGGCGGTTCCGCTTGCCGCACTGGAAGATCCCGAGCCGGTGCGCGAGGTCCTTGCCGGGCTTGTGGCCAAGATCAAGGATTTGGCGGATGAGCTGATGGCCTCAAAGCTGGCGGAAAAACAACGCCTCGGCGAAGCATTGGCCAATGCGCTCGAAATCCCGGACGAAGACGCGATTTTTGTCATTCAGGGCGCGGACGGCGGTGCACCACAACCGGTTCTGGTGAACTGGGCATGGACCAAAGACGCGCAAGTGGCGGTGCGCGGCGTGCTGACGGGCATGGACACGCGCGCCCCGGCACAACGTCCCGGATATGTGCCGCCTCCTGCGGCGGCTGCGGCGATGCCATTGGCGGCGGGCGCGGGAACGGCGGCGGTGGCCGGTGTCAGCGCCATTTGGTGGTGGCTGGTCTGGCTGGGCTGGTTGCTGCTGGCGCTGCTGATTGCTGCGGTCATCTATTTGATGATCGAACCCTGCGCGCTGCGGATTTCCTGGCTGCCCAATACCTGTGAGCAGGTCGAGGAAATCCCCGACACGCTCTATGAAGAGCGGCTGCTGCTGGAGGATCAGATCACGCAGGTGCAAAAGGAAATCCACATCAAGGATCGCCTCTGCCAGCCTGATTTTGCCCTGCTGCCGATCCCGGACCCTGACGCGGTGGTGCCGCCCGAGACCGGCGTGCAACCCAGCCTGCCGATTGACCCGGAAGTTGATGACCGCGCAGATCGGGCGGGTGCGGAACGTGGGGATTTGTCCTTTACGCTGATCTGGGAAGGGTCTGATGATCTGGACCTGCACACCACCTGCCCGGCGGGGGATACGCTGTTTTTCCTCGACAAGGTTCAGTGTAACGGTGAGATGGATCTGGACATGAACGGCTTTCAGGTTGTGCCCGACCCGGTTGAGAATACCTATTTCACGGACCCGTTGCCGGGCGATTACCGCGTGCGGGTGCATCTCTATCGTCAACGCGACGGAAACGCGCCCCGCAGCTTTACGCTGCAAATCCGCGAAGGGGACCGGGTAACCACGCAAAAAGGAACGGTTTCGGTGGGTGCAGAAAACTGGCAGTATACCTACCGGTACGGGGGAAAATGATGTTTGAAGAGAGTGTCGGACGATTAAAGCAGCTGGTTGATTTCGGAGAAGAGATCGCGCTGGTGCCCTATAGCGGGGTGCAGATGCTCGATTTCGGCTTTGATCTGGACGCGCTTGAGATCAAGGCATCCAAGTTCATCGAGCGTGTAACCCGCGAGGAAGCAGGCGAGGTGGAACGCACGCTGATCCCGCTCAGCGGCAATGACGAACGTGATCTGCCGATCCTTGAGGCGGCGCTGGAAACCGATGATGCCTATTCGATCCGGCCCATCGCGGCGCTGGAGCCATTCCTGGAGAAATGGGTTCCGGTGCCTGTGCTGCGTATGAAAAGCCAGCGGGGACCCAGCGGCGAAGAGCGTTTTGATCCCGGCCCCTCAAGCTGGGCCCGGATGCGAATTGTTGAACTTGAAACTCCCGATCCCGAAACGGGCCATACGCACCGCGTGCAACTCGCACTTGATACCAACCTGATGGCGGGGGGGCAGCCCTCGCATTACATCGCACCCGAAGTTGCGGATGCCGAAAAGCCGCGCGATTTCCGCCTTGTGTCGGAGCCTGCGCATATGGACTGGTTCCTGCGCCGCCTTGAGGAAGCCGAAGACGGCAGCCTGATTGATTTGCAGGTCTGGGTGTCGGATTGGCTGAAGGAACTCTTCATGAGTTTCAAACGCGCAGCGCGTCCGGGGCGCACTGTGCTGGAAGAAAACCTGCCGCATCAGTTTGAGCACTGGGCGCGGTATCTGGCCTATCTCAACCTCGTGCAGCAGGCCGTGTCGCCGCCCAAGATGCGGTTTGTGAATACGGTCGCGGACCGGGATGCGGTCATGCCGGTCGGCGTTGATCTGGTGCTCGACATCGGCAACAGCCGCACCTGCGGCATTCTGATCGAGCAGTTCGCGGGTGAAAGCCGCGTTGATCTGGCGCGCTCCTTTCCGCTGGAAATTCGCGATCTGTCGCGGCCCGAATTCATGTATTCCGGTCTGTTCCAAAGCCGGGTGGAATTTGCCGAACTGCGCTTTGGTGATGAACGCTTTGCCAGCCGGTCCGGGCGACGCAACGGGTTTTTATGGCCAAGCTTTGTGCGCCTTGGCCCTGAAGCCGTGCGACTGGTGCAGGGAGAAGAAGGAACCGAAACGGTATCGGGGCTCTCCTCGCCCAAACGCTATCTTTGGGATGATGCGGCGGTCTCGCAGGACTGGCGCTTTCACGACCACATGGATGTCAACAACCTGCCCAAGGCGGTACGCGCGGCAATGCGCCACCTGAATGAAGCAGGCGATGTCATCAAGCAGTTGCAAAAAGATATTGAGAGCGGTCTGCGCACCGCCGGGACCGCCAGCACCACGGCGGCGATCCGGCCCCGCTTTTCGCGCTCGTCGCTCTATGGGTTTATGCTGGCGGAAATCATTGCCCATGCGCTCATTCAGGTAAACGATCCGGCGTCCCGGTCGCGCCGCGCACAAAGCGATCTGCCGCGCAAACTCAACCGGATCATCCTCAGCCTGCCCACCGCGACCTCCATTCAGGAACAGGCGATCATGCGGTCCCGTACCGAAGGGGCGTTGCAGCTCGTGTGGTCCATGCTGGGCATCACCGACAGCACCAAAAACTCGATTTCCGGTAAGCCTGAGTTGAAAATCGAATGGGACGAGGCCAGTTGCACGCAGCTTGTCTATCTCTACAGCGAACTGACGCAAAAGTTTGAAGGCCGCATTGACACATTCCTGACCCTCAAGGGCAAGAAACGTCAGCTTGAAGGGCAAAAAGAGGCGGTGCCAACGCTCAGGCTTGCCTGCGTTGATATTGGCGGCGGTACAACCGATCTGATGGTCACGACCTACCGGGGTGAGGCCAACCGCGTGCTGCACCCCGAACAGACCTTCCGCGAGGGATTCCGGGTGGCGGGTGATGATCTGGTCCACCGGGTGGTCAGCGCCATCGTGATCCCGCGCCTGCAGGAAAGCATCGAAGCGGCCGGTGGCTCTTATGTCGCGGAAAAGATGCGGGAACTTTTTGGCGGGGACCGGGGCGGTCAGGACCAACAGGCCGTGCAGCGGCGCCGTCAGTTTTCCGTGCGTGTGCTGGTGCCTTTGGCTGAAGCGATCCTGTCTGTTTCCGAGGCTTCCGAAGAATTTGACCGGATTGATCTGAACCTGTCAGAGGTGCTCGGCCTTGAGGTGCCTGACGAGGATGCGACCGAAGAAGAGCTAGAGCCGTTTACCCCGCTCGAGGTGCTCAGCTACCTTGAGCGCGCGGCGGCGGATTGTGGCGCTGAAAACTGGCATCTGTCCGATATCGTACTCAGCACCTCCCGCGAGGACGTGGACGCGATCTCGCGCGAGGTGTTCCAGAAGGTCCTCAGCAATATGTGCGAGGTCATTGATCATCTGGGCTGTGATATCGTGTTGCTGACCGGGCGGCCATCGCGTCTGCCGGCTGTGCGCTCAATCGTTGAAGAGATGATGGTCGTGCCGCCGCACCGCCTGATTTCGATGCATAAATACAAGACCGGGCGCTGGTATCCGTTCCGCGATCCAATCACGCAACGCATCGGTGATCCGAAATCCACCGTTGCCGTGGGCGGCATGCTGATTGCGCTCTCCGAAAGCCGTATTCCCAACTTTAAGGTCACGACCGAAGCGTTTCAAATGCGCTCAACCGCGCGGTTCATTGGTGAGATGGACCGCAACGGGCAAATCCTGCGGGAACGCGTGCTGTTTTCCGACATTGATCTGGATAAAAAGGGCAAATCCGGGGACCAGACGGCGGAACTCAAGATGTTTTCGCCGGTTCATATCGGATCACGCCAGTTGGATCTGGAACGCTGGACCACGACGCCGCTGTTCCGACTGGATTTCAACAACAGCAATGCACCGGGGGCGCAGAAACGGCCAACACCGTATCAGGTGACGCTGGAAAAAGACGAAGGTGATGACGACGACGAGCAGACATCGGTCGCCAAGCTGCGCCGTGAAAGTCTGCGCGAGGCCTTCAAGATCGCTGAGCTGCTGGATGGGGAGGGCGATGAAATGAAGGTCAGTGAATTGGTGCTGAAACTGCAAACTCTCGGCTTTGACGATGACTATTGGATCGATACCGGGGTCTATAGAATATGAGAATGTGCAAGATAGAAATGGTGCGGTCCGATGTCTGAGAATAATATACTTGCAGATCGCTGCGTAGAGGTGTCGCAACTGACACGCGACGCGCTTGCCTGGGTCAACCACGAGGAAAACAGCGACACTGTCGGGCCGCGGCACAAAAGCCTGACCAAGCTGCTGCGCAAGAGCGCGCGGCGCGCCGAACGGCTGGGCAAATCGGCCCGCACCAATATGTCGGTGAGCGTTTTTGGCCCCTCGCAGGCGGGTAAATCCTTTTTGGTGTCGGTCCTCGCGCGCCCGACGGATGGACGGCTTGCCGCCGATTTCAACGGACCCGGCGGGCAGCTTGATTACATCTCTCAGGTGAACCCGGCGGGGGATGGGGAATCGACCGGTCTGGTCACACGGTTCACGATGACCAAGGCCGCGACGCCCGATGGTTTTCCGATCCAGCTGAACCTCTTGTCCGAGGCCGATATCGCGCGCACCATCATCAACAGCTTTTATGAGGATGGCGATCAGTCCGAAACACCGCCCGAACCCGAAGACCTCAAGGCACATTTCGCCGCCCATACCAGCAAGGCCGGGGCGGGAGAGGTGCCAGGCCTGTCGTTCGAAGAGGTCTATGAAATCGCCGAATATGTCGAAAACACATTCGGCAAGGTCGCCTATGCCAGCCATTTGCGTGGGTTTTGGGATGAGGCGGCGAGCCTTGCGCCCAATATGTCGATCAAGGACCGTGGCGATTTTCTGTCGATCCTCTGGGGTGGGTATCAGCCGCTGACGGACCTTTATGTCAAACTGTCCTCCGCCCTGACGCTGATCGACAACGCCGAAGAGGTCTATGCCCCCCTTGAGGCGCTGCAACCGCGCGAGACGTCAATCATTGACGTCAACACGCTCAGCGGGCTTTTCGGGCCTGAAAATGAGGACACGCTGCCGATCCGCACACCCTCGGGTAAAGTGGCCCAGATGAACCGCGCTGTGGTCTGTGCGCTCGCAGCCGAACTGGTTTTTCCGATGGCGGAGCAGCCGTCAGATTTCTTTGCCGAAACCGACTTGCTGGATTTCCCCGGAGCGCGCAACCGGTTTGAATTGCCGCTGACCAAGACGCTGGAAAATCCCGAAGAGGGCGTGACCAACATGCTGTTGCGCGGCAAGGTTGCCTATCTCTTCGACCGCTACGTGGCCAATCAGGAAATCACTTCCATGCTGCTCTGCGTGCCCGACAGCAATATGGACACGGTCAGCCTGCCGGGGCTGGTCGAAAACTGGATTTCCATGACCCATGGTGCCACGCCGCAGGAACGGGCCAAGAACGACTGCATCCTGTTTTTTGTCATGACCAAGTTTGACAAACACTTGGGCGAAAGCGCCTCCGGTGGCTCTTCGACAGAACGCTTCGAAAGGCGGATGGACGCGTCCCTGCTCAAAGCGTTTGGCAAATTACGTGACAGTTGGGTGCATAAATGGACGCCCAGCCAGCCGTTCCAGAACTGTTATTGGCTGCGCAATCCGAATTATTTCGTCGAAGGTCTGATCAATTACAACGAGGATGAGACGGAAAAGGAAATCCGCGCGGAAAAACTGGACCGGGTGGCGGAACTCAAGGAAGGGTGTCTGTCAACAGAAGCAGTGACATCGCATTTCAAAGAGCCGGAGGTTGCATGGGACGCGGCCCTGACCCTGAATGATGGGGGTGTGGGCTATCTGACGCAGGAGCTGACGAAGGTCTGCAAGCCGGAAAGCAAGATGGGGCAAATCTCGGCTCAGTTGGATAAGATGACGAATGACGTTCTGGGGGAATTGCGCGATCTTTATGTATCTGACGATATCGAAACGCGGATCGAAGAAAAGCGGGATGCTGCGGCGCAGATCATCGACTGCCTTGAGCTGACGCTGCAAAGTCACCGTTTCGGGGCCTTCATAAACGCGCTCTGTGTGGATCAGGATGCAATTGAGGATCGGATCAGCCGGGTGCCAAGCTCCATCCGGATCAGTCAGGCGGTAGGTTCTTCCGCAATGGAAAGCACATCCACCGGCGGGGCTGCATCCCCGCCACGCCCCGGTGGCGCATCACGCCCCTCGCGCCCCGGAAGGCCAAACCGCCCGGGTAAACCAGCGCCCGTGGCAGTTGAGGTCGACACGGATGCAACCGCCAAGACAGCGTCGCTGATCCGCACCATGTCGTCAGAGGATTTTCAGGCCAACACCGCCATTGATATCTGGATCGAACACTTAAGCCAGTTGCGCGAGGATGCAGACCGCTTGGCGACCTTCAGCCTGACGCCTGAGGCGGCGGCGGATCTGGTGCGCGAATTGGTGCATGGGTTCCGGCGCACCGATGTTGCATCGGACATGAAAACCCTGCTCAAGGCGATTGATTACGGGCTGACCGTTGACAAACAGGCACCACCCGCCGCCATTGTCTGCGCCGAGACAATCAATAGTTTCGTACATTCTCTGGGTGCGGAAAAGCTGTCGGACAAAGACCGCCCGGTGATCGAATTGCAAGACGGCAACAGCCGGATGGCGTTTGAAGCGCGCCCGGCCTCTGATACGGCGTTTGATCTGCCGCAGGAACAACGCGCTGCCGCCGAAGACTTCTGGACGGATTGGGTATATATGCTGGAGGCGCTGTTTGTCGGAAACGCCAAAGATGGCGACGCGGGCGAAATCAACATCGAGCAGAACATGGCCATCGGGCGCGTGGTCAATGGGCTTGATGCTGAACAGGCCGCGTAAGGGTCGATGAATACGAGAGAGGTAAAGCGGTGATTTCAGTCAAACCCGATCCGGCGCACCCCCGCGGGGGCCATGCGGAGCTTTCGGTACCAGAGGACAAACTGGTCGGCGAGACCGCGCAGGTTGCTGTTTTCGACAATTATTCCGAACGCTTTCTGGGGGAATCCGGCTGGCAGCCGGTCAAGGTTATGTTCGGCCCCTATGCGGTGCGGCGCGAAGGGGGGCAGGCGCATCTGGTGATCGGCCCCGAGATCGTGAACCAGATTGAAGAATACGCGAACGTCAAGCTGATGGTGGGCGATGCTGAACAGGATGTAAGCTGGCCCGATGATGTGGTTCCCGCACCGGGCGCTGCGAAAATCGGCGGCATCATGGGCACGAAAGCCGCCGAAGTCACAGCCGCAAGTGCGCTGAGCGCCAAAATGCCGGAACCGGAGCCTGAACCCGCCGAGGTGGACCCTATCCCGGAACCGACCCCAGCCCCAACGGCGGAACCGGTGGAAACGCCTGCGCCCAAGGGCAAAGGCGGCCTGATCGCCGGTCTGGTGGTTGTGCTGCTTTTGGCGGCTGCTCTGGCCTATTGGCTGCTTGCGACGGAGGACACACCTGTCACACCCGTGGCCGAACCGGTGATCGCGCCTGCGCCAGTGGCTGAGGCGAGCGATCCCTGCGCGGCAGATGCGCTGCGCGCTCTTGAGGGGTTCGCGGCTCAATCAGCAGCGCTGCGGGGGTGTGCGGGTACGGCATCAGCCGATACGGCCCTTGGTCTGGTTGAGCGTGCGGCGGCGGCAGGGGACGCGGATGCCTTGGTGCTGTTCGGCACGGTCTATGACGGCGAAGCGATGGATGCGGTGATCGAGGATCAGATTGGTCTGACCTTCGGGGATGAACCCGCTACGGCGGCGGAGTATTATGCGCGCGCTGTCGCGGCAGGATCCACTGAGGCAAGTGAGAAGCTGGCTGCCTTGTGCACACGGATGGCCGACATGACAGACACATTGGTGCAGGGTGCCGTCACCGATTATTGTGGCAATTAGGGAGATGGGTATGCGCATGCGGTTGGTGGTGATGGTCATGGCGGCCCTGTCTTTCTGGGCCTCTGCACTGGCGGCTCAACCCTTGCTGATGGAGGGCACCAATACGGTGTTTCAGCGCGTGCTGACACGCCCCGCCGCCACCCTGCACAGTGCCGTTGACGGCGCTGTGATCGAACAGATCCCCGCGTTTCAGCCGTTTTACGTCTTTGCGGATCAGGGGGAATGGAAACAGATCGGACCGTCCATTTCCAAGGAGCCAACCGGATGGGTTAAGACGGATCAGACCGTTGAATGGAAACAGAATATCGTCGGTGCCTTTACGAATGCCGCCGGGCGAGAACGCCAGCTGGTGTTTCAGAGCGAAGAGGATTTGCGCTGGCTGTTGAACCATGAAGCCTTGCCGCAGGTGCAGGAGCGTTTGCTGGCCGAGGCCTCGGCGGGGATATCGCAGGGCAACAACGGTGTTGTCTCTGTTGAGCCGGAAGAGTTCGTCAACATCCGCGAAGATCTCTATGTGATGCCGATCCTCGATTTTGTCGAAGACCTGCATCCGCTCAACTACGAGGATATTCTGTTGATGGAGGTGGCCTCTGTCCCGCTCAAGGCGGAAAGTGGCGTGCAAAACAACGCGGATCAAGGCAATGCGGCCTTTGACGTCGGTATCGTCTTTGTGTTCGACACGACCCAGTCGATGGAGACCTATATCGCGCGCACGCAGAAAGTGCTGCAAAACACGGTTCAGGAGATTTCAGGGACCGAGATTGGCAAGCTGGTGAACTTTGGGGCCATCGGGTTTCGCGACAACACCGATGTTGTGCCTGAACTGGAATACCGCACCAAGGTCCTTGCAGATATCAAACGGCGCGATGACCAGTCCGAAGTGTTGAATGCAATCGCCAACACACGGGTTGCCATCGCCAATTCGCCCGGTTTCAACGAAGACAGTCTGGCTGGCATCGAGGATGCGATTGACCTGATTGACTGGCAGCAAGAGGGATCGGGCGACCCTATTGATGCGCGCTATATCATTCTGGTCACGGATGCCGGGCCAAAAGACCCGCGTGATCCGAATGCACGCTCGCAGATCGGGGTTGAGGAGTTGCAAGCCGATGCAGAGGGCAAGAACATCGTGACGATGACGCTGCATCTCAAAACGCCGACCGGGGGCGAGGCTAACCATGCCTATGCCGAAGGTCGTTACCGTGCGCTGTCGACCTTTGCGGGCCGTCAGTTCTATTTCCCCATCGAGGGCGGATCAGAGGAAGCGTTCGAGGGTGTCGCAACCCGGCTGGTCACGGCCATCACCGATCACGTGCGCACCGCGCGCGGTGAAACCTCGGTCCTGAGCGAGGACGAGGCCGGCGAAGATCTGGTGGCCTTGGGCCGCGCCATGCGCTTGGCCTATCTGGGATCACAACGCGGCACGCAGGCCCCCGATGTGATCCGCGGATGGGTCAGTGACAAGGCGGTGGAAGCGCCGCAATCGCTCGCCGTAGAACCGCGCTTGCTGATCACCAAGAATGAGATGGCGACAATGGCGGAACTGCTGGACAACCTGATCCGTCTGGGGGAGCAAAGTCAGGGTGGTGATGACGCGATGAACTTCTTTACGCAGGTGCGGGGCGTGATTGCGGATATGGCAACCAACCCGGACCGGCGGCTGAACACGCAAGCCGACACGCTGGGCGGGGCGTTGGAATACCTTGAACAATTGCCCTATCGCAGCCAGCTCTTGCAAATGACCGAAGACCGCTGGGCGCAAAGTGCCATGCTGCGCCGGTCCATCATCGACGGGATGCGCCAGAAGCTGACGCAATACCGCAAGTGGTTGTTTGACCCGCAGGTCTGGACCGCACTGCACGAAGGGGCAGATGATGGGGAGCTGGTCTTTGCCATGCCCTTTGACGTTTTGCCCTGAGGCGCGGCGATGGCCTATTCGCTCGCAATTGACGATCTGACGGTGACGCTTGGCGATGCGGAGCGTCGCTTTACGCTGCAAGCGGGGCAGTGGTCGATTGCGGCGGGGGAGGTCATTGGGCTGACCGGACCATCGGGAACCGGCAAGACGCTGCTGCTGGAACTGCTGGGCATGTTGCGCGCGCCCGATCGCGGCAGCTATATCGCCACACCGCTGACAGGCACCGCTGGCACGCGGCAGGAATTTCACAGCTTCTGGCGGGACGCGAATGCCATGGCGCTTTGTGCCGGGGCGCGTGCGGGGTTCTTTGGCTTTGTACCACAGGCGGGCGGGCTGTTGCCGTTTCTGACCGTCACCGAGAACGTGGAAATCACGCAGCGGATTGCGCGGCGTCCTGACGAAAGCTGGCTCAAGGCGCTGTTGGGCGAATTGGGTCTGAACCAGATCGCGCATTTGCGCCCCGGTGCCTTGTCCATCGGTCAACGCCAGCGGGTGGCCATTGCACGCGCGCTCGCGCATCGCCCGTTTTGCGTGATCGCGGATGAGCCGACCGCAGCGCTCGACCCGGAAAATGCACAAGCCGCCATGGGTCTTTTGATCGAGGCCGCGCGCGCCGGGGGCACGGCGACCCTGTTGTCGAGCCATGATTACCCCACCTTGGAAAAATTCGAGATGCGGCGCATGGGGTTGCAGATCACCTCGGCACCGCATGACCCGAATGTGGTCAGCACCCTTGTGGCCATGGACAAACAACGGGCGACATCGCCATCTGACGGGGTGGACGTCTGATGCTGATCCTGCGTCTTGCCCTGCGTGATCTGTTTTTCCAGAAGGTTCATCTGATCTGCAACATCGCGGTGCTGGCCGGGGTTCTGGTGCCGCTTCTGGTTTTGTTCGGTGTCAAAAACGGCGTTTACAACGCGCTGATCGGGGAGTTGCTGAGCAACCCAAGGTCCGTGCAGATCGACACCTCCGGCAATGCCACTTTCTCCACAGCGGACGCCGAAACAGTTCGAGGCTGGCCCGAGGCTGGATTTGTAACGCTGAAAACACGCAGCCAGTTCGATTTCGTGAATGTACGGCTGGAGGGCGGGCGGCAAAAACGCGACGCGATCCTGATCCCCAGTGGTGCAGGCGATCCCAACCTGCCCGAAGGTCTGGCGCTGGATGCAGGCGCTGCCGTGATCAGCGCGCAACTGGCCGATCAGCTTGAGATCAGCGTCGGGGACCGGATTGATGTCATCACACAGGCAGAGGACCGCCCGCGGCAACTGCGTATCCAGCTGGACGTGGTGGCGGTATTGCCGGCTGAACGCGCCTCCGGTCGCGCCGTGCTGGCGCAGATCGATATCCTTGATCTGGTCGAGGCGTTTTACGACGCCTACGCCCTGCCGGAATATGGTATCACGCAGGGCAAGCCACTGTCGGATCGCGCGGCAGTTTTCGAGGGTATGCGCGTGTACGCCGTTGGTCTGCAAGAACTTGCGCCTCTTCAAAACCGGATTGAAAGTGAATTCGGAATCCGCACCGAAGCCCGCACCGCTGAGGTGCAGGGTGTCCTGAACCTTGGGCGCAACCTCAACCTTGCGCTCTTGCTGACCGCGTCGGTTGCCAGTCTGGGACTGGCCGCAGCGCTGGTGTTTGGCTTTTGGGGCGAAGTGCAACGCAAGCGGCAGGTTTTGGCGTCACTTGCGCTGATGGGGCTGGGTGGGCAACGCTTGTGGCTGTTCCCGATGGTGCAGGCGCTGGTGTCTTCTGCGCTGGCTTTGGTGGTCTCCTTTGCCTTGCTGGGCCTTGCTGCATTGGTGGCAGAGCAGATGTTCGATACCGGTCTGGCCGCAGGCGGACTGGTGCAGATAACAACGGGGCAGGTCATGGCGATTGTGGTTGCCGTCAGTGTTTTCGTGATCGCCTCGTCGCTGTTTGCGGCGCGTGCGGTTCTGCGCATTGATCCGGCAACGGTGTTGAGAGAAGGGGCAACATGAAACATGTCATAGGTCTGTTGATGCTCTTGCTGAGCGCGGGGGCATCTGTTGGACAGGAAACGGACAGCGCGACATGGGATGCGGATCTGATTGATCCGGCCGGGGGGGCGGATTTGATCCTGCCGTTGCCCTGTGGCGGTGGCATGGCGTTTCAGCGGGTCGCGGTGCCGGTCGATGTGGCGGACCCGATTGATGATCGGCCGTTTCGCATGGGCCAGTCGCAGGAATCCACCGGCTTTTCAGATTACCTGACCCCGGCGTTCCTGCGCGGCGCGTTCTATACGCAGGAGGGTTCGTATTACTATATCGCGCGCTATGAGATGAATGTCGCGCAATACCGCGCGCTGACGGGGGACTGCGATGCGCCGTTCGAACGCAGGGATCGTTTTGCCCAAGGCGATTTGAGCTGGTTCGAGGCGGTGAACCTGACGCGCCTGATGACGGAATGGATTTTGCAGAACGCTGCCGACAGCCTGCCTGCGCAGGGCACGCGCAAGGGTTTCGTGCGGCTGCCAACTGAGGTTGAATGGGAATATGCAACGCGGGGTGGGGCAAAGGTGGACCCGACGCTGTTCCCGGGTCGGCGGTTTTTTGAGGACGGTGCATTGTCTGACTATGCCCATTTTCAGGCCGCAGGTCAGGGGCGTGGCAAGTTGCGTCCCGTGGGGCTGCGCTCGCCAAATCCCGTGGGGCTGTTTGATGTTTATGGCAATGCCGAAGAGCTGATGCTTGAGCCCTTTCGTCTGAATGCGGTCGGCCGTCAGCATGGGCAGGCGGGCGGCGTGGTAACGCGCGGCGGTTCGATTGATACAACGCCGGAGAACATCTATTCCGCACAGCGACGCGAATATCCGATGTTCAACCCGCGTTCGGGCATGGCGCAAAGTGGCGGTTTTTTTGGTCTGCGCCCGGTGATCGGCGCGCATATCGTGACGGATGCCGATTATGATGCGATCCGGGATGGTTGGCTGGCCCGCGTTGAAACCGGTGAAACGTCGGAAAGTGCCGAACCCCTGACAGCGCTTGCCGCCCTGCTCGAAGAAGAGATCGACCCACGTCGCAAACAGGCGCTGAGCGATCTGCAACTGAGCTTCCGACTTGCCAGTGAAGCGGCGGAGACATCGACGCGGCAGGCGGCGAAATCAACCCTGATCAGCGGTGCGGCTTTTGTGGAAACCCTTGTCGAAGACGCGCGGGCGATCCAGCAGCTTGATCTGCAATTGCGCGCGCTGCGCGATCAGGCCCGCGTGGCCGTCGGCACGCCGCAGCACCCGCAATTGATGGTCGCGTTTCGAAACACTCTGGAACGTCTGGGTCAGTTGCGCGAAGGGCAGGCGACCTATCTGCTGTCCTATCGGGCGGCTCTTGAGACGCTCACCAATGATGTGGAGGGTGCAACGCTGGATACCGCCTATCAGACCCTGTCGCAGGACCTGATCGAGGCCGAACAGGTCCCGTTTCTTGAGATGCTGCGCCTGTTCTGGCGCGACCTGGAAGCATATCGCGAACAGCCTGACATGAGCCAACAGGATTTGCTGGCGCTTGCGGTACGATAAACCCTAAAGCGTCATGCGAAAAACCTGAATCACGTTACGCTGCCTGAAATCAAGGATTTTAAAGCGTTACGTGATGTTTCAGGTAGTTCGTCAGACGCTTTAGTTCTGCGGCAGGCTTTTGCGTGTGGGCATGCGGTCGATGACCGGGACATCATCGCCTGCGATGTCAAACCGCTTGTCACCGGGATCAAGCGTGGCCGAAATATAGGTGCGCCGCGTACCGCCCCCCGGTTTGTCCGACGCCTCAACCAGCGTATACAGCGTGACCGGCTGCCCCATGAAATCGGTGAATGTCCCCGTCGGGGCCTGCCCCTGACTGGGGATCGATTCCCAATGGCGCAGGATATCAATCGGTTTGACCGGCTGCTTGTAGGCCAATAGCAATTCGCCAAAGAACTCGCCATCTCGCGAGGGGTTCGTCGTGCGGCTGAAACTGGCTTCGGGCATAAGGGCGGTGACCGCCTGATTGGCGGGGCGCTGAAACTGGCCATGATCGGTGCCGATCCAGATGCCGCCCCCTGCCGCGCGCAAGGCTTCCATCTGATTGATCACCAGATTGGCCGAAGAGTCATTTACCCCCGGCCAGTTCGCCAGTTTATGGGCGTTGGTGTTGCGAATGAACAGCGTCCCATCCAGCATCAGCGATTTCGGCCCATTGGCATAAAAGCCACGCAGCGCGTCAAGGTCGGCATCGTTGAACGTGCGGTTGGTGTTTGTGGCGGTCATCACGATGATCCGGTATCCGCCCTGCGTCGCCAGATGGCGCGCCAGAGAACCGCGTCGTGGTTCAAACTTGTAGGTGACATCAAAAACAGCGCCGCCTTGATAGTCATCGACAAAGCGCGCCACCCGCTGTCTGTGCGAGGATTTGGTTGAGGGCTCTTCGACGCTGACATCCCACCATAGCACCTTCATCGGTTGCGCCATGGCAGTGCTTGCCACAAGGATCAGGCAGGCGGTCATCAGGGCGACCAATATGTGAAAAAGAGACTTCATTCGCTCACCTTGCTTTTGCGTGTCGGCATGTAGTCGCGCACGGGTTCAGGCTCCGCGTTGCTGTCAATCGCGGTGCGCCCTTCGCCCGGCGCAAAACTGGCCGTGATATAGGGCCGTTTGGCTTTGCCACCCGGCTTGTCGGATGTCTCGACCAATGTATGGAGCGTGACCGGATTGCCCATGAAATCGGTAAACTGGCCCACGGGCGCTTCGGCCTGACTGGGTATCTCTTCCCAGTGTTGCAGGATATCCAATGGTCGCACCGGCACGGCCGCATTCAGCAGCGTGCCCCCGATGAACTCCCCATCACGCGACGGGTTCGTGCGACCCGAAAAGCGCGCGCGTGGCACGATCGCTTCAAGCAATTGATTTGCCCCCGCCTGAAATTCGCGGTGATCCGTTCCGATCAGGATCCCACCGCCAGCATCGGCAAGCGCAGCGATCTGATTGATCAAAAGGGCCGCGCTGGCCCCATTTGGTCCGGGGAAAACGGTCTTGGGTCCGGGCCGCGCGTTGCGCACCCAAAGCGTGCCGTCCAGCATCAAGGCACGTTTGCCACTGGCATAATGCGCGCGCAGGGCATCAAGGTCCGCGTTGGTGAAGTTCCTGCTCGTGGTTGTCACGTCCAAAACGATAATATCGAAAGGCGCGCCCGCCAAAGCCGCTGCAAGCGCCCCGCGTTGGGTCGCATGTTTGAACGTGACAGCATAGCTTGCGCCGCCGTCAAACTGGTTGATGTAATTTGCCATTGCTGCGCGGTCTTGCGCGTTGGTAGCGCCGTCATAGGTGGGCGACCCATCCCACCAAAGCACAGCCGTTTGTTCCGCCTGCGCCGCAAGTGAGCCGATAAACAAAGCAAAAATGCCGAAAGTGGTGGTTAAATATTTACGCATCCTAGAAATTCCGTTTAGGTGGTTAGGAACAGAATGGCCCTTGGGGCTGTGTTTGTCCAATTTCTTTACGGGCGGACACCTTATTAAAAACCAGCACAGGCTGCGGGCGCCGCAGCCAAGCAAAAGGAGCGTTATTTGTGAGCGCGCTCAAAATATTTTCGGCTGTTGGCGCAGTGGTGCTTGTCGTGGCCAGCGGTGCGGCGGCATATGCAGCTTTGCAAAGCTGTGCTGTGCGCCTTGAGTTTCTCTCGGACGTGAGCGGTTGCCCGACTGATGCCGATTTGGCGCTGGAGGCGGAATTGGCAGCGCTCGCCGCGACACATGCGGCGTTGCGCAATGAGATATTCAACAGAGAAACGGTGCTGGCCGCGCGCCAATGTGAGGCCGTGCCGCCGTCCTCCACCGCGCCGATCACGCAGCCGCAACTGGCGGCCAATGATCTCGAGGCGCTTTATGGCTGCTGGTCTTTGGGCAGCAGCTATCAGACCCGCGATGTGGATACGGGCAAGATCGTCTCTTACCCCACGTGGCGGATGTGTTTTGACACGCAAGGGCGCGGGAAACAGGTCATGCAGGGTGATGATGGCTCCACCTGTGAAGGGCCTGTGCAGGCGCGTATGGAAAGCCCCGCGCGCCTGATCCTTGGCGAAGGGGGTAACCTTGCCTGCAGCGATGGCGGATATATCCACCGTCGCGATATCGCCTGCACTGCCGAGGGGGGCAGCGTGGCCTGCGCGACCCTTCAGCCCGAGACCGAAGGGGCGGCAGACGTTCCTTTCAGCCGCTGGCAATAAAAACCGCCGCGCCGGTTGCAGCTTAGCTTTTGGTTAAGCCAGAGTAAGCCAACGACCACTTTCCTTTGGGGGCAGGCAGTTGCATCATATCGCTCAAACGTAAGTGCTGAAATGCCAAAGGAGGTGCGCCGATGCCCAAGGATCATGTAGACCCGATTGCCGCGCTGCGGGACAATACGTCGGTTCCTTTCGAGCGTGCACGGGCCATGCCCACCGAAGTCTATACTTCGCAGGCCTTCGTGGATGCTGAGCTTGAGCATATCTTCCGCAAGGACTGGTATTGCGTCGGTCGGTCGGATTCGCTGGTGGCCCCCGGTGACTACATATCCTGCGAACTGGCGGGTCAGCCGATTGTGGTGTTGCGTGACCGAGAGGGCGATTTGCGGTCCATGAGCAATGTGTGCCTGCACCGCATGTCCACCCTGCTGCACGGACGCGGCAATGCCAAAACCATCGTTTGCCCGTATCACGCCTGGACATATAACCTTGATGGCAAGCTGCGCGGTGCACCTGCGATGACCCGGAACGAGGGCTTTTGCAGGGATCAGTACAAGCTGCCGCAGGTGCGTTGTGAGGAATGGCTGGGCTGGGTCTTTGTCTGCCTTGACCCCAACGCCGCACCTGTGGCCGAACAGTTATCGGATGTCGCGCTGATGATCGCGGGCTATGACATGACCAATTATTCCGAAGCGTTTTATGAGGAACATGTCTGGGACACCAATTGGAAGGTTCTGGCCGAGAACTTCATGGAAAGCTATCATCTGCCGGTTTGCCACGCGGGCACGATCGGCGGTTTGTCGAGGCTGGAGGATATGATCTGTCCGCCCGGTGGTGCCGCGTTCAACTATCACACGATCCTCAAGGATGAATCGCTGCGCATCGCCATGGCGCACCCCACCAAGAATGACCGGCTGGAGGGGGACGCGCGGCGCATGACCTATTTGCTGGCGCTCTATCCCAGCCTGATGATCACGCTGACGCCGGGCTATTTCTGGTATCTTTCCCTGCATCCCAAAGGACCGGGGCAGGTACACATCCGCTTTGGTGGCGGCATGTCCAATGACTTTGCCGATGACCCCGATACAGAAGAGAACTTTGCCGCGCTCAAGGCTCTTCTGGATGATGTGAACGTCGAGGATCGCGGCTGCACCGAAAAGGTCTATCGTGGTCTTTGTTCGGATGCAGCAACGCCCGGACACCTGAGCCATCTGGAACGACCCAACTATGATTTCGCGCAATATCTGATGGCCAAGATTGACGCCGGGCGGGCCAGTTGACACGATGCGCGTCCGTATTTCCGCGTCTGGCACGCGAACCACAGTCAAAGGGAACCAAATGATACGTACGGGAACCATGATATTGGCCGGTCTTGTGTTGGCCGGGTGCGCGACACAACACTCCAGCGAAGAAACACTTCGCCAGCATGGGTATTCGGAGAATTATGTCGCGGGCTATCATGACGGATGCCCAAGTGGAAAACGGGCGGGCGGTGACAGCTTTCAGCAAGCGGCGCGCGATGATGTGGCCTATGCCGCCGGGGGCGATTACAAAACAGGGTGGGATTACGGTTTCCTGACGTGTCGCGAAACTGAAGCGCAAAATGAACGGACGGCAAGCATTATCGGTGCGGCGCTCGCAGGCAGCATGTCAAGCAGCCACGGTGCAGATGGTATTGACGCGCGCGATGCCCTCAAGGATATTGATACCTCGGGGCTGGAAAACCTGGGGGTTGGCGGGCTTTGAGTCGGGCCGCGCGTCTGCCATGCGGCGGAGCGTGGCGGACGCGTGGCGCACACCGTCAGACGCGCAAGTCTCGTCGCCAAACCCTCATGCGCCCTACTGCCTGATCGCAACGGTGGGTGAGATGACATCCAGCCCCAACGCCTTGCCAACGGCGTAATAGGTCAACTGGCCTGCGTGTACGTTCAAGCCGTTCAACAGGTGCGGATCATCAAGACAGGCTTGCCGCCAGCCCTTGTCGGCAAGGGCCAGCATGAAGGGCATCGTGGCGTTGCCAAGCGCAATCGTTGACGTGCGTGCCACGGCGCCGGGCATGTTCGCCACGCAGTAGTGCATGATCCCGTCCACGTCATAAATCGGGTCACTGTGGGTCGTGGCCTTTGAAGTTTCAAAACAGCCGCCCTGATCAATGGCCACGTCCACCAGCGCCGCACCGGGTTTGAGCGTTGACAGCTGTGCCCGACTGATCAGCTTGGGCGCGGCGGCACCGGGAATGAGGACCGCTCCGATGATCAGATCGGCGGCCTGTGCCAATTCCAGCGTATTGCCCGCAGAGGCATAGGAGGTCTTGAAACGACCTCCAAAGACGTCATCCAGATATCGCAGGCGTGCCAGCGACCGATCCAAAACCGTGACATCCGCGCCCATACCCGCTGCGATTTTGGCAGCATGGGTGCCAACGACGCCGCCGCCGATCACCACAACACGGGCAGGCCCGACGCCGGGCACGCCGCCCATCAAGACGCCACGCCCGCCGTTGGCCTTTTGCAGGGTCCATGCCCCGACCTGTGGCGCAAGCCGCCCCGCAACCTCTGACATCGGGGCCAAAAGCGGCAAGCCGCCCTGATCATCCGTCACCGTTTCATAGGCAATGCACGTCGCACCGGAAGCGATAAGGTCATGGGTCTGATCCGGGTCCGGCGCAAGGTGCAGATAGGTAAACAGCACTTGCCCCGCGCGCAGCATTTTACGCTCACCGGCCTGTGGTTCCTTGACCTTCACGATCATCTCGGCGGCTGCGAATATCTCGGCGGCGGTCTCCAGAATTTCGGCACCTGCCGCTGTGTAATCCGCATCCTCAAACCCGGCACCGGCGCCTGCGTTGGTTTCGATCAAAACCCGGTGCCCGTGTGACACGGCCTCGCGGGCGGCATTTGGTGTCAGGCCAACGCGAAATTCCTGTGGTTTGATCTCTTTTGGGCACCCGATGATCATGATGCACTCCTCCTCCGTTGCATTGTGACCGAAACATACGGCGTCTTTGGCGCAAATAGGCGCGAAATAAACGTTGCTTGAGGTTGATTAATTGAAAGAAATCACCGGTAATGGACGCAAATTTGAATGAATTGTGTGCGAATGACGCTTGATACCACAGACAAACGTATATTGAGCGCTCTTCAGCGCGCGGGACGCATGTCAAACGCCGACCTCAGCGATGCGGTCAACCTGTCGCCCTCTGCCTGTCACCGGCGTGTTCAGCGTCTGGAAAAAGACGGGTATATCAAGGACTACGTGGCCCTTCTGGACGCGCGCAAGATGGGTGTGCCGACAACCGTTTTTGTGGAGATTACGCTGCAGGCGCAGGCGGATGAAGTGCTGGATGCCTTCGAGAAAGCAGTGGCGCGCATCCCGGATGTGCTGGAGTGTCACCTGATGGCGGGATCTGCGGATTACCTGCTGAAAGTGGTGGCTGAAAACACGGATGATTTCGCCCGTATCCACCGCCAATACCTCGCGCGCCTGCCCGGTGTGGCGCAAATGCAGTCAAGCTTTGCGCTGCGCACGGTGTTCAAAACGACAGCCTTGCCTGTGACATGAGGTTTGGGGCCTCTGCGCGGTTCAGGCGGCGCGTTTCTTGCGGGGCTTGTTGGTGTTTGACAGCCTGAGGTTCAACTGACCTGACCGGAACGATCCGGGAATCAAATGACCGGATTTGCGCACCTCCGGGAAATCACCGGCCCAATCCCGAAAACGGTCATTGGTCACGATTCGCGCGTTCATATCGCGGGCCATTGTCAGAATGGCAGGATCCGCAGGCTGCCCCTTGGGCACGACCATGACGTGGCTTTCCGGTAAATTCAGGGCAAGGCTCAGCGTATCATCGTGCTGGTATTTTCCGGACAAAAGATACCCGGCATTCGCGTCAAACACGACCCCGACGGTAAAACCCTTTTGGGACAGGTGGGACACGACGTCGCGGACGGTGGCGATCTGCGGTGTGCCGTCCTTCCAATGCATGACGTTCGACCCGTCGATGATCGCCCACTTCTGCGTGGCCCGGAGGGCCGAAGCCCGACGCGCCGCCAAAAGGCGCCGGATCAGGACCGCGACCCACAGACCGATCAGGCCGCAGAGCGCGAGCAGCATCAGGTTTTCAGTCATGCCGCAACACCTCCCTTATTGCGTCTGACGAAGTACCAGAAATATCGCATTTCAGCTAATGCGTTGAAATCTTTGATTTCAGGTAGCGGTGGGTAATTCAGGTTTTTCGTATGACGCTTTTGCAATTTCAGATTCAGACAATGCACCATTATGCAGGAGTTTGTCATTATTATGGTGCGTCAGAATTATGGTGCGTCAGAACGTGAAACCCCCGCGCAGCTTGCGCCGCACGGGGGTTCGTATTCTTGACAGTCACATTGCGTGGATGATTTACATCATCCCTTCGCGTTGTGCCTTTTTGCGTGCCAGCTTGCGGGCACGGCGGATCGCTTCAGCTTTCTCGCGCGCTTTTTTCTCGGACGGCTTTTCGAAATGTTGCTTGAGCTTCATTTCGCGGAAGACGCCTTCGCGCTGCAGCTTTTTCTTCAGAGCCCGGAGGGCCTGATCGACATTGTTGTCGCGAACACTAACCTGCATGTGGTTTTCACCACCTTTCTAAGTTGAGTTGCAAGGATTTGCAGGAAGTGGGCATATAGCAAGGACGCCCTAACTTGTCTAGTGTGTTGATACCGACGTTCAGGAGCCAGATGATGACAGTGCCGTATGAAACCGCCAAAGCCGCCCTTTTGGAAGCAGCCATGATGCATGTGCCTTTCGATGGCTGGTCAGAGACCACATTTCAGGCTGCCGCGCGGGATGCGGAGTTGTCGCCATCGGTTGCGCGCGCCATCTGTCCGCGCGGTGCGGTTGATCTGGCGATTGCCTTTCACAAGGCGGGTGATGCCGCGATGCTGGAGCGGTTGGGCGAAACCGACCTCAGCGCGATGAAGTTTCGCGACAAGGTGACCGCGGCGGTGCGCATACGTCTGGAAGTGGTAGAGGATAAGGAAGCGGTGCGTCGTGGCACGACGCTCTTTGCACTGCCTCAATATGCAGCGGATGGGGCCAAGCTGATCTGGGGTACTTGCGATGCGATCTGGACGACGCTGGGCGATACGTCTGACGATGTGAACTGGTACACGAAACGCGCCACCCTGTCGGGCGTCTATTCGTCTACGGTGCTCTATTGGCTGGGCGATGACAGCCCGGATCACATGGCCACATGGGGCTTTCTGGATCGGCGTATCGAGAACGTCATGGCCATTGAACAAATCAAGGCCAAGGTGCGCCAAAGCCCGACGCTGAGCCGTTTGATGACAGGTCCGAATTGGCTGCTGGGCCAGATCAAAGCACCGCGCAGCACGCCCAATACCGACCTGCCGGGAAGCTGGACCGCCCCGCGCGAGTGATGGCGTTGCACCCGTCGTGCGCTTGTCTATGGTGGACACAAAATGAACAACAGGACGGATGACATGGCCCAGATGATGCGCGCAATTGAGATCAGCGAAGCGGGGGGGCCGGAAGTTCTGACGCTGTGCCAGCGCCCGATGCCTGAGCCTGCCCACGATCAGGTTGTGATCAAAGTGGCATGGGCGGGCGTGAACAGGCCTGATGCCCTGCAACGCGCGGGCTTATATGCGCCACCGCCCACGGCCAGCGATTTGCCGGGGCTTGAAGCCTCGGGCGAGGTCGTCGCAGTGGGGGCCGGGGTGAATGACCTTGCGGTGGGTGATCTTGTCTGCGCGCTGCTGCCGGGCGGGGGCTATGCGGAATATGTGGCGACACCTGCGGCGCATTGTTTGGCCGTTCCCGACGGGATGGGCCTGCGCGAAGCTGCCTGCCTGCCTGAGACGTATTTCACCGTCTGGTCCAATGTGTTCACGCGTGGTGGCCTCAAAGCGGGAGAGCGTTTTCTGGTGCATGGCGGGTCATCCGGCATCGGTACGACGGCCATTCAACTGGCGCACGCCTTGGGCGCGCGGGTGTTTGCCACTGCAGGCTCGGAGGCGAAATGCGCGGCATGTGTCGAACTGGGTGCCGAGCGCGCGATCAACTACCGGGATGATGACTTTGTGGCTGCCATGCGCGCAGAGGGCGGCGCAAATGTCATTCTGGATATGGTTGGCGGAGATTATATCCCGCGCAATTTCAAGGCCTTGGCGGATGACGGGCGGCTGGTGCAGATTGCTTTCCTTGGCGGGGCCAAGGTCGAGGTGAATTTCACGATGCTGATGACGCGCCGTCTGACGATGACAGGATCGACCCTGCGCCCGCAAAGCGATCTGGCAAAGGCTGGCATTGCGCAGGAACTGCGCGACACCGTTTGGCCGATGCTATCGGCGGGAACAATCGGCCCGGTGATGGATCAGGAATTCCTCCTCGAAGAGGCGGCAGCGGCGCATACACGCATGGAAAGCTCTGGCCATATTGGCAAGATCGTTCTGAAAGTCGCCTCGTGAGGCCCGTGCAAATTCGATGTAGTGGAGAGAAAAGATGGTAAAGACCGTAATTATTGAAGAAGCGGGTGGACCCGAGGCGATGCACGTGGTGGACCGACCTGTTGGCGAGCCGGGGGCTGGCGAGGTGCGCATCACCCACAAAGCCTGCGGGTTGAATTTTATCGATGTCTATCAACGCAGTGGCCTGTATCCGATGGCGTTGCCCCATGCCCTCGGTATGGAAGCGGCAGGCGTGATCGAGGCTGTCGGCGCAGGTGTCACGCATCTGAAGGTCGGCGACCGTGCCGCCTATGCTGCGACACCGCCCGGTGCTTATGCGCAAGCCCGCGTGATGCCCGCCGCACAGGTTTGCCCGTTGCCCGATGGGATTTCCTTCGAAGAAGCCGCCGCCATGATGCTCAAAGGGCTCACGGTGCAATATCTGTTCCACCGCACGACCCCGCTGAAGGCGGGCGATACCGTGTTGTTTCACGCAGCCGCCGGGGGCGTTGGTCTGATCGCCTGCCAATGGGCGCGATCAGAAGGGATCACGCTGATCGGGACCGCCGGGAGTGACGCGAAATGCGCGATCGCGCTGGAGCACGGTGCCGACCATTGCATCAACTACAAAACCGAGGATTTTGCCGCGCGGGTCCGTGAGCTTACCGATGGCAAAGGCGTAGACGTGGTCATGGACGCGGTCGGGGCAGATACCTTTGAGGGGTCATTGGACAGCCTCAAGCCGCTTGGCATGATGATTTCCTTCGGGAATGCGTCGGGGCCGGTGCCCCCGTTTTCTGTCGGTATTCTGGGCCAGAAAGGGTCGCTGAAAATCACCCGCCCGACCCTGTTCACCCATATCGCAGAGCATGAAACCTGTCAGGCCATGGCGGCACAGCTGTTTGAAAAGGTGCAAAACGGCGATGTGAAGATTCGCATTGATCAGCGCTTTCCCCTCACGGATGTCGCTGAGGCTCATCGCGCGCTGGAAGCACGCAAAACCACGGGCAGTACGATTCTGACGCTCTAGCGGATCGGGGTGAACAGCGCGTTTTTCGCGCTGCAGTCCCGGATGACATCGCGCCCGCACTGGCGCGGCTCAAGTGCGCGGGTCAGGCAAATCCGTGCCTCTTGGATATGTCCGTCGCGGCAGGTGATCGTGATCTGGTCGGGGCGCAAATCGGGGTTCGCCTCAAGAAAGGCTTGTTCAACGACTTGGGGGGCGATGCGCACAGGTTCGCTCAACCGGCGCAGAATTTCCGGACGGTTTATCCGCGCGTAAGCCTCGCGCGAGGTGTCAAAATACTGCGCGGCACTCAACCCGGCGCAGGTGCCGTGCTTTTTCCACTGGTGCCAGGCCAGACCGGACGTGCCCATGATATCGGCCATGCCAGCTGTCATCTGTCGGGAGGGCGCGCGTTCGGAGGTCTGACAGTAATCGGGAAAGCCGCTTTCGTATTGCGGCCACAGACCATGGAGAATCCAGCCGTGATCGTGACGCTCATCACATTGGTCTGAACCGCGCGCATCCCCTTGCAAAGCACACCAGTTTGGCGACCAGCTTAAGGAGAGCACATAGTAGTCAAACGTGCCTGTTGTGTCGCTTTGAGCGCCGAACGGTAAGGCGGCAATAAGTGAGGCAATGAGCCAGCGCATTGGGGCTTTCCTTATAGGATTTTGCTGATTATATACGGCTGCAGTTCCCCCACAATGGAAACCGTTCCGAAGCTTCGGAACCGCCCTTCAAGGCGATTGGGTCGGCGTGGGGAATACGTATTGATAGGAGCACCACAATGGCAAAACCGATTATGGCCAAAGCCACCGCTGTCTGGCTGGTGGATAACACGACACTCAGCTTCAAGCAGATTGCTGACTTTGTCGGAATGCACGAACTTGAGGTGCAGGGGATTGCGGATGGCGATGTGGCGCAGGGCGTCAAGGGCTTTGACCCGATTGCCAATAACCAGCTGACCCAAGATGAAATTGACACGGCCCAAAGCAACCCGCTTTACAAGCTCAAGCTGAAGTTCAACGCTGCCGCACAGGGCGAGGAAAAACGCCGTGGTCCGCGTTACACGCCGCTGTCCAAGCGTCAGGACCGTCCGGCATCTATCCTGTGGCTGGTCAAATTCCACCCCGAATTGACAGACGGCCAGATCAGCAAGCTGATCGGGACAACCAAACCGACCATTCAGGCCATTCGCGAACGCACGCATTGGAATATCAGCAACATTCAACCGATTGACCCGGTGGCACTGGGGCTTTGCAAGCAATCCGAACTGGACATGGTCGTGCAGAAAGCCGCCGCCAAAAAGGCCGCCGATGCGCCGGTGATGAGCGATGACGAACGCCGCAAACTGGTCAGCACGGAACAAAGCCTCGGCATGGATGCCGAGCCCAAGATTCCGACCGCCATCGAAGGGTTGGAGACGTTTACATTATCTGGTGACAGCGCCAAGGATGAAGACGAAGAGTCAGCGGGTGATTTCTCCGATGCGGATAGCTTCTTTAACCTGCCCGATGGCACGCATGATGATGAAGACGAAGATGAAGCGGCGGACAAACGCTGAACTCATGTGTCACGTCTGACTTCTTTAACCCCCGGTGCACCGTCGCCGGGGGTTTTCGTTTGTGTGGTTTGTCTTGGGCTTGTGTTCCAGCACGAAAGCGGTCAGGCCTTACCTATCTTATCGAAAAGGACGCATCATGATTGAACGAATTGAAACCGGCATCAGATCATCGAAAATCGTGAAACATCAAGGTGTTGCTTATATCACCGGTCAGGTTGGTGAGGGCGAGACAATACAGGATCAGACCGCAGAGTGCTTGCGGCGTCTGGATGCCCTTTTGATCAAGGCGGGTTCATCGCGCGAGAAAATGCTTCGGGCGACGATCTGGCTGGCGGATATGAGCGACTTTGCCGGGCTGAATGAAGTGTGGAACGCGTGGGTCCCCGAAGGGCACGCCCCGGCCCGCGCTTGTGGTGAGGCCAAGCTTGCGCGTCCTGAGTTGAAGGTGGAAATTATCGTCGATGCGGCCTACGACTGACCCGGTCTAAAGCGTCATGCGGAAAACCTGAATCACGCAACGCTGCCTGAAATCAAAGATTTCAACGCGTTACGTGATGTTTCAGGTATTTCGTCAGACGCTCTAAAACGACTTTCGCGCGCGCATGGCTGCGGTGATCGTGCCATCGTCGAGGTAATCCAACTCCCCACCAATCGGAACGCCTTGCGCCAGTGATGTGAGGCGGACCTGACCTTCGAGGTTGTCGGCGATGTAATGTGCGGTGGTCTGGCCGTCGATCGTTGCGTTCAGGGCGAGGATCACTTCGGTGATCCCTTCGCTCGGGACACGGTCCAGCAGACGGGGAATGCGCAATTCCTGCGGTCCGACCGCGTCCAGCGCGGAAAGGGTGCCGCCCAACACGTGATAGCGCCCTTTGAAAACCCCTGAGCGTTCCATGGCCCAGAGGTCAGCAACATCTTCTACCACGCAAAGCTCCCCATTGGCGCGTTTTTCGGAGGTGCAGATGTCGCAGATATCCGTCGTACCGACATTGCCGCAGTTCAGGCATTCACGGGCTGTCTCGGCGACCGCTTGCAACGTGTCTGCCAGCGGGATCAGGAGCAGGCTGCGTTTCCGGATGAGGTGCAGCACGGCACGGCGCGCAGACCTTGGCCCAAGCCCGGGCAGCTTGGCCATCAGGTCGATTAACGCGTCAATGTCCTTTGTGCTGCTCACAAATCATGCCTGTTTTGCGGGGGCCGCGCGGCGAGTGGTCTGCGGCAGAGGAGGGCGCTCAGAACGGCAGTTTCATATCCGCAGGCAAGCCCATGCCTTCGGTCAATTTCGCCATTTCTTCCTGCGCCTTGTCGGCGGCTTTTGTTTGCGCGTCCTTGATCGCGGCAAGGATCAGGTCTTCGACGACTTCCTTGTCATCACTGTTAAAGATCGACGGGTCAATATCCAGACCTTTCAACTCGCCCTTGGCGGTGCAGGTCGCTTTGACCAGACCCGCGCCAGAGACGCCCTCGACGATCACATTTTGCATGTCTTCCTGCATCTGCGCCATCTTGGATTGCATTTCCTGCGCTTTTTTCATCATGCCGGCCATATCGCCGAGTGAGCCTAGTCCTTTGAGCATCTGCTGTGTCCTTATGTGTTCAGTTACATTTGATATGCGTGTTTTGGGGCGGTCTCGCAAGAGGCTCAACTGTCCTCGAAGGGGTCCCACTCGTCCTCGACCTCTGGCAGAGCGTCCGCAACGGCGGCTGCCGCGATCTGCTGGGGGGTTTTGATGGACGTGATGCGGGCTTTCGGAAACTGGGCGAGGACCGCCTGCATCATCGGGTGCGCAAGCGCTTTGCTTTGCAGGTCGAGTTCTGCGGCGTCTCGCTTTTCGGCAATCGTTGGCGCGGATGCATCATTCACAATTGTGACGGCCCAGCGATTGCCGGTCCAGAGTTGCAGCCGCTGCCCGAGCCGTTGCGCCAGATCGGCGGGCGCGTTTTCCGTGGGGGCAAATTCGATCCGGCCGGGCTGGTATTGCGCCAGCCGCACGCAGCCTTCTACCTCAACCAAGAGCTTTACGTCCCGATTGGTGCGGATCAGTTCGACCACATGATCAAAGCTGATGAAACGGCCAAGGGCTTCATTCGGTTGCTCGGCCAATGCTGTAACGGTGCCAGAACCCGACGGGGATGGGCTTCTTGCGGAGGCATAGGCCGTCGCAGTTGTGCCGCGCGTTGCCGTGTCCTGTGTGGGGGTACTGCCGCCTGAGGGGCCGCTTGCAGGTGCATCGGCCGCATTCAGTTTGCGCACCAATTCCTCGGGGGTTGGCATGTCAGCCACATGTGTCAGCCGGATGATCGCCATCTCGGCGGCCATCATTGCATTGGGGGCACTTGCCACTTCGTCGAGTGCTTTCAATAGCATCTGCCACAGCCGCGTCAGCACGCGCATGGGCAAGGTGCCTGCCATCTCAAGGCCCCGGCTGCGTTCGTCGGGCGATACGGTGGGGTCTTCGGCGGCTTCGGGGGTGATCTTGACCACCGACACCCAATGGGTGATCTCCGCCAGATCGCGCAGCACGGCCATCGGGTCGGCCCCTTCGGCATATTGTGCCGACAGTTCGGTGAGCGCGCCCGCAGTGTCCCCGCGCAGGATCATGTCAAACAGATCGAGCACGCGCCCGCGATCCGCCAGCCCCAGCATCGCGCGGACCTGCGCGGCTGTTGTCTCTCCCGCGCCGTGGCTGATGGCCTGATCCAGCAGCGAGGTCGCATCCCGCGCGGAGCCTTCAGCCGCGCGCGCGATCAAGGCCATGGCGTCCTGCGCGATTTCGGCCCCTTCGGCAGTCGCAATTTTGCGCATCAGATCAATCATGACCTCGGGTTCGATGCGGCGCAGGTCAAACCGCTGGCAACGCGACAGCACGGTTACGGGGACCTTGCGGATTTCCGTGGTGGCAAAGATGAATTTTACATGTTCCGGCGGCTCTTCCAGCGTTTTCAGCAGCGCGTTGAATGCGCCGGTGGACAGCATGTGCACTTCGTCGATGATATAGACTTTGTAGCGGGCCGAGGCGGCGCGGTAGTGGACGGAATCAATGATTTCCCGGATGTTTGCGACCCCGGTATTGGACGCCGCGTCCATTTCCATCACATCGACGTGGCGGCCCTCCATGATGGCAGTGCAATGCTCACAGGTGCCGCAGGGTTCGGTTGTAGGGCCGCTTGTGCCGTCCGGGCCGATGCAATTCATGCCCTTGGCAATGATCCGGGCGGTGGTGGTTTTACCCGTGCCGCGGATGCCGGTCATGATAAAGGCTTGCGCGATGCGATCCGCTTCAAACGCGTTTTTCAGTGTCTGAACCATCGCGTCCTGTCCGACTAGATCGGCAAAGGTCTCAGGGCGGTATTTACGTGCCAGAACCTGATAGGGGGCGTGCGGTGTCTCGGACATGAAAAGCCTTGCTGAAACGGAATCGGAGCGACGATTTGCAGACTAAGGCGCAGCGCGTCCAAGAACAACGCCACTTGGCAAAGAAGTGCCGCAGGGACCCCGCCAATTCGCTGCGTGGCAAACCTAAAGCGTCATGCGAAAAACCTGAATCACGTAATGCTGCCTGCAATGAAAGATTTCAACGCGTTACGTGATGCTTGATATTTCAGGCGTTTCGTCAAACACTCTAGAACGACAGCTGCACTTTGATTGATTTGTTGCGATCCAGCGTGGTCGCAAATGCTTCATGTGCCTGTTCCACCGGAAAAACCTGCGTGATCATGGGGGCGACGTTGATCACCCCTTGGTCAATCATCCGGACCGCATCGGCAAATTCAGGGTGGAAACGGTGCGTGCCCTTCAGCGAAATTTCTTTTCCGACAATGGCGTTGATGGGGATATTCAGGCTCCCCGCGACGCCGACCTGAACCAATGTCCCGCGCGGGCGGACAAATTCAATCGCTATGGCAATCGCGGCCTCAGCGCCGGAGCATTCGAACACCACATCGAATTGTTTTTCAGGCGAGCTGAACGCATCCATCAGGTCGGCTGATGTCGCGATATTGACGCAGTGCGTTGCCCCCATTTTGCTCGCGTTGGACAGGGTGAAATCGACGAGATCGGTCACCACGATATCCGATGCGCCCCGTGCCTTGGATACTGCAACACACAACGCGCCAATCGGCCCGGCCCCGGTGACCAGAACGCGTTTGCCTGCCAGATCGCCGGCCTGATTTGCAGCATGCAGGCAAACTGCCAGCGGCTCGGCGCAGGCGGCATGTGCAATCTCGGTTTGTGCGCTCACTTTGACGCATTGGGATGCGGGCACCGGCAAGATACTGCGAAATCCCCCCTGCACGTGAGGAAAGGTTCTGGCCGAGCCCAGAAACCGCATGTTCAGACAATGCTGGTATTCCTCGCGGGCGCAGAAATGGCAATCATTGCAAGGCTGGCTGGGGTTCACCGCGACTTTGTCGCCCGGTTCCAAACAAGTGACGCCCGGTGCGACCGACTTTATGACGCCCGCGATTTCGTGACCCAGAATGATGGGTTCTTTCACGCGCACCGGGCCAAAGCCACCATGCTGAAAATAATGCAGGTCTGATCCGCAGATGCCACCGCGCGCGATTTCGACCGCGACCTGGCCCGTTTCCAGAGGCTGTGATGCGATTTCCTCAACGCGCAAGTCACCTTTGCTGTGAAGTCTGCAAATTGTGGTGGTCACGAAAACCTCCTTTTACGGGATAAGGACAGAGGGCAACCAGGTCGCCAGCGGGGGGAAGTAGGACACCATCAACAGAACGATGATGTTTGTCGCGATAAACGGCAGGATCGCGATAATGACGGGGGTCAAGGGCAATCGCGCGATCCCCGCGCAGACAAACAGGCACACGCCAAGGGGCGGGGTTGTCAGGCCGATCATCAGGTTCAGCACCGCAAAGGTCGCAAAATGCAGCGGGTCAATCCCCACGGAGGTGGCAAGCGTCAGAAGTGGGACAAAGAGGATGATCAGGGCCGCAATCGTTTCCATGAACATGCCGACAATCAGCAGCAGGATGTTGATGATCAGGATGATGATGAATTTGTTTTCCGTGAACGACAGGACAGCGGCGGCGATGGCCTGTGGAATACGCTCAGAGACGAGGATCCAGCCGAACACATTCGCAAACCCGACCAGAACCAGAATCCCCGATGCGGCAACGGCGCTGTCAACGATGATCTTGGGAATTTCACGGAACGGAAGTTCGCGGTAAACGACAAGTCCGATGAACATGGCATAGACACTCGCGATGATCGCCGTTTCCGTGGGTGTCGCCACGCCACTCAGTAGACCGTAAAGGATCAAAGCGGTCATCGCGAGCGCCCAGAACGCGCCCGCGAAGGACCGCCCGATTTCGCCCACGCCCTGCCATTCCTGTTTGGGAAAATTCCGGCGGCGCGCAATCACATAGGTGGTGATCATCATCGCCATACCCAGCAAAATGCCCGGTATCGCCCCGGCAAGAAACATCTTTCCGACCGAGATACCGGACAAGGCTCCGACAATGATCATCGGCACGCTTGGCGGAATGATCGGCCCGACGGTGGAGGAGGCGGCGGTGATGGCGGCTGAAAAATCGGCAGGGTATCCGGCCTTTTTCATGCCCGGTATCATGACGCCGCCGATGGATGCCGCATCGGCAACTGCCGTGCCGGTGATGCCGCCGAACAGCATCGACGCGCCCACGTTTGTGAGGCCAAGGCCCCCTCTGATCCAACCGACCAGCGCATTTGCAAAGCGGATGATCCGTTCCGTAATACCGCCCCGGTTCATCAGGTTGCCTGCGAGAATAAAGCCGGGGATGCTGAGCAATACGAAAACATCCATGCCCGCATACATTTTCTGCGGCATGACGACCACGGGAATGCCCGTCACCAGCAGATAGCAGAGGGAACTCAGGCCGAGAGTGATGGCCACGGGGATGCCCACGACCAGCCCGATGACGAAAACGGTGACGAGAATAAGCAAGCCCATGTTCAGCTGTCCATACGATTGACTGGCTCACCGGTGCCGGAGAAAAAGATCATCGAAACGATCCTGAGCAGGGCGAAAGCCGCGAGGCAGCCTAGCAATGCGAGAACCGAAAAGTGGATATAATCCATGCGCACGCCCAAGGCGGGCGAGGTTTGAAAAGCCCCGATGGACACATATTTCCATGCCGCAGGGATCAGGATAATGCAGAGGACGAGCGTTGCGGTCGCAGACAACAGTCGCAACAGCCATGGCCCCTTGCCCGGGAGTGCTTCGCAGACGACGTCTACATTCACCAGATCGCCGGAGCGCAGGGCAAGCCCGGCCCCGAAGGTCACCGTGTATAGCATCGCATAGCGCGTCAGCTCTTCGGTCCAGACGGGCGATGATCCGAATGTCCGGCCGAGAACCTGTGTCAGGACAGCACAGATGAGAACGAAAAAGGACAGGCCGACACCGACGCTGGCGACACCCACGATGATCCGTTCTATCCGCTGCATCCGTCAGACTTTCATTAAAAGAGGTGCAAGAGCCGCCGGAGATAGGTCCGACGGCTCTCGCGGAAGTTTTACTCAGAAAACAGCGATTCCACGACGGGGCGGATTTCTTCGCTTACGTTGGCAAGAACCGCGTCCTTGGCAGCGGCCTGAAACGCGGCGCCATCCACCTCAACGAAGGTCATGCCCTTGCTTTCGAGATAGCCGCGATCTTCGGCGAGGCTTTCCAGAAGCAGACCACGCTCATATTCCTGCGCTGTTGCTGCGGCCTGCATGACCGCATTCTGATCGTCCTCGGACAGTTTGGCCCAGGTGGATTCCGCGATCGTCAGGTAAATCCAGGACCGGACATGTTCGGTCTGGTTCACATAGCCCTGCACTTCGTTGAAGTTGGCCGAGCGGATCAGGGCAAGCGGGTTTTCCTGACCGTCGATCACGCCGTTTTGCAGGGACGTGAAGACTTCGGAAAATGCCATCGGTGTTGGCGATGCGCCCAGAGCGCTCCAGACGTCCACGAAAAGCGGCACGTTCGGGACGCGCATTTTCATGCCATCAAGGTCTGCAGGCGATGTGATCGGGCGTTGCGATGTCAGGTTGCGCGGCCCACGGGCAAAGAATGCAATCGGGCGCACCTGGGCTTTTTCGATGATCTGCTGTTTGATCTGCGTGCCGATGTCACCAGAGGCGACTTCGTCCATGTGATCGAGGGATTTATAGGCATAGGGCACGGCCAGCAACGCAGCCATGGGGGCCCAGTTTTGCAGGCTTTCACCAGTGATTGTCATGTCCACCGTGCCAAGCTGCATGCCGTTGATCAGGTCGATTTCCTTACCGAGGGATTCGTTCGGGAAAACCTCGACGGCAATGCGGCCATCGGTCAGCGTGGAGAGTTCCTCGCCGAATTTGACCGCGGCTAGGTGCCATGCGTTTTGCTCATTTGCCAGATGCCCCAGTTTCAGGGTCATCTCCTGTGCAAATGCGGCCGAAGACGCGAGCGCTGCAACGCAGGTCACCGCAGCCAGTCCTTTGATTTTTGTAAAGAGCCTCATAATGTTTCCTCCAGTGTTAAGGCTTGGGATCGGGTATTGTTTGAGCAGACCCGTCGAAATACGCGGGGTAGAGGGCCTGCACCTTTGGGAGCGAGCTTAGGATTTCCATCAGGTGGGTGCGCATCGCGACCTCGGCCCCTGCCACGTGTTGCTGTTCGATCGCATCAACAATCGCGGTGTGCTGATCAATCAGCTTGGCGACCGGAAACTCTTCGAAGGTCAGGAAGCGCACCCGGTCCATCTGTGTCTTGATGGCATCCAGAATACTCCAGGCTTTGCCAACACCGGCGGCATCCGCAAGGGTGTGGTGGAACCTTTCGTCCAGTTCGATGAATTTCGCAGGGTCGCGTGCGCCGACCGCTTTTTGCGCGTCCAACTGTGTGCGCAGGTCTTTGACCAACCCGTCCGGCGGCGTGTCTGCCAGTCTTTTGACGATATCCGCTTCCACCGCTTCGCGTACGAAACGACCATTCAGGACCGCATCATAATCGATGAGTTTCACAAAGGTGCCGCGTTGTGGTCTGATCTCGAGCAGGCCTTCGTTCATGAGGGTGATGAAGGCTTCGCGGACGGGCTGTCTGCTGACGTGATATTCTCTGGCAAGCTCCGGTTCCGACAACCTGCTGGCTGGTTTGAGGTCATTGCGGATGATGCGGCTGCGCAAGATCAACCTGAGTTGCGGGCTGACCGCGACAAGCGGGTCAAGCTTCCATTTGCTCAGATCATCCAGCACCAACGTCATCACCGCTCCCTTTGCGGGAAAGCTACTTGTATACTTCCATACATGTCAACATGAGTAAGCGCACCATGTGGAAATCGCATAGGTTTCGCGATGTATCGCGTTGTAAATGTTGTAAAATCAGTGGTGTTTATCGGCGATGTACAGACCAGATCGCGGGGCGGCATATACTGCCGCCACACCGGATCTAATTATATGATCGCGCCGCGCACCTTGGCCGACACCCATTCGGAGATCACAACGGCCGCCAGAATCACCAGCAGGATGAGCGAGACCTGCGGCCATGCCAGCACGTTCAGCGATGCTGACAATTGAAGACCGATACCGCCGGCCCCGACAAGCCCCAGCACCGTCGATTCGCGGATGTTGATGTCCCAGCGAAACACGGCAATGCCAGCAAATGCAGGCAGGATCTGTGGCACAATTCCATATGCCATGACCTGCCAGCGCGATGCACCTGTCGCGGTGATCGCCTCGACCTGAATTTCGTCGATCTCTTCTATGGCCTCATAGAGCAGCTTTGCGCAGAACCCGATGGAGCGGATCGCGATGGCGATCACACCCGCAAAGACGCCGGGACCGATAATCGCGATAAGCAGCAATGCCCAGATCAGTGAGTTGATCGAGCGGGTCGAAACGATGATCAGCAAGGCAATCGGACGCACGAACAGCGCTGAAGGCGTGGTATTGCGCGCGGCAAAGAACGCAACCGGGACAGCAAGAAACAGGGCGATGATCGTGCCGAGGGTCGCAATGTTCAGCGTATCCCAGATCGGCTCGCCCAGCTGCGCAATGTAATCCCATTTCGGCGGTGTTGCGCGCGTCCAGATATCATTCGCAATGCGGGGCGCGTCCCAGACGAAAAACCATGTGGTGGCTTGCGAAATCTGCTGCCAGCAATAGGCGAAAATCATCAGGCCAACGAGCCACATGGCCCAGTGCGAGAGGCTTTCGCGCCCGGTGCGTCTTTGCCAGATTTTCTGGCTGTTTGTCTCGCGGATCGGCATTATTGTACCCTCGCCCGGACAATGCCGGAGATATATTCGAGCGCCATGACGATCACGATGATCATGATCAGGATCGCAGCGGCCGTGTCATATTCGTAGCGGTCAAAGGCTGTGTTGAGCGTCGCACCGATGCCCCCGGCACCCACCAGACCCAAGATAGCGCTTTCGCGGAAATTGATATCGATGCGGTAGATCGACAGGCCGATGAGGCGCGGCATGACCTGCGGCTGTACGCCGTAATTGATCCACTGTGTCCAGCGCGCGCCAGAAGCTTTGATCGCCTCTGCCTGCACCTTGTCCATGCTTTCGATGTCCTCTGCGAGCAGTTTGGACAGAAAGCCGATTGTCGCAAAACTCAGCGTCAGGAAACCTGCCAGCGGGCCGAAGCCAAAGATCGCAACCAGCAAAATCGCCACGATGATTTCCTGCAGCGCGCGCGAGATCGCGATGATGCCCCGGCAGATCAAATAGACCGGCAAGGGTGCAACATTTCGCGCAGCGCCAAGGGCAATTGGAATCGAAATGATGATGCCGACAACAGAGGCCGCAACGGTCATGATGATGCTTTCAAGCATCCCCGAATAGATGTCGCTGGACCGGGTGGTGAAATCCGGGCTTGTAAAAGCGAGCACGAATTGTTTGCCGCGTTCAAGCCCAACATAGACGCGGGCCCAATTGACCTCGATCGTCATATAGGCAGCAATCAGATAGGCGAAGAATCCAAGGACAAGGGTCCACCGTAGCCACGGACGCTGGATGAAAGGTGGCTTTTTCCACGGCTTTCCCAGAAGTGTTTCCAGCTCGGAATTTGGGACGCTCATTCGGCTGCCTCGATCTCATCATCGTCGATTTGTTCGATGGTCGCTTCCCAGTCTTCTTCGCCGTAGATTTCGGTCAGCCTGTCCGGGGTCAGTCCTTCGGGTGGACCGTCGTAAACCATGGCACCAAAGCGCAAACCAATGACACGTTGCACGAACATCTGCGCCAAAGCCACGTCGTGAATGTTGATAATGGCGGCAAGCCCGCGCTCGCGGCACAACTCGCAAATCAGCCGCATGATCTGACGGGATGTTTTGGGATCAAGCGAGGCGGTTGGTTCATCCACCAGCAGCAGCGCGGGGTTTTGAATGAGGGCGCGGCAGATACCAACACGTTGGCGTTGCCCGCCAGAAAGCTCGTCAGCCCGTTTGTCGGCCATATGCGCGAGGCCCACGCGATCAAGCAGGCGAAACGCTTCGTCCACATCCGCTTGCGGGAACTTACGCAGGAAAGAACGCCAGAAACCGACATAGCCCAAACGCCCGGACAGCACGTTTTCCATGACGGTCAGACGTTCCACAAGCGCGTATTCCTGAAAGATCATGCCCATACGGCGGCGTTCGCGACGTAATGCGCCAGATGACAGCCCGGTCAGCTCGACATCGCCCAGATAAACCTGACCGGAGCTCGGCTCCACCAGTCGGTTGACGCAGCGGATAAGGGTTGATTTGCCAGCGCCCGACGGGCCGATCAACGCCAGCACCTGACCCTGTGGTATCTCAAGGTCGACTTCCTTCAGCGCCTGATCGCCGGTTTTATACGTCTTCACTAGCTTCTCAAGCCGCAGCATCACCATGCCCCCCACCATTTTTGATTGGACAGGGCGGGCCATAACAGACCCGCCCGATCAGAGTTTACTCGCAGGCGTAGCTGACGCCATTTGCGGTGTCGATCTTGCGGATCACGTCCCAGAATTCCTGATAGGTCATCTCAAGGAACTGGCCTTCGTTCGATTTTTCGAACTCTGCCTGCAGTGAGGTGCCTTCCCATTCGAAATTAAAGAACGCATTGCGGATCTTCTCTTTCAGTTCCGGCTTGAGGTTGTAGACCGTGCCAAATCCTGTGGTCGGGAAGGTTTGCGATTTATACACGACCTTCACGTCGTCTTCGGAGATCACGTCGCGGCTGATCATGCGCGATTTGACCGAATTGGCGATGGAGGCGGCAACGTAGTCCTTATTGGCCACGCCAAGGATGGAGTTGTCGTGCTTGCCGGAAAACACGGGCTCGAAATCACGTTCGGGCAGCATGTCGAAGTCGCCCTTGAGGATCGCAGAGGGTGCCTTGAAACCAGAATTTGACGTGGGCGACGTAAAGGCAAGGGATTTGCCTCTGATATCTTCAACCGTTTCGATTCCGGAACCGGGGTAGGTGATGATTTCCATCTCATATCCGAAATTGCCGTCTTTGGACGCCATGATCGTGAAGGGGTTGAAGCCCGCGCAGTTTACAGCCAGCGGGTTCGACCCGGTGTTGAAACCGGCGATGTGCAAACGACCTGAGCGCATCGCTTCAATTTGGGCTGCGTTGTTTTGCACGGGGAAAAAGACGACATCTTTGCCGGTCTCTGATTCCAGATGGGTCAGAAAATCGGACCATGCTTCTTTATAGACGGCCGGGTCTTCGACGGGCGTGTATGCAAAGATCAGCGTGTCGGGGTCGAGCTGCTCGGCAGGGTCAGTTGGCGTATCAGCGATCAGGTCCCCGTCAACATCGCAGAAGCGCGAATCCAGATCACCGCGTGGGCAGTCTTGCGCCAAAGCGCTCGTGGACAGCGACAGCATGCAGATGGCAGAAGCGCCAAGCAGCAGTTTAAGATTGAGTTTCATTTCATTTCCTCCCTGAGTTTTCTTTACGTGATTATGCGTTCGGTGATGGCGTGTCTGCAACGTGAATATCAACGCCACCACGCTTTAATGCTGCGAGTAATTCGTTTTGCGGTCTCACATCAACAAAAATACTGTGAAGCTCGTCGATGCCGACGACGCGGGCCAATCCGCTTTGATTGAATTTCTCGGATCCGATCAACAGCTGGCGAAGTGATGCCTGACGCAGCATCTCCCTTTTAACTGCCGCAAACCCCCGAACGGTCTCGGACACGCCGTCCACGGACAATCCCGATGCACCAATCATGCAGCGATCCACTCGAAATCCGCGCAGAAACTCCAGCGTTTCAGTGCCAACAACTGCATTTTCGTCGCCCTGATATTCCCCCGGACACAGCATGACATCTGCGGATCGTGAGCCAAGCGTCATCGCTACCGGCAGCGAATTTGTGATAACCGTGCACGACACATCGCGATAGGCGAGCGCTTTGGCCAGCTCAATCGTTGTTGACCCGGAATCGATCATTATCGTTTCGCCGTCCCGTACTTGAGACGCCGCAGCAAGGGCTATCCTTTCCCTTTCTGCAATACGTGCCGCCGTGCGTGTATCGAGATTTGGATAATGGCGCTGCGACAGTGCCGAGGCACCGCCATGTGCGCGGTCTATCAGGCCGTCCTTGGCAAGCGCGTCAAAATCGCGGCGCAGGGTTTCCGTGGACGCGTTGAACTGCCTTGCAAGCTCACTGATCCGAACATGGGGCCGTAATTTTAGTTCCAGAAGAATCTTTCGGCGACGTTCTGATTTCTTAACTTTGCCCGGGCGCACATCGGGGCCTGCGTCTCGTTTAGTTGCCTTTGCCAATTACCTGACCCACTTAAATTTGGCCTGATGATTGTGGTGTTTCGGTCTGATTTGCAATTATTTTGTTGCATAAACCACAAGTCAGTGTTGAAGCTTGGGTATAAACGATCAAACAACAGATGTGTTTAAACAGTTTTGAAATATGAAATTTCACAAGATGATGGTGCGATATGACTTTTATCGCTTTGCCTTCACCAGACCGGGCCCAGTGTTTTGTACAAATCCTGACGGGTGACGACATAACCGCGCGGACTTGCCCATGAGTGATCAATTGGTAACGGCCATACAGATCGCGGCCCTGCCGGTACGGTGGGACAAGACAGGCAAGTTGCGCGTGCTGATGGTGACATCGCGCGATACCGGCAGATGGGTCATGCCAAAGGGCTGGCTGATGGATGGCAAAAAGCCCTGGCACGCGGCGGAGATCGAAGCGTTGGAAGAAGCCGGCGCTGTTGGTTTCATCTCACACAATGCGATTGGCACCTATCACTACGACAAACGTCTCTCCGATACAGACCTGATGCCATGTGAGGTGACCCTTTATCCAATGGTGGTCGAAAAGCTGAATAAGCGATGGAAAGAACGCCTTCAGCGCAAGCGGCATTGGTTTTCGCCGGGCAAAGCTGCGACACTGGTTGATGAAAAAGATCTGTCCCGCATCCTCAAAATGCTTGCAGATCGGGCGGGAGAATTGAAGATAATGCAAAACCTGCGGGAAGCGTCCTAGGCGCTTGACCGATCAGAACCGGAAAAACCGGGACATACGAATAAACTGGGAGGAAGAAAATGAAGAAATTTACAACCACGCTGGCGGGGTCCTTGATCGCGCTGTCCGCGTCAATGACTGCGGCGCAGGCCGACAAGCTGACATTCTACTGCAGCGCGCAGGAAGAATGGTGCCAGCTTATGGCGCGTAGTTTCGAGGATGCGACAGGCATTGATGTCAACATGACGCGCAAGTCTTCGGGTGAGACCTTTGCCCAGATACGCGCGGAATCCTCCAACCCCAAAGGGGACGTATGGTGGGGCGGTACGGGCGATCCACACCTTCAGGCAGCCGAGGAAGGGCTGACCATGGCCTATATTTCGCCAATGCGCGACCAGTTACACGACTGGGCAATCAGCCAGGCCGAAAGCGCGGATGACAAGACGATTGGCATCTATTCCGGTGCGCTGGGCTATGGGTATAACACCGACCTGATCGCGGCGAACAATCTGCCGGAACCCGCATGCTGGAAGGATTTGCTGAAGCCTGAATACAAGGGCCACGTGCAGATGGCGAACCCGAATTCATCGGGGACGGCCTACACGACACTGGCCTCGATGGTTCAGATTTTCGGCGAGGACGAGGGGTTCGAGTTCATGAAAGGGCTTCATGCCAATGTGAACCAGTATACCAAATCCGGTTCGGCCCCGATCAAGGCGGCAGGACGTGGCGAGAATACAATCGGCATCGTTTTCATGCATGACGCGGTCAAACAGGCAGTCTCCGGCTTCCCGATCAAGGTTGTCGCCCCGTGCGAAGGCACAGGGTATGAGATCGGATCGATGTCGATCATTGATGGCTCCCGCAACCTTGAAGAAGCGAAAAAGTTCTATGACTGGGCGCTGAGTGCCGAGGCGCAGAACCTTGCTCTGCAGGTCGATGCCTTTCAGGTGCCATCCAACAAAAGTGCGCAAACTTCCGAAAGCGCGCCTGATATGAGCACGATCAAACTGATTGATTACGACTTCAAGAAGTACGGCTCCTCCGATGAACGCAAGCGGCTGCTGCAAAAGTGGGACGAAGAGGTCTCTGTGCTCGCGCAGTAATCCGTGCGAAACGCCACATCCGAACGGACCACGCATCCGGTTTTGACCTTCTGGGTCATTGCCGGGTGGGTCGGGTTTTGTCTTCTGCCATGGTACATGGTGGAAGACGGCCTGCTGTCGTTCGAGTGGCTGCGTGATGGCTATCCGTTTGATGAGGATTACGCCCCTGCCGCGTTCCTGATCGCGCAGGGCAAAAAGCTCTGGCTGGCGCCTCTGCTGATCGCGCTTATTCTGCCGCTCATCGCACTGCGGCGTCCCAAATCAGACCCGTGGTTTGCCCGGCTGCTGATCCTTTCGGGGGCGATTGGCTTTGGCTGGTTGATCGCGCAAGGCTTCAGCATCGGCATTCGCGGGTTTAACTCTGACTGGCTTGAGGCCGCCTTTGGTGACCTTGGGGATCGTCAGTTCGGCATGGGCTATGGGGGCATGATCACCGCATCTGCTTTCCTGTTTTTGCTCACGCAGGGTGTTGCTGCGCGGGGGGCGATCAATGGCGATGTCTTTGTGGTCAGCGCCATTGGCGGCGTGATCACCATCGTCGCCGTTTTCGTCTTTTTCCCGATTGCCAAGATGCTGTTCGCGGCCTTCGTGACCGAGGATGGGGCATACTCCATCGCTGTTTTTGCCGATAAACTGTTCGATGACCGGCTCTGGAGCCTTGGGTGTTTTGCCGGGGCAAAATGCGGGGCGGCGTGGAACTCCTTGTTTTTGGCGATAACGGTTGGATTTCTCACCACTGCACTGGGCCTGTGCTTTGCGCTGATCGTGACCCGGTCGGGCTTTCGCTACAAACGCGCGATCCGCGCGCTGACGGTGTTGCCCATCATCACGCCCCCGTTTGTGATTGGTCTGGCGCTGATCCTGCTGTTCGGCCTGTCCGGTTCCGTCACGGTGTTCTTTGCCGAGATGTTCGGCGTGCAACCGACCCGGTGGCTCTATGGCATGCCGGGCGTGATGATCGCGCAAACACTGGCCTATACGCCGATTGCGTTTCTTGTTCTGATCGGTGTGGTTGAGGGCGTCAGCCCCTCCATGGAAGAGGCATCGCAGACGCTGCGGGCGAACCGCTGGCAGACGTTTCGCACGGTTTCGCTGCCGCTGATGCGCCCCGGTCTGGCCAATGCCTTCCTGCTCGGCTTCATCGAAAGCATGGCCGATTTCGGCAACCCGCTGGTTTTGGGCGGCAATTTCGATGTTTTGTCGACCGAGATTTTCTTTGCCATCGTCGGCGCGCAATACGATCAGGGCCGTGCGGCTGTTCTGGCGATGGTTTTGTTGTTTTTCACGCTCTCGGCGTTTTACGCGCAGCGCGCATGGTTGGGTAAGAAAAGCTACACCACCGTGTCGGGCAAGGGCGATTCAGGGGTTCATCCGTTGATGCCGACCGGTCTGGCCGTGCCTGTCATGGTGATCGCGCTGGGGTGGGCCATATTTACCGCCGTTGTTTATGGCATGATCATCTACGGCAGCGTGGTCGAACTCTGGGGCGTTAATAATTCGCTGACCTTCAAACACTACATCACCGCCTTTTCCGTCCGTTTCGAAGAGGAAGGCATCCGCTGGACCGGGGCCGCCTGGGACAGTTTCTGGACGACGATCACCATTGCTGCGATTGCCGCACCGCTCACCGCGGCGGTGGGTCTGGTCACGGCCTATCTGCTGACGCGCCAGAACTTTGCAGGCAAAAACGCGTTTGAATTTGGCACGATGCTGTCGTTCGCCATCCCCGGCACGGTGATCGGTGTCAGCTACATTCTGGCCTTCAACGTTCCGCCGATCGAGATTACCGGCACCGGCGTTATCCTCGTCATCAGCTTCATTTTCCGAAACATGCCCGTTGGCGTGCGCGCTGGCATCGCCTCGATGAGCCAGTTGGATAAATCACTGGACGAAAGCTCGCTGACCCTTGGGGCAAATTCGTGGCAGACGTTCCGGCGCGTGATCCTGCCCTTGCTGCGCCCGGCCATTCTCGCGGCATTGGTCTATTCCTTTGTGCGCGCGATGACAGCAATTTCTGCCGTGATTTTCCTCGTTTCGGCGGAATATGACATGGCCACCAGCTACATCATCGGGCGGGTCGAAAATAATGACTATGGCCTTGCGATTGCCTATTCCACCACGCTGATCTTTGTGATGCTGACGGCTGTTGGCATGCTGCAATTGCTCGTGGGTCGGGTGCAGATCGGGCGGCGAACCCAACAGGTAGCGGAGAAATCGACATGAATGAAACGCAACTCGGCGGCAAGGCAGCACCGGTTCGCTTCGAAGGGGTCTCCAAAGTCTTTGGCAAGGATGTGATCGCTGTCGACAACATCGATCTGCATGTCGATGCGGGCTCGCTCGTGACACTTCTTGGCCCGTCCGGATGCGGCAAGACGACGACATTGCGCATGATTGCAGGGCTTGAGATGGCGAGTTCCGGGCGTATTCTGATCGGCGATCAGGACGTTACAAAATTACCTGCAACGGATCGCGACGTATCCATGGTCTTCCAGTCCTACGCCCTGTTTCCGCATATGACCGTGCTCGAGAACGTAAAATACGGCCTGACATTTTCCGGTTTTGGCAAGGAGGAAGCGCGCGCGCGGGCCTTGCATGGTCTCGATCTGGTCGGACTAAAAGGGTTTGACAACCGGTTGCCCTCGGAACTCTCCGGCGGCCAGCAGCAGCGTGTGGCCGTCGCACGCGCGCTGGTGCTGGAACCTCAGGTGCTGCTGTTTGACGAACCGCTGTCGAACCTTGATGCCAAACTGCGCCGACAGGTGCGCGAGGACATCCGCGCGATCCAGCAGAACCTTGGCCTAACGGTCATCTACGTCACCCATGATCAGGAAGAAGCGCTCGCCGTCTCTGATCAGATCGTGGTCATGCGCAATGCCGCCATCGCCCAGATCGGCACACCGCGCCAGCTTTATGATGCGCCAAACGACCGTTTCGTCGCGGATTTCATCGGAGAGGCGAACCTGATCAACTGTACCATCGTCGCGGTTGAAGGCGATACCGCAACCATCGACATAGACGGGTATCAGCACCGATTACCCGCGCGCGGTTTGACGCAAGGACCGGCCACTTTGGCCGTGCGCCCATCGCGTATTGTCGTGGGGCATGGCGATGGGGTTGCCGTGCGTATTGCCAAGGCCACCTATGTCGGCGTACGTATGGAATACACCCTCGAAGGTAGTTTCGGGCAGGTGTTTGCAGTTCAGGATGATGTCGATGATCCACTTGAAATTGGTGCCGAGCTGCGCATGTCCTTTGCCGCCAAGGGGCCAGTCCTGCTGCCTGAGGCGAAATAAGTGAGCGCCCTGATTTTCATCACGCACCCTGAAGTCAAGGTCGATGCGGCCCGCCCGGTGACGGATTGGGAACTAAGCGAAACTGGCTGTGCGCGCGCTGAGCGGTTTGCGCGTTCAACGCTCTTGGCAAATGTGACCAGTATCTGGGCCAGCGAAGAGCGCAAGGCGCAACAGACAGCCGACTATATTGCGCGGCAGACCGGTGTGCCCCTTCAGACAGACAGTAATCTGGGCGAAAACGACCGTACCGCGACCGGGTTTCTGCCGCCCCCCGAATTTGAAGCCGCCGCAGATGAGTTCTTTTCGAAGCCCGACACCGCATTCCGAGGATGGGAAACCGCGCGCGCCGCTCAGGGTCGGATTGAAAACGCCGTGCGCGGTATCGCGGCGCACCACGAAACCGGCGATCTTGCAATCGTGTCCCATGGTGCGGTGGGGACGTTGTTATATTGTGCTTTCACAGGTCTGCCGATCAACCGCGCATATGATCAACCTTCTCAAGGTCACTATTGGACCGCAGATCTTTCCGACCTCAAGCCAAGACACCATTGGATATTGATCTGACACGCGGCCTTCGTATGGAGGGGTGGATCTTGTGGTACAGGGCACCACACTACTTGCATGCTCAGGCCGCTGGTAATGACCGGGCTGGCCTTGATCGGCACCGGTAGCTTGAAAATTTTTGCCCGACCCTGCGCCTGACAATGCTAAACTTGTACAAGCGGCGTCGAAACCTGCACCAGATTAACGCAACGGGTATTGGGAGACCATGATGGGAAAAATATCAAATTCAGACTACGAAGCCGAGTTGGCAAGGCTGCAGATCGAATTGGTCAAACTGCAGGAATGGGTCAAACATACCGGTCATCGGGTTGCGGTTATCTTTGAGGGGCGCGATGCTGCGGGCAAGGGCGGCACGATCAAACGCATCACCGAAGCCATGAACCCGCGGATTTGTCAGGTGGTTGCCCTTCCGGCCCCGACGGAGCGCGAAAAGTCGCAATGGTATTTCCAACGATATGTCGCGCATCTTCCGGCGGCGGGTGAGATCGTCATATTTGATCGCTCATGGTACAACCGGGCGGGTGTCGAGCGTGTCATGGGTTTCTGCAGCGAAGAGGAATATAAGGAATTCATGCGCAGTTGCCCTGAGTTTGAGCGCATGCTGGTGCGTTCAGGTATACAGCTTATCAAATACTGGTTTTCCGTCAGCGACGAAGAGCAGGAACGTCGGTTTCAAATGCGCCTGACCGATCCCACGAAACAGTGGAAGCTGAGCCCGATGGATCTGGAGAGTCGCAAGCGCTGGGTGGATTACTCGAAAGCGAAGGACGATATGTTCTCGCATACGGACATCAAGCAGGCGCCTTGGTACGTGGTAAATTCGGATGTGAAAAAGCACGCCCGGATCAACTGCATCAATCACTTTTTGTCATTGATCCCTTACAAGGAAATCGAACGCCCCCCGGTCGTCCTTGAAGAACGCCCACCGCAACGGGGCTATGTCAGACCCCCGATGGCGGACCAAACCTTCGTGCCCGAAGTCCATCTGGACCTTAAATAGGACAGCGTTTCGGCAAAGGTTCTGCAGAACAAGACCCACGGCTGTGTTCTGTAAACAGGTTGTGAGCCGGGACGCGACTAAATGAATATGGCAATGTGAGCCGGTTTTGCCTGCTGTTCAGGAACCACGCGCGAACCAATTCTTTTGTCAGCCTTCCGTCGATCCCGCCGAGGGCTGGAGCACGTGTACTTCGTCGACAGGCACCCGACCCTACCGGTTCATTTGAGCCGTGAAATTTGTACAGATGAATGGTGCTGCAGGGGAGGATTGAACTCCCGACCTCGTCATTACCAATGACGCGCTCTACCACTGAGCTACTGCAGCCTTTGTGCGAGTGCTGGTTAGACGCAAACTCACATTGGTGCAAGCCTAATCTGGACCCGCGCGCGTGGCTGCGATAGACAGCCTTTATGGCAGATAAAACTCCATCGAAATTCAAAGGCACAACCGATGGCTCCCGCGAAGACCGGCTGAAAGCGGCGTTGAAAGCCAACCTTGCGCGGCGCAAGTCTCAGTCGCGCGAGCGGGCGCAGTCAGATGGGGAAACAAACAAAATACCGGGCAATTCCGGGCAGGATAAGGACGCATAAGCGCATGGATTCGATATTGGTAAAAGGGGGCGGCAGCCTGAAGGGGCAGATCCCGATCGCAGGTGCAAAGAACGCCTGCCTTGCCCTCATGCCCGCAACATTGTTGTCCGAAGAACCACTGACGCTGACCAATGCACCGCGCTTGTCGGACATCCGCACAATGACGCAACTGCTTCAGTCGCTGGGGGCGGAAGTGACCTCGCTGCAGGATGGTAAGGTGCTGGCGATGTCCTGTCACGGGGCGATCAACACCCGTGCGGAATATGACATCGTGCGCAAGATGCGCGCGTCCAACCTCGTGCTTGGGCCGCTTTTGGCGCGCGAAGGTCACGCGCAGGTTTCCCTGCCCGGGGGATGTGCAATCGGGGCACGCCCCATGGACATCCACACCGACGGGTTGAGCCAGATGGGCGCCGAGATCGAGTTGAAAGACGGCTATCTGCTGGCCAAGGCCAAGGGCGGACGGCTCAAGGGGGCGGTCATTGACTTTCCCTTTGCCTCTGTTGGGGCGACCGAGAATATCGTGATGGCCGCGTCACTGGCGAAAGGCACCACCGTCATTAACAATGCCGCGCGCGAGCCCGAGATTGTGGATCTTGTTGAATGCCTGCGCGCCATGGGAGCACAAATCGAAGGCGAAGGGACCTCGACTATCTCGGTGCAGGGCGTTGACCGACTGGGCGGCACCACCCACCGCGTTGTGACGGACCGGATTGAGCTTGGCACCTATATGCTCGCCCCGGCGATCTGCGGCGGACAGGTGGAACTGCTGGGGGGACGCATCAACCTGCTGGCTGCGTTTTGTGACAAGCTGGATGCGGCGGGTGTCACGGTGACCGAAACTGCGAATGGGTTGAGTGTCGCCCGCGCAAATGGGGATATCCGCGCGGTCGATGTCACGACGGAGCCATTTCCGGGGTTTCCCACCGATCTGCAGGCGCAGATGATGGCCCTGTTGTGCACCGCCAAAGGGACCTCTGTTCTGGAAGAAAAGATATTCGAGAACCGGTTCATGCATGCGCCTGAGCTCATTCGCATGGGCGCTGACATCGAGGTGCATGGCGGGACCGCGACAGTCAAGGGGGTTGACCGCCTGAAGGGGGCCCCGGTGATGGCCACCGATCTGCGGGCGTCCGTTTCCCTGATCCTTGCGGGGCTTGCCGCTGAGGGCGAGACAAAAGTGTCCCGCGTCTATCATCTCGACCGTGGATATGAGCATGTGGTGCGCAAGCTCTCCGCTGTTGGGGCGCAGATCGAAAGGATCGCGGAATAATGACCGATGCACGTTTCGAAGACGGGCGTGAAGCGCCGTTGAACCTTGGTGCGGTCGATGCAGAAGACCTCAAGGTCATGGCGTCCCTGGCGCAGGATGCGGTTTTTCCGGCAACCGAAATGCGCTGGGACAGGGTCGCGCAGCGGTTCGCTCTGCTACTCAACCGTTTTCGCTGGGAAGAGGGCACGGCACGTGCGATGTCCCCTGAACGGGTGCAATCTGTATTGGCCTTCGACACGGTGACCGCTGTTGCCAGCAGCGGGATCGACCGGGGCGACAAGGACACAATTCTGTCTGTGCTCACGATAGAATTTGTTGTCGCAGACGCCCCTTCGGGTCATATCGTCATCACGCTTGCGGGGGATGGGGCCATTCGTCTTGAGGTTGAAGCAATTGAAGCGACCTTGAAAGACGTCACAAAACCCTATTTGGCACCGTCCAAGACGACGCCATCGCATCCTGAGTGACCTATCCCCGGCACTGCCCCTTTCCCAGACGAGTCGTAAACTGCCATGCCCGTATTTCTGAATGCTGCCGATCCAGATTTTGAGACCCGCTTCAGCGCTTTGCTGAGCGCCAAGCGCGAAGACAGCCCCGATGTAGACGCCACCGTTGCGCAAATCATTGCGGATGTCCGAGCACGCGGTGACGCGGCCCTGATCGACCTGACGGAAAAGTTTGACCGGCTGACGTTGACGCCGGATCGCCTCGCCATCACGCCTGATGAGGTGGATGCTGCGGTTGCGACGGCGCCCGGCGATCAGGTGGCCGCACTGGAACTGGCGGCGCAACGTATCCGCGCCTACCATGAACGCCAACGTCCTGAGGACGCAGAGTGGATCGATGACAGCGGCGCAATGCTGGGCTGGCGCTGGACGCCTGTGGCGGCAGCTGGGCTTTATGTGCCGGGTGGTCTTGCGTCCTACCCGTCCTCGGTGCTGATGAACGCCATCCCTGCCAAGGTCGCGGGGGTTTCCCGCCTTGCCATGGTCGTGCCGGCACCTGATGGCGTGCTGAACCCGCTTGTGCTGGCCGCAGCACGTCTGTCGGGGGTTGATGAAATCTACCGTATCGGGGGGGCACAGGCCGTGGCAGCACTTGCCTACGGCACGGCGACAATCGCGCCGGTGGATAAGATCACCGGTCCGGGCAATGCCTTTGTCGCGGCGGCCAAGCGGCGTGTTTTTGGCAAAGTCGGCATTGATATGATTGCGGGTCCATCCGAAATACTGGTGATTGCAGATGCGCAGAATGACCCGGATTGGATCGCCCTCGATTTGCTGAGCCAGGCGGAACATGACGAAAGCGCGCAGTCTATCTTGATCACGACCGATGCTGCGTTCGGGCGGGCGGTGGCGGTGGCGGTTGAAAAGCGGTTGGAAACCCTAGAGCGGCGCGCGATCGCGGGTGCGTCCTGGCGCGATTTTGGGGCGATCGTCACAGTCCCTGATCTGGCCACAGCGGCTACATTGTCCGACCGGATCGCCCCTGAACATCTTGAGCTTTGCGTGGCGGACCCGGATGCCCTGAGCGCGCAGATCACGCATGCCGGGGCGATTTTTCTGGGGCAATGGACGCCAGAGGCGATTGGCGATTATGTCGGGGGACCCAATCATGTTCTGCCAACGGCACGCTCTGCCCGGTTCTCATCGGGCCTGTCCGTGCTTGATTTCATGAAGCGTACGACACTGGCGCGGATGACACCGGCGGCATTGCGCGCCGTCGGTCCGGCGGCCGAGACGCTGGCCAACTCGGAAAGCCTTGAGGCGCACGGCCTTTCTGTGACGGCGCGCCTGCGCAAACTAAACGACAGTGAAGCGCTCTAAAAGGTTGCCCCGAACGGTGTTTCCGCGCTACTCAGGCGCGGCTTACATCCATCGGCAAGAAGTACTCAAATGTCCCGCATCTCGCATATAACCCTCGATGACAGCGGCCTTCCGCCGCCGACGCCTGAAATCGAACAGGAGCGGAAAGTCGCGATGTTTGATCTTCTTGAGGACAATACGTTTGTGCTGCCCAGTCGCGAGGGGCGCCCGGTTCTCGACGGTCCCTATCACATCAGCCTTGCGATCCGCGACAAGCGTCTCGTCTTTGACGTGAACACGGAAACAGCAGAAAAAGCGGCGGAATTCCATCTGTCGCTCGGGCCGTTCCGGCAGGTTGTCAAAGACTACTTCCAGATTTGCGAAAGCTATTTCGATGCGGTCAAGAAACTGCCACCGAGCCAGATTGAAACCATCGACATGGCACGACGCGGTATCCACAATGAAGGCAGTCGTGTGCTTCAGGAACGCCTCGAAGGTAAGGCCGATATCGACACCGACACCGCACGGCGTTTGTTCACACTGATTTGCGTTCTGCACTTTGGCGGTTAAATGACACAAGAACCGCCACAGTCCGTTCTTTTTTGTTGTGATCATAACGCTGTGCGCTCTCCGATGGCGGAGGGCATGATGAAAAAGCTCTACGGCACCGGCACATACGTCCAATCCGCCGGCGTGACGAATGATCTTGAGATTGACGGATTCTCGATCGCGGTCTGTCAGGAACTGGATGTGGAATTATCGCGTCACCGGTCCCGCAGCTTTGACGAGATGGAAAACTGGGGCGATGATCTGGGTTCTTTCGATCTGGTGATCGCCTTGAGCCCGGCCAGCCAGCGCCGCGCGCTGGAATTGACGCGGTTCTATCACCTTGATGTGGAATACTGGCCAATCCTTGACCCGACCGGGTTGGGTGAGACGCGCGAGAGCAAGCTGGCAGGGTATCGGCAGGCCCGCGATCAGATCAAAGAGCGGCTGATCGCGCGATTTGGCCCCCCAACTGAATTGATCTGAGGGCGCGTTTACTCCGGCACCCATTCCTTGCGCGTCATCGCAATAAATGTATCGCCTGCGCCGCCCGCCACATTGCGGTCCAGAACATCACGCAGGGATTCTGTTTGCCGGATCGCGCTCCATCCCGGTGCCGAAAACGTGCCGCGTTTAAAGACATGTTGTGACAGCAACGGGTTGGTCAGCGCCTGACTGAACGCATCCAGCGCGACAAAGACCAAAATGAGGTTTGGCAACGGGCTGTTGGGCACCCTGTCTTCGCAAAACAGGCCCACATGAAAATCGACATCGCGGGGTCCGCCATAGTGTTTGGCGAGCGTATCGCTGATTTCCGGATCAGATGAGATGGCCTTGAAGGACGCAGGTCTTTGCTGACTCATGTAATTGCAATAATCCGAGAACCCCGCCAGCTGACAAAAGCGGTCCTGCTCGATTGAGGCCAATTCGACCTTCAACAAAGGCTCAGCCGTGTTGCGCGGCCCAAGCTCAGCTGCTTGCGTTGCACATATACCGGCAAACCCTTTCAGCAGGCCATCACGGATCAGCAGGTCGTTGTTCATGAACGTCGTATGAACCGGGTGCAGATCATCGCCCCATTGGATCTGATCGGGGATCAGCGCGTGCCAGCGGTACAAAAGGCTGAATTCAGTGGTGATCCAGTTGGGTTTGTTCCACGGCGCATTCCACGCCACGGACGGGTCCGCGCGCAGCGTGAAGGGCAGGGGAGAGATGTGGTTGATGTAATCCTCAACGATGATCTTGATGAAAATCACGATGACCGTATTGCGCGCTGTTTCAAAAACGCGGTCGTCATCCCAATCGGGATGTACGACTTCGATCTCGCCCGCGAGCCGGTTGTGTTCACGCAGAAACAGCGTGTTGAGCATGGCAACCTGCGGCACCGAATTGACCCGGTCCCCGCCCACGGCAAAGAGTTTCGCCTGTTTCTCAGGGCTTTGATCTGCACCCCCTAGGGGTGGGTCGAGAACCGCGAAATCAGGATCAGGCACGCCATCGCGGTAAAGAAATGGCGGATATTCCTCATCCCCGATCATCTGAGATTTCAGACGGCCTTTGTGGCCCGGATCGCTGGACTGAAGGCGCAGCGCATCCGTCTGTGCGGGGGTGCGACCATAGAGCGTGCACATGTCGATGTCATGGTTCGACGTGTTACGTTTCAGGTGCAGCTTGGGGTCTTGCCCCTCGGGGGTGAGATGTTCTGACTCGGTGCGGATAAACCCATCGGTCAGATATTGCGCAAAGGCCGGAAACAGGCAGGTCGATTTGGGACAAAGCCGTTGTGTGCCCTCTTTGCGCCGGAACAGCTCTTGCAACACTTCCGGGTCTGGCAGGTTATCGCGGGTTTGTGGTGGCAGATGCCGTGCGCTCCAGCGGCGATCTGTCAGGCCGGACCAGCTGACATAATCACGCCCGGTGCTCAGGGGGTGTGGCCGGGTTCTGGCGCGTTTGACGACACGATTGATGGCAAATTTATTGACCAAGGCCGCCAGCGGGGGGATGGCTTCGACAATGGAAAACAGAAATTTTTGAACGTTGTAAGGGATACGTGACATAAAAAAGATCCTCTGAAAATGACGCAACTATGCGTAGAACATCACGCATGTCGTTAACTTTTTCTAGAATTATTTACGGACAGGCCACAGAGCGTGCAGGCTTTGGCGCGCGCGCTTGTGCAAGGTACGGTACGTTCGCAGGTACAATTAACCCTTGCACCGCACCAACGAAAGACACAAGCTGAGAGCATATAAAAAGGGGTGGCAATATGCTCGAAATCAGCACACGAAAAGTCGCGCGGGTAATCCTGCTGACCCGTGAATATGGCCCTGAGAGCTCCAATCTATCAAACTATATATCCGGGCTGAATGATGACGAGAAAGCCAATCTTGTCGCCCTGATGTGGGTGGGCCGCGACAGTTTTGATGTCTCCGAACTGGAGTATGCGAAAGCGGAAGCGCGGCGCGAAGCATCCGCGCCAACGGAAAACTATCTGTCCGGCATTCCGGGCCTTGCAGAGCATCTTGAAAACGGGTTGGAATTGCTGGGCGTTGATGTGACCGATGTTGAGGACAACCTCTGACACGGCACACGACCGACATGTGTTTCTGATCAATTGGAGGGTCCATGCCCGCTGTCGTAAAAACCTACTTTGACGCCTTTAACGCCAAGGATATTCCGGGCATGCTGGCCTGTCTGACGGAGGATGTCGCGCATCATGTGAACGAAGGCGACGTGCGCGAGGGCAAGGAAGCCTTTGAACAGTTCTGTGTGCATATGAGCCGCTGCTATGATGAAACCCTGACCGATATGGTGATCCTTGAGGCAAAGGATCAGGGGCGTGCGGCTGCGGAATATGTGGTGAACGGCACCTATCTGGCGACGGATGCGGGCCTGCCCGAGGCGCAGGGGCAGAGGTATCGGCTGAGTGCGGGGTCGTTCTTTGACATCACCGACGGCAAAATCTCGCGGGTGACGACGCGGTATAACCTGTCGGACTGGATCGCTCAGGTGTCTGGAGCCGATGACGCTTGAGTTCCGCAGGCTGAGTGGAGCCGCGTTAAACGACGCCATTCCCGCAGTTGCCGCCCTGCGCATCGCGGTGTTTCGCGACTGGCCCTATCTTTATGAAGGTGATCTCGAATACGAGGCAGAATATCTCGCCCCCTATGCGCAAAACCCGCTGACGGTTCTGATCGGTGCTTTTGAGGGCGCGCGTCTGGTTGGGGCTTCGACCGCGATGCCGCTGACGGCGCATGCCGATGGGTTTGCGAGTGCATTTGTGCAAACGGACATAGATGTATCAAAGGTGTTTTACTGTGCCGAGAGTGTCTTGCTCCCGCAGTTTCGGGGGCACGGGGCGGGGCATGCGTTTTTCGATCTGCGCGAGGCGGCCGCGCGGCAGGATGGCTTTGACACATGCGTCTTTTGCTCTGTGATCCGCCCTGCAGATCATTCACTGCGTCCGACCGATTACCGGCCGCTGGATGGTTTCTGGCGCGCACGGGGCTACCGGCCCCTGCCCGGGGTCGTGGCGACATTCAACTGGAAAGATCTGGGCGCGGCAGATGAAACACCCAAGCAGCTTCAGTTTTGGGCGCGCGACCTCTGAGAGGTCACAAATCTGCGCAAAGCGTCTCGGCGGTTTCGGCAAAAGCAGCCCACGCATACCAGAAACGTTCACTCGCAGGGCTGTCAGAGAGTTTGACCTGTTGCAAAAGCTCAGGCTCTGCGAAAAAGCGCGCACTGCGCTGCTGTTCTGACTGGCTCAGCGTCAGGTTCGCCGCCGCCTGAACGCACCCACAGCGGGCCTTTGACGCCGTGCGCCGATTGTGAACGTTGCACGCCGCGCCGATCGGTCCCGTGGCAAAACGCTGAGCGCCTTCCAGTGTCACAGGTGTCAGGGTGTTTGGCTGTGTATTTGCACCACCTCCCCCGCAGGCGGCAAGGCCAAGCATCAGCGCACCCGCAAGGCCAAGGCGCAACATGCCCAAGGCTGGTTTTGTCCGACAATACATCATAGCCCCCATATGCCGTATCCGCATCGCAGGCGCAATTCATCCGCGCCCGCTGCAGGACATGATGCCGCGCCTCAGAATTTCCAGCGTGCGCCGACCGCCATCGCATCAATATCGTCGAAATCTGTGCCCGAGGCGTCAAATTCATGCGTGCGGTAAATGGCATAAAGCTCAAGATTATAGGCATCGACCTTTTGAACCGCCGCGATCCCTACGGATGAGCTGTCGGATCCGTCGATTGCGTAATCATTGCCCTCGAACACATCCAGCGACAACGCCGTGGTGCCAAGGGCAAACCAATCCTGCTGATACCCGAGTTTGGCGTAGATGTAATCGGCATCGCCTTCCTGCTCGGCCCCTGCCGACAGGGCAAGGCTGAAACCGGTGGGCTTATGCAGGAGCGCGAACGAGCCGACCAACAGTTCTTCACCGCCGCTGATCCACTCGTACCCAAGGCGCCCGTCCACCTTCATGTCGCCATAGTCAGCCGCGTATTTGGCCGCGACATCATAGTATTCGCTGTCGTTGTCGCGATCCAGAACCTCTTCACCGCCCGAGATGCTAAAGACGAGGTTGTTCCATGAGGGCGTGTCGTACCGCACCCGGAACCGTCGCGCCCCGTCAAAGGATTTGAACGTGTCCCCGATGGCGATGCCTGACAGCGCGCCGCCATCGGGGCGGTACTGAAAGCTGCCGGCGAGGTCGGCAATGCCGGAATAGGCAATCACCGAGGTGCCCGAGAAATCCGCTTCCGCCACGCCGTCCGACGCGGTGCTGCCCTGACCGAAACTGAGCGTGCCCAAGCTTGGCGTGGCGTAGATCAGTTCGAGTTTACGCAGATCCGTGCGCCCGATATCGAGGTCGAGATCGTTGTTATCCATGGTCGCAGAACTCGACCCGGCGAACCCAAGCGCCGTTTCAAAGTGGAATTTGACCGTGGACCCGCCCGCCAGATCGTTCGAGTAAATCGCGCCCACGCGGCTGTTGGAATTGTCGTTGTCGGTAAAGAACGTCTCATCCTCTGTCCCGTCATCGACGCTGAAAACACCAAAGTTAAGCTGCCCATAGAAATCAAACGTCGGGTCCGCGGCGGCAATATGCGGCGCACCCAGGGCAAGGGCAGACACAAGGCCAAGACGGGAAGGGAGGGAGACTGTCATGATGTTTAGACCTTTCAGAAACGAAATTCGGAGCCGTTCTGAAACAACCCTACCGCGAAAAATTCGAGACGTAAAAGCAAAGCTGCTCTCAGGCATTGGGTTTTTCAGTTTCGATCCACGTCGGCGTGTCGGATGGCGGGCCAGACCCCAGATCACTTTGGCAACGAATTGGAATTGGACACACTTGCTTGATTTGAATGGACTCAGCATTGAGAGGGCGCTCTGAAAACGAGCCGAAAAGGTTGTTCGTACTACTGCTCATCCATTTCAAAAAACCAACCCGCGATTTTTCGACCCAGTTTCAGTAGCCATGTGGCTCGTTTTTCATGCTTTTGCCCTTTGTCGATTCCTTGCCCAAGTGTGGTAAGCCAATTAACCAAGCGCGCGCGCCAAACTTTCGGCGGCTTATCTTCATTGACGACGGTTTCCACAGCGTCGCTCAACTGTCTAAACGCATCTTCTGTGAGGTCCTTTTTCATAGCTTCAGGAACTGCTTTGAGGTCTTCCTTTTCAGACGGGGTTGGCATGCGGCGTGTTTCGAGGGCTGCCAGCTTTGCAATGCGATCCCTGATGAGCGTATCTTGCGCGCAGAGCTCCTCCACCGACGTATACAAAACATTTTGTAATCCGATAAGCGCGGCGTCGTCGGGGTAAACATCGCCAATGTTACGTTGAAGAGCCATGCAGGCATTCCAGAAGCATGTTGCGACCACGCTTGCTTGGCCGCGATATGTCGTGCACGCGCTCCTGATCAAAATCGTTTCGCCGGAGGTTTCAGATAATCCGTTTCCTGCGCTCAGCGCGGCCACGAGGTTGATCTCCACTTGGGAAATCGCAAAACTCATAGGCTCTTCCGGAACCGCGACGTCATCTTCTACGTCCCACAGGCCGTCAGAATTGAGTACCAATCTGGGGCCGACGTTGGTTTTGTAAGACTGGATTATCTCAGCGATCCGACCCGCTACCACTATCTGCCCGGCCTTCCATTCAGCATCCGTGATTTCCAGAGCGATCCGGTGCGTCAAGTCCCATGGCATCGGGGTGCCGTTCAGGATGGCCTCGTACCACTCGACCCAGAAGGACCAGTCGGCATCATCGGCGTCCCATTGCGCCTTAAGCGTTTCCCATCCGGTTTTCAGGCCGTCTGGTTGAGCGACTTTTGGCCAGAGCGCCTCCCAATTACCTGGTAAATTTGAGTCGAAAGTGGCGGTGGAGCGGACGGCTGCGGAAGCTGCGGCAGCGGTGCTGGCAGCGGAGAACTCGACGGCGGAATTGATGGCAGCTACGTCGGTGGCGGAGAAGGCGACGGAAGCGCCAGTCGTGGCGGCGGTGGAATTGGTGGCAGAGCGGGTGGCAGCGCGGGTGGCAGCGACGGTGGAGCGAGCGACAGGAGGGGCGCCAGAGAAGGCGGCGCCGGCGAAGAAGGCGTTAGCGGCAGCGTTTGCCAACCCGTGTAACTCTGCGGCTGGACAGGTTGCTGTAGCCGCAGAGACGAGCGCCGATCGCAAGGTCAAAACAGCAAGCCCGTTGGACGTCGCTTCTTCCCAGCTTCCTAGCCCGGGCAGCGCGCGCAAGGCACAGCGCGCGGCGAACCAAACCTGCGTCTGGTGGTCCTGCGTGTCCAGCCACGCTTGTGCGCTTTGCTGATCCGTTATCTCTACCTTCTGATCCACCTTGACCGCCCCCCCAAACCACACCATATCCCATTACCATGACACCGCTTTCACATATCCGCAATTTCTCCATCGTGGCGCATATTGACCACGGGAAATCCACGCTGGCCGACAGGCTCATTCAGTCCACCAATACCGTGGCGGATCGGGATATGAAGGAGCAGATGCTCGACAGCATGGACATCGAGCGCGAGCGCGGCATCACCATCAAGGCGCAGACCGTGCGGATCAATTACACCGCCCAGAATGGTGAGGAATATGTCCTCAACCTGATCGACACGCCGGGCCACGTGGATTTCGCCTATGAGGTCAGCCGCTCCATGCGCGCGGTTGAGGGGTCGCTGCTGGTCGTGGACAGCACCCAGGGCGTCGAAGCGCAGACGCTCGCCAATGTCTATCACGCCATCGACGCGGATCATGAAATCGTGCCCGTGCTCAACAAGATCGACCTGCCTGCGTCCGATTGTGACCGCGTGGCCGAACAGATCGAAGACGTGATCGGCATTGATGCCTCCGGTGCCATTCAGGTGTCTGCCAAGACCGGGCAGGGCATCATGGAGACGCTGGAAAGCATCGTGCAGAACCTGCCCGCGCCCAAAGGCACCCGCGATGCGCCGCTCAAGGCGATGCTGGTGGATTCGTGGTATGACAGCTACCTCGGGGTGATCGTTCTGGTGCGCATCATGGACGGTGTGCTGAAAAAGGGCGACCGCATCCGCATGTTGTCCAACAATTCCACCCATGGCGTGGACCGCATCGGCGTGTTCCGCCCCGCCATGACCGAGATCGACGAATTGGGTCCGGGCGAAATCGGGTTTCTGACCGCGTCCATCAAGCAGGTGCGCGACACCCGCGTGGGCGATACGATCACGCATGAGAAAAAGGGCACGACCGACGCGCTGCCGGGCTTCAAACCGGCGCAGCCCGTGGTGTTCTGTGGTCTTTTCCCGGTGGACAGCTCCGAGTTCGAGGAGTTGCGCGACAGTATCGAGAAACTCGCGCTGAATGACGCGTCCTTTTCCTATGAGATGGAGACATCGGCCGCCCTTGGGTTCGGGTTCCGCTGTGGCTTTCTGGGGTTGTTGCACCTAGAAGTCATCCGCGACCGGATCGAACGTGAATATGACATCGAACTGATCACTACCGCGCCCTCGGTCATCTACCATGTGTATATGAAAGATGGCTCTATGATCGAGCTGCACAACCCCGCCGACATGCCCGACCTCACGCTGGTCGATCATCTGGAGGAGCCGCGGATCAAGGCGACGATCCTTGTGCCCGACGACTACCTTGGCGATGTGCTGAAGCTGTGTCAGGACCGCCGCGGCATCCAGCAAGACCTGACCTATGCAGGCTCGCGTGCGATGGTGGTCTATGATCTGCCGCTCAATGAGGTGGTGTTTGATTTCTACGACCGGCTCAAATCGGTGACCAAGGGCTATGCGTCCTTTGACTATGCGATGATCGGGTATCGCACGGACAGCCTTGTGAAAATGTCGATCCTCGTGAACGACGAACCGGTCGATGCGCTCTCCACCATGGTGCACCGCGACCGGGCCGAGGGACGGGGCCGCGCGATGGTCGAAAAGCTCAAGGACCTGATCCCGCGCCACATGTTCAAAATCCCGATCCAAGCGGCGATTGGCGGCAAAGTCATCGCCCGCGAGACCCTCTCAGCAATGCGCAAGGACGTGACCGCCAAGTGTTACGGTGGGGATGCAACGCGCAAACGCAAGCTGCTGGACAAGCAGAAGGCGGGGAAGAAGAAGATGCGTCAGTTCGGGAAAGTGGATATTCCACAGGAAGCGTTTATCAGCGCTCTCAAGATGGACGGCTAAAGCCGTTTAACAAGGCTTATATGAAAGACGGCGTGAGGCAGCGTACTGCGTAGCAATGCGCGTTTCCGCGCGTTGGACTTGTGGGATTAAACATGCAATCGGGTACGCGAAACAGCGACTAGACAGAGCAGTAAGAAGTGACTGGGCGCAGTTTCCGTGCAAAACACCCGCCCGGCGATATCGGCGGTTGTAGCCGGGCGAGCAGAAAAACTGGTTCATGCTTTATCTATTGGTAACTTACTTGGCCGACACAGGATGCTCCACCAAGGGCACAATCACCCTGTGCACATCGGTTGACAGTCCAGGCTTAATTTGCTCCAGCATTCCCAACAAAACCAAGTATATATCGTTAGCATCATTTAGCACTTCAGTTACCATTGCTTCGGTGATCGCAGTTCGCGTTTGCTCATAATTTGGCGATTTTTTTTTGCCTGTATTGCGTAGGTAGTCGACGCGAAGGAAACCCTCCGGAGAGCCAAAAAAAGCGCCGTGCGCAGCCAAATGCCTGTTGTCAACAAACCTGTCTATCCAATCTACGAGTTTTTCAAGGTCTTTGGCAAAACCATGATTGTTTTTTGCTTTATTGGTCCTGCGAAGTTTTTTAATCAATTCGCTGGTGCTTGTTTTTCTGTTTTTAGAGTATTTATTCAGCCAATTATCGTCAGGTGGAAAACAGCCTTCGAGACAAGTGATGACTGCGCATATTGCCAACTCAATGTGCGCGCAAGTTTGGAGGTATGCGCCAATTTGAAACAAGAAACGCGGGGGCAATAGTGTTTCTACAGCTAGCTTTTCGTTTTTCATTGATGCCTTGCTCAGACGAATACTCATAAACAAACAGTGTGCTGCTTTTGAATTCAGTTGCAATACATCTCACCAAGTAACCCAATGCAAATCCTCTGGATTTGCAGCGCCCGAACCGCCCCCACGGGGCGGGCGCTTCGCTTTTTCCCACCCCTCGGTTCGGGCGCGTCGCCCTACTGGAAGCACGCCGCAGGTTGCACCCAAACACAAGATAGCTTGGTCGCAGTTTTAAGAACCACCCAACCCAACCACATCAACCTTGACACATATCAAGGCAAACACCCGGCACCTGCGTTAGTCTTAATGCGAGTTTATCACAGGAGGCACCCTCGATGTTACGCATTGCTCTCATTCTTTATTCCATCGTCGCAACCACTCTCGCGGGGACGGCTGTGATTGCCGTGTTGACCATGGGTCTTACCGGTATGATGCCAATCGTGGTGGCGGCGGTTGCGGGCGCGGTTCTGGCGGCGCCGGCATCCTATATTCTGGCAGGTAAGATCGCAGGGTAGTCCACCCGCACACAAAACGATTCGCCGCGCGTTTTACGCTGATCACGAAAGGGGATTTTCATGGATGTTCAGGTTCACAAACAGACGCTTTTGAGCCGCCGCGCGTCTCTTGTGGGGGATTTGTCCGATATCGAACAAGCGCTGGATGCGCCCATGCCGCAAGACTGGGAAGACCGCGCCACTGAACGTCAGGGCGATGAAGTCCTCGAAGCCATGGGGCAGGTCGAGATGGCTGAACTCAGGCGCATTGACGCCGCACTGAGCCGCATTGACGACGGCACCTATGGCACATGTCTGTCCTGCGGCGACCAGATTTCCGACGCGCGCCTCATGGCCGTGCCGGATGCGGCACTCTGCAGGAACTGTGCTAAATAGCAGCGCGCGCCGCAGGGGAAACTCCGGCGCGACGAGGTGTTCTTAGATCGCTTCGTCGAGCGCTTCGCCAGCGTTTTGTACGTCGCGGCCGATGCCTTTTGTGGTTTCACAAGCAGCAAGTGCCAATACGAGGCTGAGGAGAACGGCAACTCTGATCATGGGGAAGTCCTTTTTGAAGTCGTCATCAATAGACCCTCTATAGCCTATTGCGAATCGGGTTCACGCGAAAAAGTGATTTCCGTACCGCTTTTTGCGGAGTTTTTCCCATGGGGTCAGGAAATTACGCCATCCACCGCTTCGGGAATTTCATTCAGCTGTTCCATTGCCTCCGGATCGGCGTCCTGATTGTGATCGCAGGCGGCGAGGCCCGCGACAGTAAACAGGCACAATACGAGCTTTTTCATCTGGTCGTCCTTTATTGCAATATCCGGTCAGATTACCCGGAAATGCGATCGGCGAAAGGTCAAAAATCGGTATGCGCCGGAGTCAGGGCGCGCGGTAGAAAAGGTATCGTTCCGGGTCAATTGTGTCCGGCCCGCTGATCTGTGTCAGCCCGATCAGCGGTTGCTGGCTGACCACCAGTCCGCCCGGCACCATCAGTGCTGCGATCAGGGGCGAGAGCCGCGCGCCCTCCGCCACATCCAGATCCTTGACGCCAAAGCCGAAATCATAGTGTGCCAGCGCGCATTTTGCCCCCGTCTTTGCAAGGGTCGTGAGCATGTCATCCGCTTCGCCCTGCAGGAAGTTTTCCGCAGGGGGTACGCAGGACGGATGCGGTTGCAGCACCCGGTCAATCACCCAGATGCGCCGCTCGGGCAGGACCTCGCGCAGGTGATCATAGGTGCGACCGTTGCCCAAACCCAGTTCCAGCACATCACCGTCAATGCCCCGCACCTGCTCAGCGGCCCAGTTCAGACCGTCGATCTGCGCGCTTAGACGGCGGCGCATGGAGTCCAGTCGGCTCATCTGTGTTTCTCCAGCAAGGGGGCGATGGGTTGTGGCAGCGCGCCACCATCCAAAAGCTCTGATACAAACTGCTGGGTGAAGTCCCACACATCCGCAGTATGCACAAGATGATGCGTCAGATAGCCCAAGGGTTCAGACGAATCCGACTGCCCATCCGCGCGCGCGGCAAGTACTTCAACCGTTTGTGCCACGAGCGTTGCGGGGTCTTTGAGGCCGCGCGTGTCGCGCCAGTCGATGGGGTCAATATGGGTGTTGATCTGCATCAGGCCATCGGCGGCACAGACGGTTTGTCGTGGCGTAAAGGTCGACAGGCCTGCATAGCCTGCATCGGCAAGCGGCGCGAGGTAGGACGGATTGATCCGGTTCCACGGCGGTACAAAGACCGGGACCATCCCGGTGCCAAAGAGCTGCCGCATCTGATCAAGCCCGCGTTGGAGTTCGGCGATGGCCCCGCTGCGCATTGCGCCGAATTCCGCTTTTTTCTGACCGCTCGGGGCATGGTTCTTGTGTTGCCAGCCATGAACGATCGGCACGAGGTGATCCGACCTTTTGGCATGTTGAGCCAGTGAGGCTTCGGCCAATGCCGGGATGATCGCAAGATGCACGGGCACGTTCAGCGCGTCAGCGGTAGTTTCAAGTTGATCAAGCGCCGCAGTTGGTTTCGTGGCATCGTCATCACGCCACCAGAAGTGCAGGGCCATCCCGCGGGCCCTATGGCGCGCCAATTCACGGCGCAGCGGGGTCCAGTCAACCTGCATGGCTCGGTGCCTTAACAAGCGTTTCGAGCAGTTCAACCGTGCGGTTTGCCCCATCGAGGCCCTGCGTTTGCGGATCCCGTCGGAGGTCTTGCACGACAGAATACACGGTGTTCAAAAGTGTCTCGGGTTGCAGGTCCACAGAGTTCACAACGCGTATGCCCGCTATTTTAGCAAGTGCCGAGGCGCGCAGGGATTGCTCCACCTCGCCGCCCGCATCAAAGGGGACGAAAACCGCGGGCGTTCCGGCCTGCAGTATATCGAGCGCCGTGTTGTAGCCGCACATCGACACGGAGGCTTTTGCGCGGTGCAGCATCTGGCGAAAATCCGGTCGGGCGGGTTCGATGGTAGCATTTGCCGGGCAAAGTTCTTTCAGTGCCGCGCATTTTGCCGGTGCATCCGCGCCACCGACCAAAACACGCCAATGCAGATCGCCGTCCAGTTTCGCAGCGCCCAGGGCAGCAGAATAAAGCGCATCGCCAACGGCCCCACCGCCAGCGCTGACGAGTACTTCGCCTTGTCCCAATGCATCAGGGTGCATGGGGGCGGGCGGGTTTGCGACAAATCCGCTGTATCTGAGTTTTTCCGAAATATCTTCGGTGACGGGCCAGCTTGCCGCCAGCGGTGTCACATCGGGATCGGAATGCACGATGATTGCGTCGTAAAACTCTGCGATGATGTCACGGACGCGTGCCGCTTTGGATGGTTTGGAAGGCGGCGCCAGAATATCACGGATCGAGCAGCAAATGCGCGGCGGGTTTTTGCGTGCTATGGCCGTTTTGAGCAGCGCCAGAAACTCATCGCTCAAACTGCGCCGGCCAAAGGGGAACAATTCGGTGACAAGCACATCCGGGGCGGCCTCTTCAAATGTGCTCAGGAGCTTGTCGCGACGATCCCGCATCAGCGTTTCAGGCGCGACATCCCCTTTGTCATCAAGCAGGCGCGTGAAGTTCACGCCATCGGATCTCAGGGCGGGCAATTGCACCAGCGTAATACCGTCATGAGACAGGTGAGGCACGGGCATGCCGCCGGAGACCAGCGTCACCTCATGCCCTGCCTTCAGATGTGCGCGGGCCAGCACCAATGTGCGCGACAAATGTCCCGATCCAAGCAGGTGCGTCACCACAAAGAACACTCTCACCGGGTGCGCGCCTCAAGGCGAACAGGATCGCCTGCAACCGTCCAGCCCGCGTCAGAGATGTTCAGGATAAACAGGCGGTCCCGTTTGATGCGGAAAGGGGCGGCACCGTCAAAGTTCCAGCCCGTGGCCTTGGCCATCAACACGCGCATGATCCCGATGTGACAGACGGCGACCGTGTCCGTGGCAAGGCTGTTGACCCATGGGGTCAGTCGCGCGCTCACATCTGCCGGGCTTTCCCCGCCGGGGGGGCGATACTCCCAGCCCCAGTCTTCGATATGGCGGTAATCTGTGTCGGGATCGGCCAGCAACGCCTCCCCGCGCTTTCCTTCCCACGCACCCCAGTCCATTTCCATCAGCGCAGGTATCGTGATCGGGGTTTTGCCGCTGATCAGTTCTGCGGTTTTCACGGCGCGCATCAGCGGGCTGGATACAAGCGCCGCATCGTACCACGGCTTCGGCAGGACGCGCGTGGCAAGCCCGGCACGCGCCTCCGGGTCCAGCGGGATGTCCGTGCGCCCCTGAATGCGACCCTTACGGTTCCATTCGGTGTGGCCGTGGCGAATGAGGGCGAGCCTGATCATATCAATATCTCGTCAATTGCGGTTCTAAGGGTGGTTCTGGCAGAACCCAGAAGGTGATGCGCGCCGACATGCGCGCGCGCCGCCGCACCAAGGTGCATCGTCAGTTTCGGCATTTCAAGCAGCATATCAAGCCGCGCTGCAAGTGCGCCGCTGCCAGCCTCGGGCGATGGATAATCCGCTCCCGGTGCAAGGACGTCACGGACGCCTGGGCGGTTCTGCGCCACAACGGCCATTCCGGCGGCCTGTGCCTCAAGGTAGGTCATCCCGAAGGCTTCGTTGACACCGGGCCAGAAGAGGATCTTCGCGCGCGCGTAAGCGTCTTGCAAATCCTGCGCCGACAAGGCCCCAAGGAACGATATCTTGTTGCTGAAAGGCGCAAAAAGCGCCTCAACTTCCGCGCGCGCCGGGCCGTCCCCCGCGATTTCGAGGTGCCAGTCGGGTGTTTGCAGCTTGGCCAGCGTTTCGGCGATAATCTCGTAGGACGCGAGCTTGTCGCCCTTACGGAACATCCCGACGCTCAGCATGCTGCGCTCCTTGCGGCCTATGGGGGGCAAATTCTCACGCGGCAGGAATGGGCGCAGGTGGATCAGTTTTTGATCGGTGGCGGCGTAATTGCGCAGCGCTTCTTTATCCCGCAAGGTCAGATAAAAAATCACGGCTGCCGCATCGCTCGCCGCCTCTGCCGCTTTGGCGTAGTCGGCCCAAGGTCCTGACAGTCTTTTGCGCGCGCGGGTTGCCTCAACCAGCAGATAGGGGATTTGCAACGCCCGCGCGACGGCTGGCCCGATCAGGTCGGGCGCTTTGTAGTAGTTGTGATAGGTGATCCAGAACCGCCATCCGGCTTGTCGCCCCTTCTGGATCAGGGCGTCGATTTCGACCGATGCGGCCGCTTGTTTTTCCGCCTGTATCTGTGCATCCCCGGTCCCGTCGCGTGTTTGCAGATGCGAGGCGACATCTGCCTTAACGTCGCACATCTGCAATGCGGCCAGCAAGGCGCGGGCCATGGCGCGATCCCCTGAGGGCACAGGGTGATCAGGTGGTTTCATCGGAGCATAAAAGGCGGCGGGTATCACGCCGCGTCCCGCATCATCGCGCGCAACCGCTTGGTCAGCTGATTGATGCCCGGCTGCATCTGAAACTCGGTTTTCAGCCGTATGTAGGCCGCATCGGCAAAGGCACGGCCCTTGTCTTGCCGCGCGGCAAAATCCCGGATCGCCTGCGCAAGGCTGTCCGGGGCATCATCCACCAGAATGCCATGCACGCCTGTGTCAATGAATTCCGGAATGGCAGAAACAGGGGTCGCCAGAATGGGCAGCCGTTGACTGGCGGCTTCCATCAAGACATTGGGCAGACCATCGCGGTCGCCATCTGCCGCAATTCGGCTGGGCAAAACGAACAGGTCGGATGTGCGCATTTCTGCGATAACCTCGGGCTGATCGCAGGCCCCGCGCCATGTGATACGGTCTGCCACGCCCTTTGCAGCAGCCAGATCCTGCATCTGATCCTTGAGTGTCCCGCCGCCGATATGCGTCCAGTGCCAGGGTAGTGTATCCGGCAAAAGAGCGAGCGCTTCGATCAGCCGATCAAAGCCCTTTTTTTCAACCAGCCGTCCGACCGACATGAGGGCCAGCGGTGCATCCGGTTTGCGCGCCTTCCGGTCCGGAGGGTCAGGAAAGCGCGTCAAATCCAGCCCGTGATAGACCAGATCAACGCGGTCGGTCCTGTCCGCAAGGCTGCGCAAATGTTCAGCACCAAAGGCGGTGCAGGTGGCCCCGAACTGCGCCCCGAAGCTCTGGGCCGAGAGTTTTTCGCGCAATTCCCAGTCAGGTGACGTCCAGATGTCCTTGGCGTGGGCGGAAAACGACCACGGCAGCCCGGTCAGGATCGCGGCATAGCGCGCGACCGACGACGGTGTGTGCAGGAAATGCGCATAGAGGCCGGTCACATCCTGCGGTAGTTCATGCGCCAAGACGCAGGCCTGACCAAACCTGCGGATGCGGTTTTCGGTTTGATCGCGTGCATAATCCGCACGAAAGCAGCGCACGGCGTCTTTGAAACCGGGCAGGCGTCTGGCGCTGAACAGCGCGCGCCGGACACGCGGCGGATCATCCTCAAGGTATTCGGGCAGGTAATTCACCCGCGCCTTCAGCCGGTCATGTAGCGGGTGCGTTTTTTCATCGGTCGGATGGCGCAAAGACCAGAGTTCAAGCGTCAGCCCCGCGTCTTCCAGCGCGACAAGTTCCTGCGCAATAAAAGTCTCGGACAGGCGTGGCCATCCCTTGACCAGAACGGCAAGCCGTGCGGGCGTCGTTGTCATTTCTGTGCCATCAACGCTTTGGTTCGGGCAACGACGATGTCAAGCCCATCCAGCAAGCCTTCGGCACCCGCCTGCGATGGTTTTTGTTGCGCTGGCAGCCCCCGGATCGCCTTGATCATGGCATCCGGGGTCATGCCGTCACGTTTTTCGTCCAGCATGCGCACAAGGCCGATTTCCTCGGCGCGCGCGGCTCTGATCCATTGTTCAAGCCGGGGCACGGTGCGGGGCACGATGACCGCCCGCTGGTCAAATGAGAGGACTTCGCAGAATGTGTTGTACCCGCCCATGCAGACAACGCCCTGCGCGCCTGCAAATAGCGATTCAATCCGTCCGTCAAAGCCCACGGCACTGACGCGTCCGTTCAGCCTCGCGACCCGCTGTTCGAACGCCTCGCGCACGTCACCCGACAAAAACGGCCCATAGATCAGCACCGCATCGGGTGCCAGATCGGGCGCTTGTTCATAGGCCTGCAAGACCAGATCAACCAGCGCGGCACCGTCACCGCCACCGCCGGGTGTAATCAATACATAGGGTGTTTCCGGTGTTTCAACTTCATCCGTGATTTCGCGGCGCAGATACCCTGTCCAATGCATTCTGTTTCGGGTTTCAGCGGATAATTGCAGACCTTCGGTCGGATCATAGACAGATCGGGGTCCGTACACCCAGATTTCGTCATAGAATTTTTCTGTGGCCTCAATTGCCCCTTTGCGCGCCCACTCTGCGGCCAGAACTTCGGCTTCGTCCAACACATCGCGCAGCCCCAGCACCAGACGTGTCTGCCCGCGCCCTGCCAGCCACTCCAACGTGGGCAGCAATTCACCCCGAAAGCCGGCGGGTTCTTTGTCGACGATCAAAAGGTCCGGGTCATATTGCTCTACCGTGCTCTGGATCAAAGCAGACCTGAGCGCTGTCGTCTTGTCGATATCAAGCCCGAGCGTCTCGCTTACATAAGACCCATCGTGTAGTTTCGTGACACCCGGTAAACGGACGTGATCGACACGTTCGGGAAATGTGAAACGCCCGGCAACAGGCGATCCTGTCAGAATGATTGCCGAGGTATTGTCATCCGCAGCCGTCAGTGCAGACGCCAGTGCCCGCGAACGCCGCAGATGACCCAAGCCAAAGGTGTCATGGCTGTAAAACATGATCCGCTTTGATATGGGTTTTTGATTTTGCAACGCAGGATCGTTACGCAAGACAGTGCCAGCCGATGTGTTCTGATAATTCATGAGGCGCAGGCCCCGCAGTCTGCCCGCGCTGTGACGATACTGTCAGACGTCAGGGCAGGGTCGTTTTCTATATGGCGCATTGCCCGGTCCCCGGTCCCTTGCGTTGGCATGGTTTTGTCGCGGTTTCTCTTTGGCACAAAAGCACCAGCAGTGCAAAACCCGAATTCCCTGCTGTTTTCACAGATGTTGCGCAATTGCATTGTCTGCCAAGCTCACCTACCGTCCGGGTTTGTTAACTGTGTTGGACATTATCGCGATGCGCGCATCCATTATCGCTCTTTTTATTGTTCTATTGACGGTCATCTTGGCGACGCCAATCGAAAGTCAGGCACAAAGCGTCGGCTCACTTTTTGGCAATACCGGGGGGGCCGAAGAAGAAAGCAGCACGGATCGCATATCCGACATCATGGAAAAAGCCGCCGAAAACGGCGTTGGCGTTGTGGTCATTGATCTGGAGGGCAACGTCGTATCGACGACAGGTCAGCCCCCGCCCAATGCAGAAGTCGCGCCAGTCGAGAGCAGCGGCTCCGTTTTGATGAAGACGCAGGATTCCCTTGTGAAATTCCGCGCGACCCTTGTGCAGCGCATCCTTGGTCTGCCGGATGATTTCAACGAGGTGATCTTTATTCTGCGCGCCACCAGCCCGGATGGCACGATGTGGGCGTATTTCGAAGCGTTATACATCTCAATGGCGCTTTTTGGCGTTGGGATGCTGGTTCAGAGATATGTCTTTGGTCGTTACATCGCGCGCTCCATGATCGTTGCGCGGACGCTGGAAAATCCGCAGGGCTATTCGCAAAAGATGCCTTGGTTGGTGTTCCGCTTCTTTCTCGGGGTGGTGGGTATTCTGGTTTCCATGGCGGTGGCCTACGCCTTGGGCGTGCTTATTTTTGGCCCGCTCGAAGACCCCGGACTGCAATTTACCGTCAGCGTCATAAACGTCGCGTATTTTCTAAGCCGTGCGGTGGCCGCGCTGTGGCGTATGATCCTGTCACCCTACATGCCGCAATACCGCATCCCCTATCTTAATACGCGCGATGCGAAACACCTGAATTATTGGCTGGTCACACTCGGTACGTTCGATATCTTCAGGCTGCTGTTCACCGTATGGGTGCGCGAACTGGGCCTGAATTACGATGTCTTTGCCTTCATGGCGTCCCTGCTTGGGGCCGCTGTCGTTGTGGCGAACATCATGATGGTTCTGGTCAATCGTCGGGCGCTGTCCAATGCGATCCGGAAAGGCGAGCCGCGTGAGAACTGCAGTTGGGTGATCAAGGCACTGTCCTCAATCTGGGCGCCGGCAGTGATCATCTACATGCTTTATGCGTGGTTTCAGGTGACCTATGATCTGGTGTTGGGCACGCCGCCAGCGGTGCCGCTGATTGCCGGAGCCTACGCGATCCTGCTGTCGATTTTGGTGGTTTTCGGGGTCATCAACTTCGGTATCGAGCGTGGTTTTGCCCGTGCTCGGGCAATGCGTGCTCTGAACCAATCCTACCCTCAAAGCGAAAGTGAAGCGGACGATAGCCCTGACGAGGCCGCTCAAACGCAAGAAAACGCGCGCTATGCCCCAAGGGGTATGCGCACCTACGAGGAACTGGCGCAGCGCGTTGCTGGCATCGTGGCCTTTGTGGCAGGTGCATATGCGTTCTTTTACATCTGGGACAATAACAGCACGCAGATGGTTGAAAGCTTTGCCAACCGGCTGCTCGACGTTATGGTCATCCTGTTCATCGGATATGTGGTTTATCACGCGTTTCGCATCTGGATCGACAATAAGATCGCCGATGAACTCGGTGACATCACCGAAGGTGAGTTGGGGGATGAAGGCAGCGGCTCTTCTGCGTCCCGGCTGGCCACGCTGCTGCCGCTGTTTCGCAACTTTATCCTGATTGTGCTGATCGTGACCATCACGCTGATTATCCTGATGGAGATGGGGGTCAATGTGGGGCCCTTGTTTGCCGGTGCGGGTGTTGTGGGCGTGGCCGTGGGGTTTGGCTCACAGGCGCTGGTGCGCGATATCTTTTCCGGCGGGTTCTTTCTGTTTGATGATGCGTTTCGCAAAGGCGAATATCTGGACATCGGGGGCGTGAAAGGCACGGTCGAAAAAATTTCCGTGCGCTCGTTTCAGCTGCGCCACCATCTAGGCGCGCTGCACACGATCCCCTTCGGCGAAATTCAGGTCATGACGAATTATTCCCGCGATTGGGTCATTATGAAACTCAAGCTGCGGGTTACCTATGACACCGACGTCGAGAAGGTACGAAAACTGATCAAGAACCTCGGTGTTGAGTTGCTGGATGATCCCGTGATTGGCGAGAACTTTATTCAACCGCTCAAATCGCAGGGTGTGATCGAGATGCAGGACAGCGCGATGATCATCCGGGTCAAATTCATGACCAAACCGGGCGATCAATGGCTGGTGCGCAAGAAAGTATACGAAGAAATCCGCTCCTTGTTCGAACGCGAAGGAATCCACTTTGCGCATAAGGAAGTCACGGTGCGCCTTGCGGATACTGAAACCAAGGTCGAGAATCTGACAGAAAAGGAAAAACAGGCCATCACCGCAGCCGCCCGCGCCGCGATGGATGATGATCTGCTGGAAGGTGGCGCACAGGATGAAGCGGATGATCGCTAGCCCTGTCCCATTTGACCTGTGTTGGCGGGTCGTTCTGCCTGCTATGAGCTTGACGTAAAATATAAATTTTCCGGGCCAGAAAAGCGAAACGCAGATGTATGATCCGAAAGGCAACGGGAAAGACAAAACCGTGCAGGCCGTTCATTTTGACGAGGTCGAGCCGCCAAGCCATTTGCGCGGCATCGTACATCGGTTTCTGGAACTGAAAACACACGCCCCCTTGCAACAGGACTATCGGTTTCATGCGCTGCCAGATGCCTGTACCTATATTGTCTTTGACCAACGCAACAGGAACGTTGCGGGCGTATCGAAACTCCGCGCGGAATCCGAAGAGTTCAACCTGGGTCAGACGTTCCACTTTGTGAACATCAGGTTTTTGCCGGGGGTCTGGCAGGAAAGTCATGAACCCATTGCATATGGCCTTTTGGACACCCCATACAAAGGCGGATTGCCCCTGATCGAGATCAATGATGACCTGACCGGACGGGATTTCTCGGATCAGCAAGTCATTCTGATCAAGCTTGTGGAGCAGTTGATCGACAGTAAGATGGTCGCCCCGAATCCGGTCACGGAAAGGATATTCCAGAACCTTGATGATATTCATACCGTGTCCGATATGGCGGCAGTTTCGGAAATCTCTGCGCGTCAGTTGCAACGGACCCTGAAACGCACGACCGGCTTTGCCCCGCATGACTTTCTGAAGATACTGCGCCTGCAGCAGGCGTTGAACGGGAATGATACGTGGTCCTATGCGGACCAGTCGCATTTCATCCATTCCTTTCGACGTGCCACAGGGTACACGCCGGGAAAATACGCCCGAAAGTTTGATGTCTGATATCTACAATACAGGCCTAATGCTCCTTGTTAGATCTGTGCCATGTTCGACAACACACAAAGGAATGAGACATGGCACAAATGAACGCAGTTGGATGGTTTGACATATTCGTGGACGATCTGGATCGGGCCGTTGCCTTTTATCAGACCGTTCTGGATCAGAAACTGGAACCAATGATCGACCCGAGCGGTCAATCGCAGATGATGAGCTTTGCCACTGAGATGAGCGCTTACGGGGCAGGCGGCGCTTTGACAAAGGCGGCGCACGCCTCACCGGGTGTCGGCGGCACAATCGTGTATTTCTCAGTTGAGGACACGGCCGAGCCTGAAGCCCGCGTCGAGGCAGCGGGTGGTATCGTGGTCAGACCAAAGTTTTCGATCGGAGAGTTCGGCTGGATTACCCTGTGTCAGGATACCGAAGGCAACATGTTTGGCCTGAGTTCAATGAAATAGGCACAGATTAAGGGCATGCAGGCAGGTTGAATAGCTGTCTGCATGCCGTCGTTTAGCCCTTGTAAGGGTCAAGTGACGCACGCAATCCATCACCAAGGAAGTTGAACGCCAGCACGACAAAGATAATCGGCAGCATTGGGATGGCAGTCCACGGGTAGATCTCAATCGATGCGAGGTTTTGCGCGTCATTCAGCATGACGCCCCAACTGACCGCAGGTGCGCGCAACCCCAGCCCCAGAAAGCTGAGCGCGGTCTCGCCAAGGATCATCGCAGGGATGGAGAGCGTCGCAGAGGCGATCAGATGCGACATGAAGTTCGGCAATAGATGGCGGCGGATCACACGCCCCGGCTTGGCCCCCATCATCTCGGCGGCGCGCACGTATTCTTCTTCGCGCAGGGACAGAAATTTGGATCGCACCGCCCGCGCCAGCCCCGGCCAATCCAATATCCCCAGAATGATCGAAATGATGAAAAAGACTGATACCGGGCTCCAGTTCGACGGAACTGCGGCCGACAGTGCCAACCACAGGGGCAGTTCTGGCAGGGACCTCAGGATTTCGATCATGCGGTTGATGATCCAGTCGGTGCGCCCGCCGAAGTAGCCCGCAATCGACCCAAAGAAGATACCCAGCACAAAGGATACGGTAATGCCGATCAGACCAACCGTCAGGGACAGTTGTGCGCCGTAGAGAATGCGGCTGAACACGTCACGCCCCAGCCTGTCGGAACCCCACAGAAAGACCGTTGCCCCTTCGGGCGCGCAGAACAAATGCGTGTCCGACGGAATAAGCCCCATCAGCCTGTATTGCTGGCCTTCACAAAAGAATTCCAGTGGCATCGGCGTGCTGGTATCGGTCTCATAGGTCCAGCGGTAATTAACCAGATCTGCCGTCGCCTCAATCGGATAGACATAAGGCCCGATGAAGCGGCCATCGTGCCACAGGTTGATGGATTGTGGCGGCGCATAAAGATAATCCGCACTGCGCTCATTTGGAGTGTAGGGAGAGATAAAACCCGCGACCGGCAGCATCATGTAGCTGAGCAGCAAGAATATCCCCGAAATCAAACCCAGCTTGTGGCGCTTGAACTTACGCCAGACCAGCACCCAGTTCGGCGCATCCATATCCGAGCGCTCAAGTGCGCTGAGGTCCACATCATCGGTATAGGGGGCGTCGTCGACGTAGCGACCGTCTGGCATCTGTGTCATCCGTTGCGCGCCCCGTACCTGATGCGCGGATCAAGCAGGACCAGCAACAGATCAGACACCATCGTGCCAATCAGGGTCAGCAATGCCACGAACATCAGTATGAACCCGGCCAGAAACTGATCCTGCGACTTCAACGCGGTCAGCAGCGACGGGCCAATCGTTTGCAGCCCCAGAACCACAGACACAAGGACAGAGCCTGAGATCATGGACGGCAGCAGGTTGCCAATATCTGCCACGAAAGGGTTGAATGCCATGCGCAGCGGGTATTTTGCGAGCAGTTTTGCGGGGGCAAGCCCCTTGGCCTTGGCCGTTTCCACATAAGGCTTGCTGAGTTCATCCAGCATATTGGCGCGCAGGCGTTGCATCATCGCAGCGGCCCCGGACGTTCCGATCACAAAGGTCGGCACAATCAGGTGGATCAGAATGGAATAGACCTTGTCCCACGTCATCGGCTGCCCTTCGAACCTTGGGTCCATCAGGCCGCCAATTGGCAGATCAAAGTACTTGTTGCCGTAATAAAACAGCATCAGGGCGAGCAGAAAGTTCGGCGTCGCCAGACCCAGATACCCCACAAAGGCCGCCGAATAATCGACCCATGTTTCAGAGCGTGCCGCCGCAAGAACCCCCAGAGGCAGCGCGACAACATACACAAACAGCACCGCCGCGAGGTTGACCAGAACCGTCAGCCACAGCGCGTCCCCCACGATTTCATCGACGGGGCGGTCAAATTCAAATGACCAGCCAAAGTTCCCTTGTATCAGCCCGTACCAGCCCTGCGGTCCGGGGGCCATGCCGACCCAGATCAGATATTGCTCCCAAATCGGACGATCCAGCGCATATTCGGTGCGCAGGAATTCCGCCTTGGCAACCCCTTCGGCCTGACCTGTTGCGCGCAACTCAGCGATCTGGTTGCTCAGATAGTCGCCCGGGGGCAGGTTGATGATCACGAAAATCAGTAGCGACACGACCCAGAGGGTCAGCAGCATCGTGATAAAGCGATAGATGGCGTAGCGGAGAAACATCATTGGGTGAACTGCTGAAAGGCGTCTTCGTAGTAAAATTCATCGATGCGGTGGATGCCGAAATGCGACCCCGGATCCCATGCCCATTTTCCGGTTTCCGGCACATTGCGCAGGCGTTCTGAGACAACAATCGGTTGAGGCGCTTGCGCCAGAATGCCAATCCCAAACTGATTATCCGCGTGGATCGCCAGCATTTCGCGCCAGATTTCCGAGCGCAGCGCAGGGTCTGTTGTATGGCTCCAGTCGTAGCTAAGCTGCATCAGGCGTTTGGGCGCTGGCATATCGGGTGCTTCGCCGACCTCGCCACCGGTCTGATAATACTGCCCCCATTTGGGCCAGGCGAAAAATTCCTGATGTTTGGGGGCAAGATATTCCGGTGGCGTATAGGGTTGCGGCAACCCATTGTCCCAGCCGAACCAGACGGCGGCCATGCTCAGGCCTGAATAGACGCGGTTGCGCAGGATATCCCGGTCAAGCGGGCGCATGACCAGTTTGACCCCGATCTCGCGCCATGTATCGGTGATGATCGCCAGCGCGTTTTCGACCTCTTTACGTTCGCCTGCGGTTTCGATGACAAACTCCATAGGGCGTCCGTCGGGCAGCAGACGTATACCATCCGGCGTCCGTCCGGTCAGACCCATTTCATCCAGCAACGCGTTGGCCTTGGCGGGATAGTAGACGGACCATTTGTACACATTTGCGGTATCATGAAACGGGCTAGTGGGCAGGGCCGTCATCCCCCCCTCGGAGGCGAGGCCAAAGTAGAGCGCGCGGTTGATCATCCGCCGGTCAATGCCCATGGACAGCGCGCGCCTGAACCGCACATCGCGGATGATCTCGCGCCAGACCGGGTCGGCAAAGTTCAGGTTCGGATAAATTGCAATCTGGTTCGCCGTACTGTTCGCCCAAAGCAGCGTTTTATATCCTGCGCCATCCAGCTCACCCTTTTTCAGGATTGAGATATCGGGGAAATCCAGACCGCGGGCCTGTAAATCAACCTCGCCGGCGTTTGCCTTGGCGGCGATCAGCCCACCCCCGACAACGGTCATTTTGACGATGTCGATATAGGGCAGTTGCACGCCGCGCTTGTCCATCCGGTGATAGTAGGGGTTGCGCACAAACAGTCTCTGGCTGGTTTTACCAGCACTGGCGTTGATCCAAGGTTGCAGCGTGGGCAGGGCGGGGTTGTCGAACTTGTACATGTTATCAAGCCCGTTGTGCAGTGCCGCCCAGGTTCTGACCCGCGCCTTTTTGATCTGTTTGCGCAGGTCTTTTTTGTCCACGAAATCCGCATGAAACTGTTTGAGATAGTGCGCGGGACGATAGATCAGAAAGGGGCTCGCCTGAGCCAGAAGCTGTAAAAACCCGGGGTTTGGCGTGGGCCATTCGATGACGACGGTATGGGCATCCGGGAATGTCATACTGGCCAAAGCGCCGTCCACAAAGAGGTTCTGCGGCGGGCCGGAGGGGCTCAATTCCTCATTGAGGGCAACATGACGCCAGTAATATTCAAAGTCGGCAGAGGTGAAGGGATGACCGTCGGACCATTTGTGCCCCCGGCGCAGATGCAGTGTGAATTTGCGTCCCTCTTCGACCTCAAAGTCCCGTAACAGGTCCGGGTAAAGCTCGTAGTTGTGGTCATAGCCAACCAGTCTGGCATATCCATAGACCACCATCTGGCGCACGTCCTTTGAACGCGAGATCAACGTGCGCAGCGTGCCGCCCTGTTGCCCATAGGTGCGCCCTTTCGCGGGCAGATCAACGACAAGAGGATCAAGCGGCAGACGTTCGGCAATAGGGGGCATATTTCCGACGGATACTTCCTGCGCCCAGAATGTGCTTTCCTGAAAGGCTGCTGGTGTCTGCGCCAGAGCGGTCTGGTGCAGGCAGAAAACCAAAAAGAGAGCGGATAGGGTTTTATACATGACAACGTACCTTATGACCGGGTGCGAGTTCAGTTAATGCCGGGGCCGCGACCCCCTCGAAACGGAATTCATCGGGCCAGCTCGCTGGTGAGCCCGCACCCTGCGACACCAGATTAAGATCAATAGGCCGGTTCACATCCGGCGTCGGCTGGGCCGCGATCAAAGCCCGCGTATAGGGGTGGCGCGGGTTGTAAAAGAGCATGTCAGGTGCCGCCTGTTCCACCACAACGCCCTGACGCATAACGGCCACCTCGTCGGCAATGCGCGCGACAACAGCCAGATCGTGACTGATGAAAAGATAGCTCAAGCCCATACAGTCGCGAATGTCCTCCAGCAGCTTCAGGATTTGTTCCTGAACCGAGACATCCAGCGCCGATGTCGGCTCATCACAGACCAGTAACACCGGGTTCAGGGTCAGCGCCCGCGCGATCGACAGTCTTTGCCGCTGCCCCCCGGAAAACGCGTGCGGGAACCGCACCAGCATGGACGGATCAAGCCCCACCCAGCTTAGCATTTCCTCGGCCTTCTCGCGCCGCTCGGCCTTGGTGCCGATCTTGTGGATCTCCATCGGCTCGGTCATTGTCTGCGAAATTCGCATGCGTGGCGATAACGACGAATAAGGGTCCTGAAAGACCATCTGGGCCTGTTTTTGAAACCCGACCCGCTCTGCAGGCGTCATCGCGTGAATTTTCAGTGGCTCTGCGTTTGCCTCGGCGCGAAACAGAACATGACCGCCTTCATCGGGTGCTTCGGCACCAAGGGCGATGCGGGCGCAGGTTGTCTTGCCCGACCCGCTTTCCCCGACAACAGCGAGTGTTTTGCCACGCTCTAATGTCAGGTTAACCTGATGGCAGGCGGTGATCTTCTGGGGCGCACGCCAGCCACCCGCGCGCATCGTATAGGTCTTGCAGACGCTGCGTAGTTCCAGAATGTTATCCGCGCTTTTCGTGCGCTCTACCGGGTTGGCAACCTGCGGAATGGTGGGCGCTGCGGCAAAGAGCTTTTTCGTGTACCCGTGTGCAGGAGCGCCCAGAACGGCCGCCGCGGGGCCACTTTCCATGATCCGGCCCTTGTTCATGACCACAACGGATTCAGCCATATTTGCCACGACACCCAAATCATGCGTGACCAGTATCACGGCCATGCCCGTGTCGCGTTGCAAATCCTTGATGAGACCCAAGACCTGTGCCTGCGTGGTCACATCAAGGGCCGTTGTCGGCTCATCCGCGATCAACAATTCTGGCTTGGCGACCATGGCCATTGCAATCATGGCGCGCTGGCGCATCCCACCGGACATCTCGAATGGATAGGATTTCCAGACCCGCGCGGGGTCGGGAAAACCAACGCGCTCGAATGTCTCCAGAACTGATTTCTTCGCCTCGGTGTGGCTCAGGTTGCGGTGCAGCGTCAATACTTCGGCGACCTGATCGCCCAGCCGGTGCAGTGGCGACAGGGAGCGCATCGGCTCCTGAAAAATCATCGAAATCTGATCGCCGCGAATGGCCCGCATGGCGCGTTCCTTGATCGCCAGCAGGTCAACGGTAGGTCCGCTGGCGGATGCAAAATTGATGGTGCCGCTGCGTATCTGCGCCGTCTCTGGCAGAATGCGCAGCACAGAGCGGCAGGAAATGGTTTTGCCGGACCCGCTTTCCCCGACAAGTGCGAGCGTCTCACCGGGCATGACGCGAAAGCTCACGTCCCGCACGACCGGGTCGGCGGCACCAAAGCCAATGCTCAGATTGCATACTTCCAGCAGTGGTGTCGTCATCGAGGGGCCACTTTTTACATCTCTTCCATCATGCAGGCTGCGGATTTATCAGCGTCAGTCAACGCGATTTCTTTCCTCAGGTCCAGCATTGAACGGTGGGGTGCGCTTTGTGCTACCAATTTTTGACAAAAGCAGGCATTGGGAGCGCGAGTTTTGCAAAGGATGACGTGATGAGCCGACTCGATTTATTCATCGCCCGCATGGTGTCACAACGGGCCTGCCTGAACCATGCCGCCGCGCTTACGGCGGATATCTCAGGGCCGGTTTTCGAGCTTGGTCTGGGCAATGGGCGCACCTATCACCACATGTGTGAAATCATGCCGAAAGAAGACATCTATGTCTTTGAGCGCGCGATTGCCTCCCATCCTGACAGCACGCCGCCGGACGATCAGGTTCTTTTGGGGGATGTCTTTGAAACGCTGCCGCTGGCCCTGACGCGCTTTGGCGCAACGGCACGCCTTATCCATGCAGACCTTGGCGGGCACAACGCACAGAAAAACGATGAATTTGCGCGCCGGGTGTCCCCGTTGATTGAACCCTTGTTGGCCGACGGAGGGTTGATGGTCTCAAGTGACCGGATGTATTTTGAGACCTTGACGCAGATCGCGCTGCCGCAAGACGCCATCGAGGGGCGGTGTTTCATATATCAGCGCTGATATCTTGTGCAGAGTTTCGCGTCAGACTGTTGTGGACAAAACCGCGTCGCGTATGGCCTTGATGTTGGCTCCATAAGGCGCGGGCTTGCTGACAGACCCGCCCCGAAACACGGCCGATCCCGCGACCAACACATCCGCGCCCGCCGCCACCACCAAGGGCGCGGTGGCGGGATCAACACCGCCGTCAATTTCGATGTGGATGGGTCTATCCCCGATCATCGCACGCAGCTGGCGCACCTTTTCAACCTGACTGTGGATGAATTTCTGCCCGCCAAAACCGGGGTTTACCGTCATGACACAGACCAGATCGACCATATCCAGCAGATATTCTACCGAAGAGGCGGGGGTGCCGGGGTTCAGCGCAACGCCTGCCTTTGCGCCAGCTGCGCGGATGGCCTGCATGGTGCGGTGAATATGCGGGCCCGCTTCGACATGGGCGGTGATAACATCGGCCCCCGCCTTGGCAAAGGCGTCAATATAAGGATCGACGGGCGCGATCATCAGGTGCACGTCCATGACGGTCTTGATATGCGGGCGGATCGCAGCGCAGGTCGAGGGGCCAAAGGTGATGTTGGGCACGAAATGCCCATCCATCACATCCACATGCACCCAATCCGCGCCTTGCGCCTCTATGGCTTCGCATTCTGCGCCAAAGTTCGCGAAATCGGCAGAAAGGATCGACGGCGCGATTTTAAGTGAGCGGTTGAGTGCCATTGGACGAACCTTTCGGGTGACATGTAATCATCCCGGCTATATCGGTCCGGGTTCCTTTTGTCCAAGGGTGTCGCCGATGAATTTTGCGTGCCGCAGGTTGCTTGTGGGGCGCGGCAGGAATGGGGGTGTGCCTCGCCGTCAACCCCGCCCAAGCTCTTTGATCATCCGGTCGCGCATCACGAATTTCTGCGGTTTTCCGGTCACGGTCATAGGCAGCTCATCCTTGAAGGAAACATAGGCAGGGACCTTGAAATGCGCGATGGCGCTACGGCAAAAATCCTGCACATCGGTTTCGGCCAAATCACTGCCCGCGCGGGCCACAATCCACGCGCAAACCGCTTCGCCCAGTTTGTTGTCGGGAATGCCAAAGACCTGCGCCTGCAAGATGTCAGGGTGGGTATAGAGGAACTCTTCGATCTCGCGCGGGTATATGTTTTCGCCACCGCGCAGGATCATATCCTTGAGCCTTCCTGTGATGGTGCAAAACCCATCCGCATCCAGCCGCGCCAGATCCCCGGTGTGCATCCACCCCTGCGCATCAATGCTGGCGGCGGTTTGTGCGTCGTCCTCCCAATAGCCCTGCATCACGGAATAGCCGCGTGTCAGCAACTCGCCCTGTTCACCTGTTTTGACGGTGTTGCCCGTGTCATCGACGATTTTTACCTCCACATGCGGGTGGATGCGACCGACGGAGGACACGCGCTTTTCCAGCGGGTCATCCATGTTGCTTTGGAATGACACAGGTGAGGTTTCCGTCATGCCATAGGCGATTGTGACACCCTGCATATGCATGCGCGCCTGAACCTGCCGCATGACTTCAATCGGGCAGGGTGCCCCGGCCATGATCCCGGTGCGCAGGCTGGAGAGATCAAAGGTATCAAAGTCCGCAAGTTCCAAGGCGTTCACGAACATCGTGGGCACGCCATAAAGGGCCGTACATTTTTCCTGCGTAACGGCTTCAAGGGTGGCGCGCGCATCGAATCCTTCGCCGGGAATGACCATCGTGGCCCCTTTGGACACGCAGCCCAATGTGCCCATGACCATGCCAAAGCAGTGATAAAACGGCACCGGGATGCACAGCCGGTCCTCTTCGGTAAATTGCATCGTTTGCGTCACGAAATGCGCGTTATTGACGATGTTGTGGTGCGTCAGGCACGCGCCTTTCGGGCTGCCTGTGGTGCCGGAGGTGAATTGAATATTGATCGCGTCTTGGGGGGATAAGTCGTTGGAAATCCGATCCAGCGTTTCGACAGGAACCGCACTGCCTGCCGCACAAATTGCGTCAAACCCGATGGTTCCTTCCGGTGGTGCGTCGCCGGTTACGATCACGTGGCGCAGCTTGGGCACGCGGGCGGCTTGGCACTGGCCGGGTGTGGCGTTTGCCAGTTCCGGCATCAGTTCCGTCAGCATCGCAACGTAGTCTGATGACTTGTGCCGCGGCGCCATGACCAGCGCTGAGCAGCCGACCTTGTTGAGCGCGTATTCCAGTTCGGACAGACGATAGGCGGGGTTGATACATACCAATATCGCGCCGATCCGGGCCGTGGCGAATTGTGTCAGCAGCCATTCTGCACAATTGGGCGCCCAGATGCCGACGCGATCCCCTTTTTCGATGCCAAGCGTCAGCAAACCTGCCGCCAGCCTGTCCACCTCGCGCACAAAGTCGCGATAGGTCCAGCGGATGGCCTGCCGGGTGAAAACTGCGGCGGGGTGATCTGGCAGACGCGCTGCCGTTTGCGCCAAAAGCTGCGGGATCGTCAGGTTCCACAGTGCATCCGCCGTGGACCCGTAGACATGAGAGAGGTTGTTTTGTGGCTGCCGACCCAATGCGCTCACGGCTGTGATCCCTTTGCTGATTTGCCTCAAGGCTAGCGCAGAGGCGCGGTGCAGGCGAGTGGTGCTATGACTATTTTATGACTTGATCGCCATCAGACGTACCAGATTGCCCGGCGGATCAGGTTCAGACCGAGAAAGAAGAACAGGATCAGGATGGCGTTGCGAAAGGCTTCGATGGACATCTTGCGGCGCAGAATTTCCCCGGCGGTGAAGCCAATCAGGGTCGGCAGCAGCATCGAAAACGAAATCGCAGCAAGTTCACCGGATAAAAACCCGACCTGCGCGTAAGTCATCACAAGCGGGAGTGACCCGACCGAGATCATGAACCCTGTGGCGCGAATGAACTCATCCTTATCGACGCCTTTGGTGTGCAGATACATCGCCATTGGCGGCCCCCAAGCGGCGGTCATGCCGCCCACCACACCAGCAACCAGCGCAAAGAAAACCTGCGCTGCAGTATCGTAACGATCGGCAAGCGGGGGCAGCAGTTTGCGCCAACTGACGGCGACAAAGATCAGCACAACGGTGCCAAGGATGGCAAGCAGCGCGCGGTCTGATGTGGTTTGCGTCATGATGGCCGTTGTACCTACGCCCAAAAACAGAACGACGGCAAAAAGCCAGTATCTGCGCGCCGTTCGTTTCAGGAATCCACCGCGCAGCATCTGCCACAGGTTCGAGCCCAGCATCGGGAAAAGTACCAGCGCAATTGCCGTGCGCGGATCCAGAAAAAGCGTCATGAACGCAATGGCCGCTGTTGGCAGGCCGATGCCGGTGACCCCTTTGATCGCGCCGGACACCAGAAAGGCAAAGCCCGCGATCACGATAAGCGTTGTCAGGTCCATAGTTTACCCGTTCCACGCCGGGCAGAGGCCCGCAGCACTGCTTTGCGTGTGCAAGAAGGTCGGGAAGTCAGGCAAAACTGATCTGAGCCTTCATCGCTTGTGTTCTGTCGCTGGCCAGATCAAAGGCGGCGATGGCATCTGCCAGCGGTAGCGTTTGCGTGATCAGGGGCTTTACGTCAATCAGCCCCTTTTGCATCAGCGCCACACCGGTAAAGAACTCTTCGTGAAAGCGGAACGAGCCGCGCAGTTGCAACTCCTTGGCCGTCAATGCCTGCACCGGCAGGGTCATGTCTCCGCCCAACCCCAGTTGCACAATGATGCCACCCGGACGCAGGGCCGCGATCCCGCCAGCCAGTGCGGCGGCCACGCCCGTGCATTCAAACAGCACGTCAAAGGTGCCCTTGCCCGCTTGATAGGTCGCCAATCTGTCGGGATCGGTCGCGCCGTTGATCGTGACATCCGCCCCCTGTGCGGCAGCCATCCGCAGCGTGAAATCGGTCAGGTCCGTCGCGACGATTTCCGTCGCACCCGCGCGGCGGGCAACCAGAATGCTCAGCAACCCGATGGGGCCGCAGCCTGTCACCAACACGCGTTTGCCCAGCAGCGGGCCGGCTTGACGGGCGGCATGCAGACAGACGGCCAGGGGTTCGGCCATGGCAGCTTCGCCAGCGGATAAACCGTCGGCCACGGCACATTGCGCGGCATCCGCGACCAGCACCTGCCGGAATGCCCCCTGAATATGCGGGAACGGCATGGCGGAGCCGTAAAACCGCATGTTCAGGCATTGGTTGCGCATCCCTTCAGCACAATAGCAGCAGGCGCCACAGGGGCGCGAGGGTGACACCGCCACCAACTGCCCGACCTCAAGCCCGCTGACCGCGGCGCCAAGTGCTGTGATATGCCCGGATACTTCATGACCCAGCACCATGGGTTCCTTGAGGCGTACCGTGCCAAAGCCACCATTGTGATAGTAGTGCAGATCCGATCCGCAGATGCCCCCGGTCGCCAGCGCAATCTGAACCTGTCCGGCACCAAGGGTCTGTGGCTCATGCTCTTCAATGCGCAAATCATGCGCGCCGTGGATAACAAGCGATTTCATAGAGGTCTCTTTGGGCTGTTCAAGGGGCGGGGTGCCCGGCATCCTTGACTTTGAGGGTTGGGGGTAAAATAAGCGGGACGGATCGCAATTGTCGAGCACAAAGAGGAATATCATGAGCCTTAGCCTATTTGACCTGACGGGCCGCCGCGCCCTGATCACCGGATCGTCGCAAGGCATTGGCTTTGCACTCGCAAAGGGACTGCAAGCGGCGGGCGCTGACATCGTGCTGAACGGGCGGGACACTGCTAAGCTGGCCGCTGCCGCCGCGCAGTTAGGCGAGGGGACGCACCAGCTGCCCTTTGATGCAACGGACCACGAGGGTGTGCGCGCGGCTGTGGACGGGTTCGAGGCCGAGCATGGGGCGATTGATATTCTGGTGAATAATGCCGGAATGCAGCACCGCACCGCCCTTGAGGATTTCCCCGCGGATGCCTTTGAAAAGCTGATGCAAACAAACATCGCCAGTGTTTTCCATGTGGGCCAAGCCTGCGCGCGCCATATGATCAGCCGGGGCAAGGGCAAGATCATCAATATCGCCTCGGTGCAGACCGCGCTGGCACGGCCCGGCATTGCGCCTTACACGATGACCAAGGGTGCGGTTGCGAACTTGACCAAAGGCATGGCCACCGACTGGGCGCAATACGGGTTGCAGTGCAATGGGCTGGCGCCGGGGTATTTCGACACGCCGCTGAATGCCGCATTGGTCGCGGACCCTGAGTTCACGACGTGGCTTGAAAAACGCACCCCTGCGGGCCGATGGGGCAAGGTCGAGGAACTGGTCGGCACCTGTATTTTTCTGGCATCGGATGCGTCATCTTTTGTCAATGGGACGACCGTTTTTGTGGATGGCGGGATCACGGCATCGCTTTAGACGCAAAGCGCTTTTCAAAGTGGGACGTGGCGTGTTCAACTCGGCCCCATGATACCTGAGAGCACAAAGAGACCCGTGGGCAATACGCTGTTTGTGGCTGTCCTGATCCTTTTTGCGCTGCCCTTTGCCTATTATGCGTTGGCGCGCGGCATGGCGCTGAACGATCCGGGCGAACAGGCACTGTCCCGACTGTTTCACGGTGGTGCCGCGCTGAGCAATATCGCGGTCTACGGTCACATGATCGCGGGTGGTTTGATCACCGCGCTCGCGCCGCTGCAGTTGTCGCGGGTTTTGCGCCAGCGCGCTGCCCTGCTACACCGCATTTTGGGGTATGTCCTTGTCAGTGCGGCCGTCCTCACCAGCCTTGGCGGGCTGATGTATATTGCGCTGCAAGGTACGATCGGTGGCCCGGTCATGAGCACCGGCTTTGCGCTATATGGCATCTTGATGCTTTTGGCCGCTGTCCAGACGGTGCGCTATGCGCGGTTGCGGCACCCACTTCACCGGCTTTGGGCCGAACGTCTGGTGATCCTCGCGCTGGCCTCATGGCTCTACCGCGTGCATTACGGCGTTTGGGAAATCCTGACCGGTGGGCTTGGGTCACGGGATGACTTTTCCGGACCGTTTGATGTCATTCAGGTCTTTGCGTTCTATCTGCCCTACCTTGCGCTGCACGGCTGGCTCTGGCGCAGGCGAGGATTGCGTTAGAGCGTCTGACGAAATACCTGAAACATCAAGTATCACGTAACGCGTTGAAATCCTTGATTTCAGGCAGCGTTATGTGATTCAGGCTTTTCGCATGACGCTTTAGGCTTCAACCTTCAGAATGCGGCTGTGTTTCTGAATTTCCGCGCGGACCTGTTCAAAAGTTGTAAAACCCCGCGCCTCAAGCACCGGGATCAGCGCAACCAGCGCCTTGGCCGTGGCAAGCGCATCGCCAAGCCCGGTGTGGCGCACGTCATCGGGGATATGCACGTTCAGACGGTTGCATAAGGCATCCAGCGTATGTTCTGCCGAGCCGCCAAAAACCACCGCGGACAGATGCACCGTGTCTAGAACGGGGTTGTCGAACGCGTAGTCCTGATTTCGACACTGGCGTCTGAGGAATGCCATATCAAAGGGGGCGTTATGGGCGACGATCACAGCGTGTTCGGCGAATTGGTGGAACGCGCGGCAGGCGACATCAAAGCCCGGCGCATCGGCGACCATGGCATCATTGATCTGATGCACCGCCGTGGACCCCGGCGGGATGGTCCGGCCGGGATTGACCAGCGTATCAAAGACTTCGCCTTCGATGATCTTGCCGTTGACGACACGCACGGCGCCCAGTTGCACAACTTCGTCCGTATGTGGATCAAGACCGGTCGTTTCGCTGTCAAAAACAACGAATGTCAGATCACGCAGTCTGGTTTGATCCAGCGATGTAGGTTCTTCGATGTCGAGCAGGTCAAAGTCATAGACCAGCGGGCGCGCGGCATCGGGGCGCAGTGGTTCCAGCATCAAGGTGTAGCCCGCATCTGCCCCAAAAACCCGGATGTGGCCTTTGTAAACCGCGCCGGAGCGGCCTTTGAGGGCGATCTCATGGCGCAGGGCGTTTTGTTTTTTCAGCGCAGCCAGGGCCTCAATCACGGATTGTTTGTCAAGGTAGTCAAACACCGATCCTTTGAGGCGGGCAGGGCATTCCCGTTCCATCAGGTCGGCGGCCTGCCCGTCATAGAGGATGATGTGGTGATCCTGTCGCGCCACGATCACGGCGACGGGAATGTCAGACAGGATTTGCAACAGTTGCGAGCGCTGCGCATCCAGCCGCGCGGTGCGTTCCACCACCGCCTCGGAGGAGGCGCGCGTCTCGTCCCTGAGCTTGCGGTGGATCGCACAGACAGCCGGTGCCAGATCACCAAGGTATTTCGCGGTTTCCTCTTCGATTTCTGTGCCGATATCGACGTGGGTGCGCACGCGCAAACTGGCGGCCAATGCCTCGATCGGTTTGCTGACGTTTTCGTCGAACAAAAGCCAGATCAGGACCACTAGACCCAGAATGCCAAAGCCCGCGATCACACCTGACGTGATGAAGGCCGACAGCGCATCACCCTCCCCCAACTGGCGAAACCCCATGTAAAGCGCGCCAAGGCAGATCGCGATACTGCCAATGGCAGTCAGGCAAAAGAACAGAAAGACCCGGAGCCGGAGGCTGAGGTTTTTCATGTCACACCTCCTCGCAGGCGACCCTCAGGATTGGATCGCTGGCACTGACGGCGATCCAGTCAACGCCGAGTGCTTCACCGTTGTCGCCAAATTCCACGCCGTCAATGATGTCAGCGCGCCGACTTTGCGTGCAGTCAAACAGCACAGGCACCTTGGCCGTGCGCGCCCAGCGGCCATAGAACACCAGATCGACGATGCGCTGACCGGGTTGTTCGGCGTGTTTGCGCATGGTCGCCTGATCCACGGCCACAAAGCGACTGACATAGGGCACCGCATAGGTCCATGGCCGGTAGAAAACCTGTTCCTCCACGCTCTGCGCGACGACGAACCCTTCGGGCATATTGGCCTGCGTGCGGGCAAACCAGCCGTATTCGCTGGAGATTGTCGCCACGATCATGGCCAGACCTGCGGACACCGGCACCAGCCAGCTGGGCAAACGCCCTTTGAGCAGAGTCCGGTTCACGGCCCAGACAAGCAGCGCCATGGCAACACCTGCGATAATCGTGCCGATCAATTCGAAAAACATGAGCCTTCTCCTCCCCGAGAATTGCCGTAGATATCAGCCCAAGATGCCACGTCCTTGCATCAAAGCCGACTGCATTGTTTTGATCACGACAAAAGCGTCCCGCAGGTGACTGCGTTCGAAATCCGACAGGCGGGCCGGGGGCAGGTAGTTGTCGGGTGCCTTGCCCTCCTTGATCAGCCGCGCCTGATGTTCAAGCCGCGTCTGTGCAACCAGATCATAGGCTTCCAGCAGGTCGCGTCCGCCCTTGGCGCTGATGATCTTGTTGCTCAGCGCGGCTTTGAGGCGCGCGCGGGTGTTGGCCTGCGTCAATTGCCCTTGCAGCGCATACATGCGCCCCAGATCGACAACCGGCACCACACCGTTCAGCTTGGTATCAATCGTTTTGCGATGATCGCCCGAACTGATGGTGGCCAGACCGCGCAACAGCCCAAGTGGTGTCTGATGGGTCAGCGAATTGCTGGCCATATGGGCGGTGAAGATCGAGTTCTTTGCAGCCATGCGCAGCGTGCTTTGTTGCAGCCCGTGGAACAGGCTGGCATCCCCGCCGATGGGGCGCAGGTCAAACATCACCGAGGCAAGCATCTGCGCCTCTTTGCTGGGGCTTTTGATCCAGCCTGCGAAATACTCCTTCCACACGGACAGCGGCTGGCACCAGCGCGCGTTCGTGGCCATCATGTCACCGGGGCAATAGACGTAGCCGCAGGCGTTCAACCCGTCGCTGACAAAGGTGGCCATATCGCGAAAATAGGCGATGTCACCCTGCGATGCGCCATCCTCAAGGATCAGGCAATTGTCCTGATCCGACACACCTGTCTGTTCCTGCCGCCCTTGTGATCCGCAGGCGAGCCACAGATACCGCAGCGGTGCGGGTCCGAGTTTTTCCTGCGCCATGCTCAGCAATCTGCGGGTCACCACATCCGCGATATCGGTGATCATGCGCGTCACGACGTCATGCCGGTTTCCGGCCGCAACCAATTGCACCAGCAACGCCGGAATACGGCCCGTGATGTCCGCAAGCGCCTCAACGCTTTGGGCGCGTGCTGCGTCGGCAACCAGCCCGGCGGCAGTTGTCGCCTGATAGCGGGTAAGGTCGGTTTGCGTGACGATCCCGACCAGCTTGCCCGCATCGACAATCGGCAAATGGCCAAGGTTGTATTCCATCATCATATGCAGCACGTCCGAACCGATAGCGGTCGGTGGCAGTGACACGGGTTCGTTCTGGATGATGTCGCTCAGCGGCGTTTGCGGGGGCAGACCTGCCGCAAGCGCTTTGCCCACAAGATCACGCAGGGTCACGATGCCGGTCAGACGATCCTGTTCGGTGATGCACAGGCATGAAATGTGCCGTGATGTCATCAGAACCGCCGCATCCACGACGGAGGTGCCCGCCGTGCAGGTCACTGGGTTATGGACCATCAGCGCATCAACAGACACTTGCGCGAGGCTGGTCTGCTGCGTTGCGCTCTTGTCGGTCCGCGCGCTGCTGCGTGCAAAAAAGCGTTGGAACGGGGATTGTTCGGTGCGCAGGGTGTTGAAAAGGGGGACGGGCACGCGGATCAAAAGCGTGTCCTTGACGGCGCGGGCCGACGTGACGGCGGTGCCATCTGCAAGCAAGCCGCGTTCGCCAAAGGAATTTCCGCGCTCCAGCATGGAGACCTGTGCGTCTGAATGATCCCTGACATCGACCAGCCCGGATTGGATGATATAGAGCCCCTCAAGCGGTTCGCCGTAAGCATAGATCATCTCGCCTTCAGCGACGCTGAGTTTCTCAACCTGTGCGGCCACATCGTTGAGAACACCGGCGGGCAACTCATCATATGGGTGCTGGCGCGACAGAAAGGTCAGGGCGTCTTCGTTCATCGATACATCCTTGAAGAAAGGCACCTGCCCCATCGTGCGCGGGGCAGGTGTATTTTGTGGATTGGCCGAGGCGTTTCCCGGCCAATCGAAAGGTTTAGTGATCTACTGCACCGCCAGCACCGGCTGGTACGCGGACACTTTCCACGAGGTCCTTGATCTCCTGAGGTGTTTCCTTGGTGATCGAAGAGACACCGAAGGCAACCGCAAAGTTGATCGCCGCACCGACCGCGCCGATTGCTGTGGACTGGATGCCCAGCAAGCTGCCCTCTGCCGTATCAACAAAGGAGTTGGTGTCCGGGATAAAGAACCAGCCTTTGTGTAGGAAGATGTAGACCAGCGTGAAGACCAGACCGGCAAGCATACCGGCAACAGCGCCCACGTTGTTCACCCGCTTGGAGAAGATACCCATCATCAGCGCAGGGAAGATTGACGCCGCTGCGAGACCAAAGGCCAGAGCCACGGTTTGCGCTGCAAAACCCGGAGGATTGAGGCCCAGTATGACCGCGACCACAATTGCAACCGCCATGGATATCCTTGCGGCCAACAGTTCCGACTTTTCCGACATATTCGGCGTGAGTTGCCCCTTGAGCAAGTCATGACTGACCGCAGAAGAGATCGCCAGGAGCAAACCCGCCGCTGTGGACAGGGCCGCCGCAAGACCGCCCGCCGCCACCAGACCGATCACCCAGCCCGGCAGGTTCGCAATCTCAGGGTTGGCCAACACGAGGATGTCGCGGTTGAAGTTGGTCAGCTCATTGCCTTCCCAGCCGTTTGCCGCAGCTTTTTCAGCCATCGCGTCGTTCTTGTCGTTGTAGTACTGGATCTTGCCGTCGCCGTTCTTGTCTTCCCAATCGAGAAGACCGGTTTTCTGCCACGTCAGCATCCAGTTATACCGCTCGTCGGATTCGATTGTTTCAACCGACACCGCTTCGCCGTTCACACCACTTGGCCACATCATCTCAGAGATGTTGAGGCGTGCCATCGCACCAACCGCAGGGGCTGTGAGATAGAGCAGCGCGATGAATACAAGCGTCCAGCCCGCCGACCAGCGCGCGTCAGATACGCGTGGCACGGTGAAGAAGCGCATGATGACATGCGGCAAACCGGCGGTCCCGATCATCAGCGACAGGGTAAAGAGAACCATGTTCAGGTTGTCTTTGTGCGCTTCAGTGTAGCTTGCAAAACCAAGATCGGTTACGATCTGGTCCAGTTTGGTCAGCAGGTAAACACCGCTGCTGGTGCCATCCGCATTGACTGTTTCAGAAAAGAGACCCAGCGCAGGGATAGGCGTACCCGTCAGTTGCAGGGAGATGAACACAGCCGGGATCGTATAGGCGAGGATCAACACACAGTATTGTGCGACCTGCGTGTAGGTCACGCCCTTCATGCCGCCGAAAACCGCATAGGCGAACACGACACAGGACCCCAAAAGCAGACCCCAGAAGGCGTCGATCTCAAGGAAGCGGCCAAAGGCGATGCCCACACCCTGCATCTGTCCGATAACATAGGTGATCGAGGCCACCAGCAGACAGATCACGGCAACCAGACGCGCCGTGGGGGAGTAGAAACGATCACCGATAAACTCGGACACGGTGAATTTGCCGAACTTGCGCAGGTAAGGCGCCAAGAGCAGCGCAAGCAGCACATAGCCGCCCGTCCAGCCCATCAGGAAGGATGAGTTGTCATACCCGGTAAAGGCAATCAGACCCGCCATGGAAATGAAGGACGCCGCAGACATCCAGTCCGCCGCCGTGGCCATACCGTTGGTGACAGGGTGAACCCCCCGGCCCGCGGCATAGAATTCAGAGGTCGACCCCGCACGGGCCCAGACCGCAATGCCGATGTAAAGCGCGAAAGACGCGCCCACAAACAGCAGGTTCAGTGTAAACTGGTCCATTGCCTATTCCTCCACACCATATTGTTTGTCGAGCTTGTTCATCCGCCAGGCGTAGAAAAAGATCAGGCCGAGAAACACGAGAATGGAGCCTTGCTGGGCAAACCAGAAGCCCAGGTCCGTGCCGCCAACGCCGATACCTGACAGTAACGGGCGCAGCAAAATGCCAAAGCCAAAGGACACGACGGCCCATATGACCAGACTGATCCGGATCATGCGGACGTTCGCGGTCCAATAGCCCCCCGCGTCCTCCGCTGCCCGGCCGTCTGAGTTTGTCTGTTGTTCTGCCATTTTGGCGTTCCTCCTTTTTAAGTGCTGTCGCGGGCCGGATGTGGCCCGCAATTTGTTAGGCTGTTACTTTGGAAACGATTTGCGCGATGCTCTGCGCGATGGCCGCGATGTCCCCCATCGCATCCACCCGCCGCAGCGCGCCCTTGCCGTCATAATATGCAATCAGCGGCTCGGTTTGTTCTTCGTAGGCATCGAGCCGTGACATCACCGTCTGGGCGTTGTCATCTGCACGGCGGGTCATATTTGTGCTTTGACATCCGTCACATACACCATCGACCTTGGTCGGTTTGAACGTGTCATGGTATCCCTCGCCGCAGCCGCCACATGTAAACCTGCCTGCAATGCGCAGGACCATTTTGACATTGTCGACTTCCAGCGCAATTGCGGCATTGATGTGCTGGCCAGATGTTGCAAGCATCTGATCCAGCGCCTCGGCCTGACCCGTTGTGCGCGGAAACCCGTCCAGCACCACGCCAGAGGTGCAATCGGGTTCTGACAAGCGGTCAGCAAGGACTTGCAGGACGATTTCGTCGCTGACCAGCCCGCCTGCGGCCATAACGGCCTTGGCTTCAATCCCGGCCGTGGTGCCCGCGGCCACAGCGGCGCGCAAAAGGTCACCGGTGGAGAGTTGCACAAGTCCGAATTTTTCTTGCAGCATGCGTGCCTGCGTGCCCTTGCCTGCCCCCGGAGGGCCAAGCAGGATCAGAACGGGTGCGGTGTTTGGGTGTGGTGATCCATCCATTTTATCAAGCGTCCTGTTTGTTCATTCGGTTTGTGATGAGGTCTGTGACGACGGTTGGGTCTGCGAGGGTTGAGGTGTCTCCGAGGGTTGCGAAGTCGTCTTCGGCGATTTTGCGTAAGATGCGGCGCATGATTTTGCCCGAGCGTGTTTTGGGCAGGCCGGGGGCCCATTGGATGAGGTCAGGCGACGCGATGGGGCCGATTTCGGTGCGGACCCATTTGCGCAATTCCTGATAGAGTTCATCGCTGGGCTCTTCGCCGTTCATGAGCGTGACGTAGCAGTAGATGCCTTGCCCCTTGATCGCGTGGGGGTATCCCACGACGGCGGCTTCGGCGACTTTGGCGTGGGCGACCAGCGCGCTTTCGACCTCTGCGGTGCCCATGCGGTGGCCTGAGACGTTGATCACATCATCGACGCGGCCCGTGATCCAGTAATCACCGTCTGCGTCACGTTTGCAGCCATCCCCGGTGAAGTAATAGCCTTTGTAATCAGAGAAGTAGGTCTTTTCGAACCGTTCGTGATCGCCCCAGATGGTGCGCATCTGGCCGGGCCAGCTGTCGGCGATGACCAACACGCCCTCCACGTCATTGCCCTCAAGGACTTCGCCCGAGGCGGGCTCCAGCACCATCGGCTTGATGCCAAAGAAGGGCTTCATCGCGGAGCCGGGTTTCATCTCATGCGCGCCGGGCAGGGGGGTCATCAGATGGCCGCCCGTCTCGGTCTGCCACCAGGTGTCGACGATGGGGCATTTGCCCTTGCCCACGACGTCATTGTACCAGTTCCAGGCCTCTGGATTGATCGGCTCACCCACGGTGCCCAGCACCTTGAGGTCACTCAGATCGCACCCTTCGACAAAGGATTTGCCCTGTCCCATCAGTGCGCGGATGGCGGTGGGGGCAGTGTAGAACTGGTTTACTTTATGCTTTTCGCAGACCTGCCAGAAGCGGCTGGCATCGGGGTAGGTCGGCACGCCCTCGAACATGATGGTGGTCGCGCCATTGGCCAGCGGCCCGTAGACGATATAGCTGTGGCCCGTCACCCAGCCCACATCCGCCGTGCACCAGAAGACGTCGCCATCGTGATAATCAAACACGATCTCATGGGTCATGGCGGCATAGGTCAAATACCCGCCCGAAGTGTGCACGACGCCCTTGGGCTGGCCGGTGGAGCCGGAGGTATAGAGGATGAACAGCGGGTCTTCGGCGTTCATCTCGGCGGGGTGGGAGATATCCGAGGCCTCCAGCATCATCTCGCCGCAGTCGTAATCGCGCCCGTCGATCCAGGTGGTCTGCCCGCCGGTGCGCTTGACGACGAGGCATTTGACCGTGTCCTTGCAGTGCAGCAGGGCGGCGTCCGTGTTGGATTTGAGGGCTGTGGCCCGCCCGCCGCGCGGGGCGTGATCGGCGGTGATGACGAGTTTGGCGTCACAGCCATTGATCCGCGCCGAAAGCGCATCGGGCGAAAACCCGGCAAAGACGATGGAGTGGATCGCGCCGATCCGCGCGCAGGCGAGCATCGCATAGGCCGCCTCGGGGATCATCGGCAGGTAGATCACCACCCGGTCGCCGCGCCGCACGCCAAGGCTTTCCAGCACATTGGCCATCTTGCAGACCGAAGCGTGCAACTGCTTGTAGGTGATATGTTTGGCGGCATCCTTGGGGTCATCCGGCTCCCAGATGATCGCGGTCTGATCGCCGCGCGTGGCCAGATGCCGGTCCACGCAATTGGCCGCCACATTCAAGGTGCCATCCGCGTACCAGTTGATCGACACATGGCCGAGATCGAAATTCACATCCTTGACCTTGGTGAAAGGCTTGATCCAGTCAACCCGCCCCCCCTCACGCCGCCAAAACCCCTCAGAATCCGAAACAGACTCCGAATACAACGATCCGTATTGCGATAACGTGACGTGGGGTGTTCTGGTCATTGGTTTCTCCTCACAGTAGTATTTCAACAGGTGAAGCGCAGAGCGGTTAAAAAATATTACTCAGTGCTTTTGTTGAATAACTTCTACGTGAAAATAGAAAATTAGTAACTATATAACTGTTTCATAAAGATTATTTTGTAAATAATTTTTACCTGATCTTGGTTAATTGTAAATTTCAAGTGCGACAATCTGCCAAAAGTTAATGACTCCAATGGATTGTCGGTTAATGTTTGAAAGATTATTGCGCCATGGGGTGTCACCCGTTAGCGCTGACCTCCGCGAGGGATTTTCCATTCATTCGGGCGTGGCAGGGTTGATGTGGCACTCCATTGCGCGAGAAACCAGATTTTAAGGCGGGTAATGCTATGCGTCGCCGGAACATGTGTGGCGGTACAGTCGGGGCCGCTGATACTTCGGATCCGATTGCAAGGTCGGCGCCGTGCTTGAGGCGACGGGAATGCTCAGAAGCTGCGGGATGGAATTATATTTGGTACTATGATGATTATCTGTAAGGGAGAGGCCAGTGAAACGTCGTGAGTTTCTGCAAAGTTCTGCATTGAGCGTGATTATGGGGGGCGTGGTTGCGGCAGAAGCGGCAGTGCCCGTCACGCTGCCCGATTACAACATGCCGGAAGAGTTTTTGCCGCGCGAAGTGCGCCTCAGGAACGATCTTGAACCTTTTGAAATTCATGTCGATCCGGGGCAATATGCGCTCTATTGGACGCTTCCTGACAAGAAAGCGATCCGCTATGCGGTCGGCATTGGGCGCACGCAACTTTATGAGCATGGCGAGTTTTTCGTCGGGGCCAAAAAGGAATGGCCAAGCTGGACGCCAACACCAGAAATGATCGAACGGGATCCGCAAAGCTATGCGCGGTTTGCGGATGGGATGCCGGGTGGGATCAACAACCCGCTGGGATCGCGTGGGCTTTATCTGTTTACGCCAAGCCGTGGTGACACGTTTTTGCGCATTCACGGCACCAATGACCCCGAAACCATCGGTCGGCGTGTGTCGAATGGATGTGCGCGTCTGATCAATGATCAGATGATTGACCTATATGATCGCGTCCCCCTGAAAACACGCGTCGTGCTGTATCCGATCGGGCGCGGTTAGGTCCGGAATTGCAGCAACATTATTGGTCGCGAGACAGAGTCAATTGCCTCGCCGGTCAATCCGTGTTTAAGGGCGATGTAATCCCGCAATTCTGCGTTCTTTGACGGAGGCCTTGTTTGAAATCCGCTCATGTTGATACGCCGCAGGGCTTTGCTTTTGCGGTGTCCGCTTACTTTTTGTGGGGGTTCCTGCCGATCTACATGAAGTCGCTGGCCGATGTGTCACCCCTTGAGGTGCTGGCGCACCGGGTTGTCTGGTCGATCCCGATTGCCGCAGTTGTGCTCATTGCGCTTGGTCGCACGAAAGACCTGCGCGCGGCGCTCGCCTCACCGCGCATGCTTGCGATGGGGGCTGTGACTGCGGCGCTGATCTCAGCGAATTGGGGAATTTACATTTGGTCCATCGTTTCGGGCAATGCGCTTGAGGCCGCTCTTGGATACTACATCAATCCCTTGTTCAGTGTTTTTCTCGGCGCCGTTTTGCTGGGGGAACGGCTTGATAAAATCAAATGGGCATCCATTGCGCTGGCCTTGTCTGCTGTCGTCATCCTGACGGTTGAAAGCGGTTCCATCCCTATCGTTGCGCTTGCGCTGACCGGAACGTGGGGGTTTTATGCATACTTTAAACGGTCGCTCCCGATCGGGCCAAATCAAGGTTTCTTGCTCGAGGTCTTGCTGCTCTCTGTCCCGGCTGCAGGGTTCATCGCATATCTGGCGTACTCTGGCACGGGGCACTTTATGGTGGGCAATGCGGTTAACAGCTGGCTGCTTGTCGGCTGTGGTGCCGTAACGGCTGTTCCCCTGATGTTGTATGCAAATGGCGCGAAATTGTTGCGCCTTTCGACGATTGGCATGCTGCAATACATTGCACCCACAATGATCTTTCTGATTGCGGTCTTTGTCTTTGGTGAGCAATTTGGCCGCGCGCGGATGATCGCCTTTCCCATGATCTGGTGTGCCTTGGCGCTTTACTCATATGCGCTTTGGAAAGAGGCAGGGCGGGCCCGCGCCTGACTATTACAGACCGCTAAGAAGCTGCTGGGACGGGACGCCTGTCACCGGCAAGCCTTGGCTGGCCTGATAGGCACGAATGGCCGCTTGCGAATTTGGACCGATCACGCCGTCGGACCCTTGGGTGTCAAATCCCCTTGCGGTCAGCCGAGTTTGCAGGGCGATCCGGTCATCCTTTGTCAGGCCGTTTTCATCGGGCGGGAACGGCGTGACCAACGGCCCACGCCCTGCGATGCGATCAGACAGGTGCCCGACGCCGATGGCATAGGCATCCGAGTTATTGTAGCGTTTGATGACGCGGAAATTCTGGTTCACCGCAAACCGGGGGCCGTTTTCCTGTGGTTGAATAATTGTACCAGAGGACGCGCCAGTCACTTCGTTGCCCCACCGTTGACCGCGCACCCATCCGTTGCGTTCAAGGTAGGCGGCGGCAGATGCAAGCGCGTCGCTCGGATCGTCCGACCAGATGTCGCGGCGACCGTCCCCGGTGAAGTCCACGGCAAAAGCCTGATAAGAGGTCGGGATAAACTGGGTGTGACCCATCGCGCCGGCCCAGCTGCCAACAAGGCGGTCCGCCGTGATGTCGCCGCTTTGCACAATACGCAGGGCTTCGATGAGTTGCTTTTCGAAGAATGCTCCCCGCCGACCGTCGAACGCCAGCGTGGAGGTGGCCGACACGACCGGTACGTTTCCGCGCCGGGCCCCATAAAAACTCTCCAACCCCCAGATGGCCGTGATGATGTTTGCATCCACCCCATAACGCGCTTCAAGTGTTTCCAGAACGCTGGCGTATTGACGTCGCGCATCGCGACCCTGCGCGACGCGTTCGTCTGACACGGCGATGGACAGATAGTCCTCAAGGGAGCGCTTGAATTCAGTTTGATTACGGTCACGGCGCACGACACCGGGCAGATAACCCGTGCCCTGAAAAGCGCGGCGCAGAGTGTCATCCGAGATGCCTGCTGTACGAGCACGTTGCTGAAAGTTGGCCACCCAGACGTCATAAGCACTGTTCGGAATGGGTCTCAGATCATCGGGCAGGGCAGTGGTCGATGGGCTCAGGGACGGGCTTGCCGCGCAGCCCGATATGGCGAGGGCTAACGCGCCAAAGTTGAAATTACGCCGCGTCATAAACATCGCGTTCTCCTACGCAAATACGCCCAAAGTTGCGCTGGTTTTAAGCGCTTACCGTGCGGATCAAAAGCGAAAACCCCTCCCTCAAGCAGCGCTCCATAAGTTGGTGTGGTGCCTTGGACGCCAACACGCCAGTCGTATCTGCATATATAATCATTTTAGATTAAAGGTTTAGAGGTCTGCCAGACGGTGAATTGCGGCCCTTCCTTACGGCGCGTCAATTTGGTCAGAAATCCTGTTCGCAGCTCTCAGTTATTTAATTAATTTCTGTGGTCTCTCAGCATGATGCAGGTTAACCACAAACTTTAATTGCATTTTAGTTGTATTGTATTTTGGACCGTTTTCAGGGTATTTCTGCACATCGGTCGAGGTATGTGACCGCATGTTATTTGGGCATTCCGCCGGTTGTTCCGGTCAATACCGCCCCAGAGTACGACAGCAAACGGCCATGTTGGCCCGGCGCGGATTGAGTTTAAACGGTAAGTGGATACTGCAATGACAGATGCTCCCAAAATCTCATCGATTGCGACGCAACAGGAAGTTGCAGATATCGTCGCGAGCTTCAAAGACGGTGCCAGTATCGAAGGGCTCATGTTGCTCGATGCCGCCTCAAAGCTGGATGTCATGGTCGCGGATGGCGCAGAGATTACCAAACCACTCATTCTGGGCGATGATCTGCTTTTTGTGCAGCCGGACGGTACGATTATCGGCCTGCTCGACGGGGCCAAAGCCAACTTTGCGCTGAGCGCTGAGGACTTGACGATCTCATCGCAGAATATCGTTGCCGTCGCCTTGCAGCAGGGCGCTTGGACGACGGTTGCTGATGCGGTCGAAGTTGATTTGCAAGTTTTGAGCACAACAGTGCCCGGTCGTGATGGCGGGTCAGGTGAGCAGGAACAGGTTCTTGCGGGCGATCCGTTAAACGGCCTGCCGATTTCGCCGCTGCTGCCCCCGACGGAGTATCAGTTTCCCGAATTGCGCGACCGTGAGGTTGGCGCGGATGACGGTGGTTTTGGCGAGCCGGACGTTCAGTTTGGCGGCGCGGGACTTGTTTCGCTTGTTGAGACGGACAGCGGCCTTGTCATGCGATTTTCGAACTTCGTCGAAGTGATCGCTGGCGGTGCAGATATTGGTGAACAGATCACCAATGTGACACTGACCTTGCCCGGGCTTCCTGCCGGTACAGTGGCGAACAACGGCTCTTTTTCGTCGAATGGCGCAACACAGACCTTCACCTTCAACGGCACGTTTGAGCAATATAACGCGCTGGAAATCACGCTGCCGACAGATTTCTCAACCGAAAGCCGGAACGACTTCACGCCCGGTGATCTGACGGGTACGATCACGGCAACCTCGAATTTTCTGGGCCAGGCGTCTCTGGATTTTCCGGTTACGGTCGCCGAAGAGGGGGATCTGGATTTTGGTGCCAGCGTTTTGCGCGCGCCGGAGACGGATTTGCCCGTTGTTTTCAGGCTGAACGATGGCCTCACGCCGCAGTCAACAGATGCGGATGGATCGGAATCCGTATTGTCCGTTTCTGTGGATTTGAGCGGCCTGCCTGCGGGTGCACGTGTTTCCACCGATGGGGGTGCAAATTACACCGCCGTTTCGGGCACCTATTCGTTTTCGGGCACATTGGCCGAGTATGAGCAGATTTTGGTCGAGCTTCCGGCCGACTATTCGACCACCAATCCGGGCAACACGATCACCGCGACGGTGCAGGCGACAACAGATGAGGGCGGCAACGAAATCCGCCCGATGAACCTGATTGTGGATGCAACACCGGATATCGTGATTGATCTGCCGCCAACCATCAATGCAGTCGAAGACGGGAATGGTGCCGACGGCGGCGGTGTGACGATTGACCCGACCCCCAATGCGATCACCGACCGCATCTTTGTCGAGGATATCGACGGCTCGGAAGACGCGACTGTCGTGGAGATTGTCTTTATTGACCTGCCCGCGCGTACAGAGAACGAATTCTTCACCGGTTATAACACCGGTCCTATCACCGGTCCTTTCAACGGTTCTTTTGACCCCGCGACATCAACCTGGACCGGCACGATGGCGCAGGCAAATGCGCTCACTTTTCATTTGCCGGGCGATTACTCTGGTACCTTCTCTTCGGTGATTACGGCCACCAATCCTGAGGGCAGCGAGACAGCAACGCAGACTTTCGTTGTGGCCCCGGCGGGTGACGTTGATATCAACGTTTCGCCGATTGTCGCGGCGGAAACGGATGCGCCTGTTGTCATCAACCCGTCAGACCCGTTGGTGGGTTGGCTGGTTTCGGTGTCGGATACGGATGGGTCCCTGCCTGTTGAAACGCTGCAAACCATTTCACTGACCCTCGATGATTTGCCCGCCGGGGTGATCGTGCAGAACTTGGCACCGGGAACGTTTACCTACGATGCTGTCGCGGGTGGAACATTCACGTTTACCGGGTCCCCGAGTGAATACAACCAGCTGCGGCTGGTCTTTCCCGAAGACTATTCGACCGAAAGCTCCCCGCTGGCGAGCGGCGTTATTGAAGGCACAATTTCGGGTGTTTCGAACGAAGGCAACGCGGGCCCGGTCAACGTCGAACTCAGGATCACCCCGGAAGGTGATGTGCAGATTGACCCGATTGTCATCCCGACCCTGACCGAAGAAGAATCCCTGCAAAGCTTTACGTTGGGCGATGTGCTGGACCTAAAGGTCACTGACAACGATGGTTCGGAATCTCTGTCGTCCGTCTCGGTCGAGATTACCGGGCTGCCCGCGATTGATTTCACGCTGGCGAATGTGTCTGGATTCGGATCTAGTGTATCGCTTGCGACATCGCCTGTTGACGGCACGCAAACGCTGACGGCTGTCTTTGACAGCGGTAATATTCAGGCCGCGTTCGATGCCGCGACCATCAGTCTGCCGATCGATTTTTCAACCGCCAACCGCTCCGATTTGATCGCAGGCATGACCCAGTCGATTGCGGTCAGCGCGACCGCCCAGACGGACGAAGGCGGGCAAGCCACCGCACAGTCTTTTGTCAACGTGGATTTTGTCGAGGATATCGACCTCACGCTCGCGCTAGAGATCACTGCCGAAGAAGACGCCGGCGTCCAAAACAGCAGCATTGGCGTGCGGGTCCCGCTGAATATCCTGATCGACATCACGGACAATGACGGGTCCGAAACGGATGTGGCGGGCTCCCCCTTCAGCGCTGAGGTAACGATTGAGTTTACCGATCTGCCACCGGGCGCAAGCCTTACCACCGGCACATTGACCGGGACAAACTGGACCGGCACGGTCGACGACGCGCGCAACCTTGAAATTGATTTCCCGGGCGATTACGCGGGCACCACATTGGCGAATGTTACTGTGACAACGCTGGAAGGCGTCGAAAGCAGCCCGACCGCAATCGTCATCACACCGACACCTGACATCAATATCAGCGGTGAAATCGTTGCCACGGAAACCGATAGCCCGGTTTCCGTGCTGTTTTCCGACTTCATCAATCTGACAATCAACCCAGCGAATGAAACCCTGTCTTCACTGGTTTTCACCCTGCCGGATTTGCCTGCGGGGATGGTAGCGCTCGATGGCGCAGGCCAGCCTGTTGGCACGTTCACCCCTGACGGGTCCGGGTTATTTACCTTTGTGTTTGATTCAACGGCCGAACCTCTTGTCGATCCGGCAGACATAACCCTGACCTTTCCTACGGACTTTTCATCAGAAAACCCGAACCTGCCCCTGCAAGCGGAATTGGTAGTGGTCAGCATCCAGAATGGTATTCTGAACGCCCCGGTCACAGCGTCAATCGACGTCACGATCCAACCCGAAGGCGATGTACAGATTGACCGGATCGGGACGGCCGATTTTGCTGAAACAGATGCGCCGATTGATTTCAAGCCTTCTGATTATCTTGACCCCATCGCCACGGATGCGGATGGGTCGGAATCCGTTCAACTGGTCAATGTCACCTTCAATGCGCTGCCCACAGGCACGGAGTTTTCAAGAGATGGCGTGACCTTTCAGACAGCAAGCTTTGATCTGAACTTCGTCGGCACGCTTGCGGAATATGACGCGCTTGTCATTCGGCTGCCTGCCGATTTCTCAACCCAATCGCCTGCAACGACGCTGACGGGCACCGTCATCGCAACAACGGATGAATTTGGTTCAGCGAACGAGACATTTGATGTCACCGTCTCCGCCGAGGGCGATTTGCAGCTGATCGGCACGGGGACAGTGACCCTGAGTGAAAACGATGCGCCGGGTGCGATTGATTTGGACGGGACGGTGCAAACACCGCAGGATGTGCGTTTGGCGGATGTGCTGACGGCCAGCCCAACAGATGCGGACGGGTCAGAAGAAATCAGCCGTGTGATCATTACGCTGGCCGACCTGCCAGTGGATTCGCAGATTTCCCTCGATGGCGGGGCCACTTTTGCGCCTTTTGGCACACCGGGTTCTGCTAATTTCGAGGTCTCGTCTCTAGCTGAATTCGAAGCGGTGGTGTTGCGCCTGCCGGATGATTTCTCGACCCAACGCCCCGAGGGCGCGATTACCGGCACGCTGAATTTTATCACCGATGAGGCCATTCTGAACGGTGAAACGACGCCTGCACCGGGGACAGGCAATCTAGCGCAGGCAATCACGATCGAGGTCACGCCAGAGGCGGATGTGTTCATCGCAGGTGTCGATTCCGTTGTGATCGAAGACCTCGGTACGCCGATTGATCTTGGCCTTACGGCGGCGATTACCGATCAGGATGGGTCCGAAACGCTGACCGCGCTGTCCGTGACTTTCACGGGGCTGCCAACGAATGGCCCCGTCGAATTGTCTGATGGCACGCTTCTGACGGCCACCTCCAATGTCTGGACGGGCACCACGTTGAGCGACCTTTCAGGTCTGTCGATTGTGCGTTTTCCAGAGCATTTTTCCGGTGTGATTGACCTGACAACAACGGTTGTGACGAATGAAACCGGCCCCGCAGGAGAGAGCGTTTCGACAACCGTTGAGGTCACCCCCGTGGCCGAACCCGAAATTGTCCTGACAGTGGTGCCGGGTGCCTTTGTCACGGCGATCGGCCCCGATGCGTTTTCTGTCAAGGAAGACGCAGGCGAGGATACGAACAGAACCTCTGACGACGGTTTCCTGTTGCAGATTGATGCCACCACCCCGGATCAGGATGGGTCCGAAGCGCTACAGCAAATCGTGATTGAAAACGTGCCAGCCGGATGGCTCACCGCAGGGGATGGTGCCGTCGATGCGTCGCGTTTTGCATCCGGTGGTGGCGATGTGGCCAGCGCCGATGTGGTGGGCACGACGCTGACGATCACCCTGAACCCGAACGTCGTGGCGTTCAACGCGCAGCTTCAGATGATCCCGCTCAGCGATCAGGATCAAGATGTGGAAACCCTGACGGGCGGTGATCTTTTGGCCACGGTCACGTCGATTGATACCGCTGCCGGGCTGCCAAGCGATACCGCCACGGCGCGCGATGGTGTTGATGTCAACCTTGACGCTGTGGTTGACGAGATCAACCTGCAGACGCGGAACCGCAATACAAACGAAAACCTCGGCAACCGCCGTGTTGTCGATGCGGGTATCACGCGGCTTGAGCTGCAAGATACCGATGGCTCGGAAAGCTTTACCGCCGTCATTTTCACCGTCACCGTGGATACATTGAGCGATACGTTTGATCCGGCAAGCCTCAGCGATCTGGTGTTGAACTTCCGCGGGCGCGACAGCTTTGTGGACGTGGCCCGCACGGACCCTGTTCCCGGTGACAATGAAATCAGCATCGCTCTCACCCGACCTGCCGGGGTGAGCGATGCAGACTTTGCCTCGGCCATTACCGGGTTGCGCTATAGTGTGCCGCAGAAATTCTCCGGTGTTTTGACCACACAAGGCGAAGTCTTCTGGAAAGAGACCGAAACGGGCGACGAAGAGATCGATTTTGTCGACAACTTCGGCAGCGCGGCGTTCTCGACCGTTGTGACCGTCCGCCCCGTGACCGAAGCCACGCTGGATGCGGGTGTGTTTGTCGTGGATACTGATTTCGTCGTCGCAGCGGGCACGGATGAAGTTGGCGCCGTGGCCACAAGGGCTAACCCGACGGTTGAGGACACAACGACACTGACCTTGATCGAAAGCACCAACGACAGCACGGGCGAGGGTCAGGTTCAGGCGTTCCTGCGGCTCAGCGCGCTGACGCCCGACACGGATGGCTCCGAAGAGCTGACCGAAATCGTGGTATCGAACATTCCGTCGTCCTGGATTGGCGTGGCGGAAACCACGCAGAACGTGACACTGAACCAGTCGATGTTCTTTGACATCACGGGCACTGGTGCAATCGCGCAGGCTGAATTCGACAAGATCGACACGGCCACCTACAATGCGAATACCGGCGAACTGACCATCGTCTTCTTGCCTGATGTGACCGATTTCGCCGGGTCCGTTGCTGTTTATCCAGCACTTTACGAAGATTATGACGTGGATCGTGCCAATGGGGATCCGTTCACGGATGACGGCAACTTCTTTGGCGCTGATCTGAATTTCGCGCTGACCACCAGAGATGGAAACACGGTTACGACAAGCGATCTGAATGTTGATGTAACGGTCGATGTTGATGTCGACCCGGTCAACAACGAAGCGTTTGTTTTGGCCTTTCCTCGCGGAAATGAGGCGGTGATCGATGCCGCAGGCGGCACCTTCGATTTCTCCTTTATCCCCTTCATCGAGGATATGGACGG